>CAXNJA010000190.1:0-4764 GCA_964202555.1 Mycobacterium sp.
CCCGGATGCTGGCCAGCCGGCTGGCCGCCAAGCGCCGCCGCTCCCGGGCCGGGTCGATCGACCTGCGTAAGACGCTGCGCAAGTCGATGTCCACCGGCGGGGTGCCAATCGACGTGGTGCTGCGCAAGCCCCGTCCGGCCCGCCCGGAACTGGTGGTGCTCTGCGACGTGTCCGGTTCGGTGGCCGGGTTCAGCCACTTCACCCTGCTGCTGGTGCACGCGCTGCGCCAGCAGTTCTCCCGGGTCCGGGTGTTCGCCTTCATCGACACCACCGACGAAGTCACCCACCTGTTCGGCCCGGACGCCGACCTGGCCGTGGCCATCCAGCGCATCACCCGGGAGGCCGGGGTCTACACCCGCGATGGGCACTCCGACTACGGCAACGCCTTCGTCTCCTTCACCGAGAACTTCCCCGGGGTGCTGTCTCCGCGCAGTTCGCTGCTGATCCTGGGCGACGGTCGCACCAACTACCGCAACCCCGCCACCGACGTGCTGGCGCATATGGTGACCGCCAGCCGGCACGCACACTGGCTCAATCCCGAGCCCAGACACCTGTGGGGAAGCGGCGACTCGGCGGTGCCGCGCTACGAAGATGTGATCACCATTCATGAGTGCCGGTCGGCAAAACAGCTGGCAGGAGTGATCGATCAGTTGCTGCCGGTATAGGGATCGGGTGGAGCCCGTAAGCTTCAAATCCGTGGCTTCTCGGCGCAGGCTCGGCGTAATGGGCGGGACGTTCGACCCGATTCACCACGGCCACCTCGTCGCCGCCAGTGAAGTCGCGGACCTCTTCGAACTCGACGAGGTGGTGTTCGTGCCGACCGGCCAGCCGTGGCAGAAGGAACGCGAAGTCACCGCCGCCGAGGACCGCTACCTGATGACTGTCATCGCCACCGCGTCCAACCCGCGCTTCTCGGTCAGCCGGGTCGACGTCGACCGGGGCGGCCCCACCTACACCAGCGATACCCTGCGTGACCTGCGTGCCCTGCACCCCGACGCCGATCTCTACTTCATCACCGGCGCCGACGCACTGGCCTCCATCCTGACCTGGCAGGGCTGGGAAGAGCTGTTCGGGTTGGCCAAGTTCATCGCCGTCAGCCGGCCCGGCTACGAGTTGACCGATTCCCACATCGTCGAGGCCCTGGACCAACGGCCCGATGATGCGCTGGCGCTCGTCGAGGTGCCGGCGCTGGCGATCTCGTCCACCGACTGCCGGGCCCGCGCCGCCGGCGGCCGGCCTATCTGGTATTTAGTGCCCGACGGGGTGGTGCAGTACGTGGCCAAGAGAAACCTGTATCAGGCCAGCGAGATGGCCGCACCGGAGGGAGTGACCCCGTGACCGCCTCGGCCGAAGCGATCCAGATGGCGACGGTGGCGGCGCGCGCCGCGGCCGCCAAACTCGCCCAGGACATCGTCGTCATCGACGTCTCCGGTCAACTGGTGATCACCGACTGTTTCGTGATCGCCTCGGCCAACAACGAACGCCAGGTCAACGCCATCGTCGACGAGGCCGAGGAGAAGATGCGCCTGGCCGGCTACAAACCGGCGCGCCGGGAGGGCGCCCGCGAGGGCCGTTGGGTGCTGCTGGATTACGTCGACATCGTCGTGCACATTCAGCACACCGACGAACGCAACTTCTATGCCCTCGACCGGCTGTGGCGGGACTGCCCGTTGGTCGAGGTGAACACCGACGATGTGAACTCCGACGACGCTGAAACCGGGGAGCAGTCATGAGGGTGCGTCATCTGGTGATGCTGCGCCACGGCCAGACCGAGTTCAATGCCGGCAGCAGAATGCAAGGCCAGTTGGACACCGATCTGACCGACCTGGGGCGCGCCCAGGCCGTCGCCGCCGCCGAAGTGCTGGCCAAACGCCAGCCCCTTGCCATCGTGTCCTCCGACCTGCGCCGGGCACATGAGACGGCGATGAGCCTCGGCGAGCGCTGCGGTATGCCGGTGCAGGTCGATACCCGGCTACGGGAAACCCACCTGGGGGACTGGCAGGGCCTGACCCACTCCCAGGTGGACGACATCGCTCCTGGGGCTCGGCTGGCGTGGCGCGATGACGCGCGGTGGGCGCCGCACGGCGGGGAGAGCCGCATCGACGTTGCCGACCGGAGTCGGCCCCTGGTCGCCGAACTCGTTGCCGGGGAACCGGAATGGGGCGCCGACGAGCCGGAGAGGCCGGTGGTGCTGGTCGCCCACGGTGGCCTGATCGCCGCGTTGACCGCCGCACTGCTGGACCTCCCGGTCGACAGCTGGCCGGTGTTGGGCGGCATGGGCAACGCCAGCTGGGCCCAGCTGTCCGGGCACGGGCCGGCGGATGCCGCCGCCGACGAGCTGCGCTGGCGGTTGGATGTCTGGAACGCATCGGCTCAGGTCGCCAACGATGTCCTCTGAGGCTGATCCTTCCCCGGGTCGCTCCGCTCCTGCCCGCCGGCCCAGGACGCTGCTGGTCTTCTGCGATTCGCTGTCCTACTACGGGCCGCAGGGCGGTTTGCCGGCCGATGACCCCCGGATCTGGCCCAATATCGTTGCCAAGCAACTTGATTGGGACTGTGAACTCATCGGTCGGATCGGCTGGACCTGCCGCGACGTCTGGTGGGCGGCCACTCAGGACCCGCGGTCCTGGGCGGCGCTGCCCAGGGCGGGCGCGGTCGTCTTCGCCACCAGTGGGATGGACTCGCTGCCGTCGCCGCTGCCCACCGCGGCGCGGGAGTTGATCCGCTATGTCCGGCCCCCGCTGCTGCGCCGCTGGGTGCGCGATTCCTACGGCTGGCTGCAACCTCGTTTGTCCCCGGTGTCGCGCTCGGCGCTGCCGCCGCACCTCACCGTGGAATACCTGGAGATGACCCGCGGCGCGATCGACTTCAACCGGCCCGGGATACCGATCGTGGCGTCGTTGCCGTCGGTCCACATCGCGCCCACCTACGGTTTGGCTCATCACGGCAGGCCCGGAACCGTCGCCGCAATCACCGACTGGGCGGCTGAGAAACGGATACCGCTGGTGGATCTCAAAGAGGCGGTGGCCCAGCATGTCCTGGGTGGCCGTGGCAACCCGGATGGCATTCACTGGAACTTCGAGGCGCACGAAGCGGTCGCCGAGTTGATGCTCAAGGCGCTGGCCCAAGCCGGCGTGAACGGCTCGGACTGAGGCGCACGTGCCGGTTGTCGTGGTCACGGACTCCTCGGCGAGGCTGCCGGCGGCCGCCGTCGCCGAATGGGGCATCCAGGTGGTGCCTCTGCACGTGCTACTCGACGGACAAGACCTGCGCGACGGCCTCGACGCCATGCCGGCGGACCTCTACCAACGCCCCCAGGTCAGTACAGCCGGCGCCAGTCCGGCCGAACTCGCTGCGGCGTACCGGTCTGCGCTGTCCGGCAGTGGCGGCGATGGCGTGGTCGCCGTCCACATCGCCGGAGCGTTGTCCAGCACACTGGGAGCCGCCGAGCACGTGGCGCAGCAATTCGGCGGCGCGGTGCAGGTGGTGGACTCCGAATCAGCCGGTATGGGAACCGGATTCGTCGCGCTGGCCGCCGCGCGGGCGGCCCGCACTGGCGCCAGCCTGGACGAGACCGCGGCGCAGGCCCGGTCGGCGGTGTCGCGGGTGCACGCCTTCATCGTGGTGCAGCGCTTGGAGAACCTGCGCCGCAGCGGTCGCATCGGGACGGCCGCATCCTGGCTCGGCACCGCGCTGGCGCTGAAACCGCTGCTGCAGATCGACGACGGCAAGCTGGTGCTGGCTCAGCGGGTGCGCACCACCTCCAAGGCGGTGGCCGCCATGGTGGAGCAGGTGCTGGAGGTGGTGGGGGAGCGCCGTGCCGCGCTGGCCGTGCAGCACGTCGACAACCCCGGCGGGGCGGCTGATCTGGCGGGGACGCTTACCAGCGCGCTGCCAGCCTGCGGGCCGGTGGTCGTCACCGACCTCGGTCCGGTGCTCGGCATCCACCTCGGCCCCGGGGCGGTCGGCGTCGTGGCGGCGGTGGAGGCTTAACCGCGCTGCTTGTTCAGCCAGGTGCGCGCATCGCCGACGCAACTCTGCGGCAGCGAGAAGTGGTCGTCCTTCGGGTAATCCCGGGTCTCGACGGTGCCTCCGAGTTTCCTGGCCGCCTCGACGTAGGCCGTCTGCCAGGAGACCGGGACCACGCTGCCGTTGTCGAAGCTGTCGATGCACACCAGCACCGGCGCGACCGGCTTCTTATTCGCCGCCGAACCCGCGACGATGGCGGCCTTCCAATCGCCGAAGTTCGGCGGATTCGGATTGAGCACCGCACCCTTGAGCTTGAACATGCGGAAGATGGTGTCGTTGAGATGGTGAACCGGCTGGTTGTTCCATGCCGTCTCGATGATCTCCACACCCAGCGGGGTGAACGCCTGCGACAGTTGAAATTTCGTCGGGTTGGCCGCGTAGATGCCGGCCAGCAGCATGACCAGGTGTGAGTCCGGAGGGGTGGTGGGATTGGTCAATGCCGCAGTGACCGCCGCCGGGTTCTCCAGCGCGATCTTCCCGACGCCCGGTGACATCGGCACGGTGCCGATGAGCGTCAGATCGCCGAAGTCGCCCGGGTCCAGTTCGGCCACCGCCGCCGCCGCACCACCACCCTGCGACCACCCCGCGCACCCCAGCGTGGTGCCGGCACCGGCGTCGAGTGTGCGCGCCGCACGCGCCAAGTAGACGGCGTCACGTGCGTTGGTGATGTTGACGGTGTACTGGTGCATACCCGGTGTGCCGAGGCCCTGGTAGTCGGTGGCGCACACCACCCAG
>CAXNJA010000191.1:0-4757 GCA_964202555.1 Mycobacterium sp.
CGGTGCGGCTGGTCGAACGCCTCCAGCAGGGCCAGCCAGTCGTCGCAGGCGTCGGAGGCGAAGATGTCCGAGTCACCGGTGTAGACCGCCGGGATGCCGGCGTCGGTCAGCGCCTGAAAGCAGGCCCGGGCGTCTTTGTGCTTCTCCACGATCACCGCGATGTGACCGGCTTCGACCCTGGCGCCGTCGAAGGTGGCGTCGCTGGCCAGCAGCGCGCCGATGTCGGCGGCGAGGTCGCGCGGGATGAAGTCGCGAAGTTCCCCGATCGGGATGATTTTGGTTCCGGTGCGGTCGAACTTCTCCCGGGTCACCACCCGAAGCCGGAACGGATCGTTATGCGGGGCGCCGACGAGCCGGGTCCCGGGATGGTGGGCTTCGACTTTGTGCACGACGATGCGTCGGTCACCCAGTTCGGCGCCGCCGAGCACCGCCTGCAAACGCTCCAGCAGATCGGCGTCGCTACGCCAGTTCGTCGGCAGGGTCTGCTTCTCGCCGGCGGTGTCAGCCGCCAGAAGGTAGGTGACGATGTCGCCGCCGCGGAAGGCGTAGATGGCCTGTTTGGGGTCCCCGATCAGAATCAAGGTGCACACCCCGGTGAACGCCCGGTCGATCACCGCCCACTGCACCGGGTCGGTGTCCTGGAACTCGTCGACCATGACGATCGGCCAGCGCCGGCTCATCCGCTGCCGGGCCGGGGAGTCGTCGGCTTTCAGCGCATCGGCGAGCCGGGTCAGCAGATCGTCGTAGCCCAGGATGCCGCGGCGGCGTTTGCGGATCTCCAATTCGGCCAGCACGGCCTGGGCGAAGTCGACGCACACCGCCGCGTGAGTGCCCGGCTCGGGGTCGCGCGGCCGCAACTCGGTCGCCGGGTTGCCGGCCACCGCCCGCGCCAGCGACAGCGCCTCGCGGTAGGAGATCGCCGGGTCCTCGCGCTCCCGGCCGAACCGGGCCAGGTAGAGATCATCGACAATCTCGGCGATCAGATCATCGAGGCTCTCGACCAGTTCCACCCCGGCATCGCTGTCTCCGGCGACCCCCAGCGAGGACAGAACCAGCCGGCAGAACTGGTGCACAGTGGCGATGGTGGCGGCATCGAATCCGGCCAGTGCGTCGACCAGATTGGTGCGCCGCCGTTCGACTTCGTCGGCGCTGCCCGCCAGCAGGTGCTCGAGCACCTCATTGCCGCGGGCCAGGCTGGGATTCTTGAAAGCGGCTACCGCGTCGGCGATCTGGCGGCGAACCCGGTCACGCAACTCCTGGGTGGCCGACCGGCTGAAGGTGATCAGCAACATCTGATCGAGAGTGGCCTGGCCCTCGGCGATGTAGCGGGTGACCAGAGCAGCCAGCGCGAACGTCTTACCCGTTCCGGCACTGGCCTCCAGGACCGTGGTGGTGTTGCGCGCCGGCAGCGGACCGAGGAGGTCGAAGCGGGGGGGTTCGGTCACGGGTTGGGTCGCGGGTTGGGTCTGGGGTTGGAGCTTAGGCTGCATCAGCGTCCCCTGGCCTCGGCCTGCAGCACCGGCAGCCATACCCGGGCCGCGTAGGCGCCCAACCGGTTGTCTTCGTCCTGGTGTTCCTCACCGCGCCGCAGGGGCTGCATCAGCGCGCTCAACGGAGCGCCCTGACCCCACGCCCGGACGTGCGCGGGCTGGGCATCGTCGCCGGGGAAGTTGTTGGAGGCCCATCGGTTTCCGGCCGCCCACAGCGGGTTTGATCCTCGGTAGCGGGCCTCGGCCCAGGCGTAGGACGTCTTCAGCGGTAACGGAATCGGCTCGCTGCGGCCGACGTCATAGATGGCGACCAGGTCGCGCAGCAGCGCCGCGGCGGGAACATCAGGCCCGGCGAGATTCACCCGCCGCGGCTGGGCACCGTCCTTGGCGCGTCCGATGCACACGGCCGACCAGTCCGTCGCCGGCTGGTGAGCGGCCAATGCCAACAACGGAATCCAGCCGGATAGCAGATGTTTGCCGTCCAGTTTCGAGTACGTCACCGACACCAGCCGGCTGCCGAACACCGGGGCGACGGTACCGGTGAGCCGCCGCCCGTCACCCAGGTCGACATCGACGTCGAGCGCCCGCGGCGGTTCGGACCGCAATGGGCCGGCCTCCTGCGCCAGCAGCACGGCCCGGTCGCGGATTTCCCGGGCCTTACGCCACCCGAGGTTTCCCGGCGGCAGGGTGCCGCGGCACCATTCGGCGTTCAGGGCGCGCTCCGCGCTCATGCCGCGCAGCAGATCCTCGAGCATCCGCTGGCCCACGGTCCACTCGCCGAGCGCGTCGATCTCGACGGGGATTGCGTCGTCGATGCCGTCGACCTCGGTGGGCAGGGTGTACTCCAGGGCCCGGAAAAATCCCCGCACCGGGTCCTTGAAGAAGCCCACCAGTTCAGCCAGGGACACGTCGCCGACGGGCGGCGGGGGCAGCGGCTGATCGGCGAAGCGGGGCCGGTCCTGGCGGTGACCGGCGGCGGCGATGGCGGCGCGTTGCACGGTGGCGTCGAAGCTGAACGACTTATCGGCGATGAGCGCACCGGGTTGCACGTTGCGGGCGTCGAAGGGCTGCAGCGGATGGTGGACGGTGATCCGGTCACGCACCCGGGCCGGCTCTGAATCGGGCCCCGGACCGGGCCCGGCATCGGCGACCGTGGCGTCGAGCGCGTCGAGCAGTTCGGCCAGTGGCACCGCCGGTGGGCGGTGCTGCCCGGAGTACTCATTGGCCCCGGTGTAGGTGATGATCAGGGTTTCGGTGGCCGCACAGATGGCGTCGAGCAGCAGTTGGCGATCTTCGGAGCGGATATCCCGATCACCGGTCATCGGCTCTCGCGCCAGCGCATCGTCGCCGTCGAGCGCACCGATGCGGGGAAAGACGGTGTCATCCAAGCCGACCAGACACACCACCCGGTGCGGCACCGAGCGCATCGGCACCATCGTGCACACGGTCAAGGTGCCGGTGCGGAAGTTGGCCCGGGTGGGTCGGCCGGCTAGATGCTGGCGCAGCAACTGATTGACATCGGGCAGGCGCAACAGCGTCCGGTCGTGCGGACCGGCCTTGGCCAGAACGTCGTTGAACTCCCGTTCCATCTGGCTGATTTGCCAGGCGTCGGCATCGTCTACCCGGGTGATCATCGCGATCCCGTCGACAAGCGCGGTCAGCCACTCCCGCAGCGGCCGGGTGCCGCTCAACGACTCCACCACCTGCTGCAGGCGGGCGCAGAACTCGGCAAGCCGCCCGGCCAGTTCGACGCTGTTGCTGCCGACATCGTCCAACGGCAGGGTGGTGTCGATCCAGGCCTGCGAGTCGTCGGACAACGCCACCCCGGTCAGAATCCGGTCGAGCCCGAACCGCCAGGTGTTGTGGATGAAGTCGACTCCGTAGGGCGCGCGGTGCTGCGGGTCGAACCCCCAGCGGATGTTGGACTCCCGCACCCAGTCGGTGATGTCCTGCAGGTCGTCGTCGGTGAAGCCGAAGCGGGCACGCACGGTCGGGGCGTTGGCGATGTCGAGCACCTCGGTGGCGGTGGCCCGGCTGCCGGTCAGGCCCAGCAGCCGGGAGGCGACCGCCAGCAGCGGGTTGGTCTGCACCAGCGAGCGGTCGGCGAGTTTCACCCTCAACTGATGGGCCGGGTGGGCGCCGGCCACCACCTCACCGAGGCCGAAGTCCGCGGCGATCAGCGGCGCGTAGGTCTCGATGTCGGGGCACATCACCAGGATGTCGCGCGGTTGTAGCGTCTCGTCGTCGGCCAGCAGCCCCAACAGGACCTCCCGCAGGACATCGACCTGCCGGGCCGGCCCGTGGCAGCTGTGTACCTGAACCGAGCGGTCATCGGCGCGCAGGGCGCGGCCCTGGTCACCGATGCGATCGGCGGCGAGATCGGTCTGCAGCCAGCCCAGCAGGCAGGCCGGGCGATCCGACGACCCGGGCAGGTACACGTCGGTGTCGACCGTGGCGGGCAGACTGCGCTGCAGTTCCCGGACGTCGCGCCCCAGGGTGGCCAGCAGCGGATGCCCGACCAGCCGGTGACTGGTGTCGGCCCGGCGCAGGACAGCGCCGTGCAGGCCCGCCAGCGCATCCCACAGCGGTGCGCTCGGATGCGGCAACCACAGATGCAACTCGTGGTGCACCGCGACCGCCTCGAGCAATTCGATGTCGGTGGTCGCCAGCCTGGTGTAGCCGAACAGCGAAATCCGGTCCGGCAGCTCACAACCGGACTCCTGCAGCTGCACAAGGGTTTTGGCGTGCCGGATGTGCGGCGCGTCGATCGCCATGGCCGCCACCAGTCGACGCCACAATTGCGGCTGCCAGGCCAAATCGTCGTCGAGGCCGTCGGTGCGGCCGTCAAGCCAACCGGAGAGCAACTGCGGGCGCTGCCGGGCGTAGGAGGCGAACAACCCGGCGAGCCGGCGCGCTACCGCGTAGCGGCGACCCTGCCGCAACTCTTTCTCGCCTCCGGCGTCGAAATGCCCCAGATGGGCGGCCAGGGTTCGGCACCACGGTTCGTCGAGGTGCGAGTCGATGACCTCCAGCAACGGCCAGGTGATGGCCTCCGGTGACCACGGGTCGTCCTCGCGGGCGTCGGCGATCGGCCCGGAAAGCTGTGCGATCAGCGACCCCGGCGAGCGGAATGCCACCCCGGCGCACACCCCGTCCTCGCCGGATCCGCAGCCCAACCGGTGGGAGAGCCGCTGGGAGAGCCACCGCTCGACCCCCCGCGCGGGCACCACGACCAGATCCTCGGCGAACGGGTCGGCGGGAGGCGTG
>CAXNJA010000192.1:0-4681 GCA_964202555.1 Mycobacterium sp.
TCACGCTTTGTACTCTCCGCAGTTGACGTCCAAGGTCGCACCGGTGATTCCGCTGGACAGGTCACTGGCCATGAACAGGATCGCAGAGGCCACCTCGTCCTCAGTGGGCAACCGCTTGAGATCGGATGCGGCGGCGGCGGCGGCGTAGATATCGTCCACCGTGGTGCCGAACTTGCCGGCCTGGTGGGCAAAGTAGCTTTTCAGCGTGCCGCCCCAGATATAGCCCGGGGCAACGGAATTCACCCGGATTCCTTTGTCTCCGAGTTCGGTGGCCAGCGACTGCGACATTGCCAGAAGCGCCGCCTTCGCCATCTTGTAGGCGCCGTACTTGGGTTGGGAATGACGGATCACCATCGAGTTGACGTTGACCACTGACCCCTTGGCTTCCGCCAGTGCGGGGGTGAAGCCCTGGGCCATCCGCAGCGCACCCAGGACCGTCAGTTCGATGGCGTCGCGGATGTGGTCGAACGACGTATCCGCCAACGGCTTCATCGACGGCACCCGGAAGGCGTTGTTGATCAGCACATCGACCTTGCCGTAGGTCGCCATCGCCTCGGCGACGAGGTTGTCCACCTGGGCGTCGTCGGTGATGTCGGTGCCGACCGCCAGAGCGCGGCGTCCCATGTCGGTGACCTCTTTGGCCACACCGTCGAGTCGTTCGACGGTGCGCGCCGCCAGGACCAGGTCGGCGCCGGCCTCGGCACAACGGCGGGCCAGGGTGGTACCCAGTGCGGGCCCGACTCCGCTGATCACGACGACCTTGTTCTCCAGTAGACCGGCCATCGGCTATCCCACCATCCTGTTCTGAATTTGTATCTGGCGCAGGGCGATCCGGGCGCGCCAGTCGTCGTCGGAAATCCGGTTGCTGTCGTAATACGGGAGGTGATCCGGCAACGAGGCGATGTCGATCAGTTCCACCGTCGGCCCGTCCGCCTCGGTCAGTTCCCGCGAGACCCGCTGCCACCGGAACTGCAGGAAGCCTTTGCGGTGGCCGGTGGTCTCCACCCAGTTGGTGACGCCCGCGTTCTGCTCGGCCACGACGATGCGGATCTTGCCATCCGGATCCGCTTGCGCCTGAGTGCCGTTCAGCGACGTCTGGTGGTTGATGTAGTCCAGCGAGATGTACCACAGGCTGCCCAACTGGAAGCCGAGATACGGCGCGTCGCTGACGGGCAGGGTGATCACCAGGGCCTGCTCGGGTGTCAGTTCGAAGTGACCCGCCGACGAGTACTGGGTGGCCAGGCCGCCCGGTGTCAGCCGGGGCGCCACCATCGTGTTGACCGGGATGTTCATGTAGAACCACTGCGGGAACTGCAGCCACGTCTTGACCCGCTGCACGAGTTGCTTACCCGCTGTGGCCCAGCGCTTTTCGATCAACTCTGCGGTCAGCGGCGGAGGGGCGGTGCCCGCGGTGTCGGTGCGGGCGATCGCGACGTGGCCGCGCTGCGCCGACCAGTCGTTGTACACCTCGCGGATCACCAGTTGGGCGTTGGCGGCCGGGGTGAACCGCCACTGGAAACTCCCGTCGTCCGCCACGTCGAGTCTGCGGTCGTCGAAAGCGGTCTCGCTGTCGGGCACACCTCTGTCGGTGTACTCGCCGCCGAGCAACTGGAAACTCAGATCGGTGGTGGTGCCGCGTTTGCCGGTCACGACGTATTCACGGCCGGCCTGAACACGTGTTCCGAAATACAGGGTGTCGGGGTTGTCCAGGCCCATCTTGGTGAACGGGCCGGTCCCGGACTGCAGGAAGGGATGGTCGCGGTCGTAGTCGAACGCGATGTGCGTGCAGGCGGCGGCGCTCCAGGCCAGATACTGCACGCCTTCGAGGAGGTCGGCCTCGGTCTCGATGTGCGGGGCCGCGCGTACCAGTTGCTCGGCCTCCGCGATGGCGTCCAACAGGGGCTGAGCATAGATCGGCACCAGGAAAATCTAGAACGTGTTCTAGTACCGAGTCAACCAGCGGCCGCGCGTCAGTTGACGCTGGCCAGCGCGAAGGGCAGGACGTCGTCCGCACCGGCTTTGCGCAGCACCCGCGCCGCCATCGTCAGGGTCCATCCGGTGTCGGCCACGTCATCGATCAGCAACACCGGTCCGGCCACTCCTCCAAGGTCCGGTGAGTCCCACGCGTCGACCAGGGCAGCGACGCGGTAGGCGGAATTCGCTGCGGTCACCGGCCGACGTTCGGGGCTGTAGCGCAGCATGCCCAGGTTGCCCAGCCGTCCCACCTCGGCGAGGCCGTCAACCAGGGAACTGATCAGGATCGGGTGGGTGACCGAGTCCAGGCCCATCACGGCCACCGGTCGCGTCGCCCAACCCCAGGCGGCGAGGACGGCGACCGCGGCGTTGAGGACATCGGCCGGGACGGGTTGGTCCGGTTCGGCGAGCAGTCGGCGAAGCCTCGTTCCCCATCCCAGGTCGGTGAGACGCCCGATCACCCGCCCCTGCGCCGGTCCGTCGCTGATCCGGCCGGACAGTTCGATGCCGAGTTTGGCCATACCGGTCGGCCACTGCCGGCGAGGGCTGAGTTCGGCCCCGGGGCGCTGCAACCTTTCCTGGGCGGCATCGACCGTCGAGGGGTCGACCTGTCCGCTGTATCGGGCCCCGGCGCAGTTGTCGCACCGGCCGCAGGCTTCGCCATCAACGAGTTCAGGATCGTCCAACTGTCTACGCAAAAAGGCCATCCGGCACTCGGCGGTGGTCTGATAGTCGAGCATCGCCCGCTGTTCGGAACGGCGGGCGTCGTCGAGCTTTCGGTAGCGCTGCTCGTCGTAGGACCAGGGTTGCCCCGTCGCGATCCAGCCCCCTTTCACCCGGCGCACCGCACCGTCGACGTCGAGGACCTTGAGCACCATCTCCAGTCGGGACCGGCCCAGGTCGACGAGCGGCTCAAGTGCCGCCGTGGACTGGGCCCGTTGCGGCTCGAGGACGTCAATCACTCTGCGCACCAAAGCTTCTGAAGGGAACGCCACCGAGGCGAAGTAGGCCCAGATGTCCCTGTCCTCGACACCCGGCAGCAGGATCACCTGCGCGCTGGCGGTCGACCGTCCGGCGCGGCCGACTTGCTGGTAGTAGGCGATCGGCGACGCCGGTGCACCGAGGTGGATGACGAAGCCGAGGTCGGGTTTGTCGAAGCCCATCCCCAGCGCAGAGGTCGCCACCAGGGCCTTGACCCGGTTGCCGAGCAGGTCGGACTCGAGTTGCTCGCGTTCGGCCGGGTCCGTCGCACCGGTGTAGGCGGCGACGTCATGCCCCAGATCGCGCAGCAGCGCGGCGAGGTCTCGTGCGCCGGCGACGGTCAAGGTGTATATGATTCCCGAACCCTCGAGGGAATCCAGTTGTGCGGCAATCCATGCGGCTCGCTGCGCCGCGCCGGGAATCTGCACGACGGACAGGTGCAGGGACTCCCGGTCCAGACCGCCGCGCAGCACCAGGGTGTCGGCCCCGCCGGCTTCGCCGACGCCGAGTTGGGCGGCGACGTCGTCCACCACCCGGTCGTTGGCGGTGGCGGTCGTCGCCAGAACGGGGGTGTCGGCGCCCAATTCCGCCACCAGGGTTCGGATGCGGCGGTAGTCGGGCCGGAAGTCGTGGCCCCAATCCGAGACGCAGTGGGCTTCGTCGACGACCACCAGCCCTGCGTCAGCAGCCAGCGACGGCAGCACATTCTCGCGAAATTCCGGATTGTTCAACCGCTCCGGGCTCACCAGCAGAACGTCCAGTTCGCCTGCTGCGACGCGGCGGTGGATGTCGTCCCATTCGGTGACATTGCCGGAGTTGATGGTGGCCGCCCGCACCCCGGCCCGTTCGGCGGCGGCGACCTGGTTGCGCATCAGCGCCAGCAGGGGCGAGACGATCACCGTTGCGCCGCGGCCCTGCTCGCGAAGAAGCTTGGCCGCGATGAAATAGACCGCGGATTTACCCCAGCCGGTGCGCTGAACGACCAGTGCCCGTCGGCGCTGCACGACAAGCGCCTCGATGGCGGTCCACTGGTCATCGCGCAGGGTCGCCTTGTCCCCGGCGAGTTGTTCCAGGATCGCTTGGGCGCGTTCCCGACTGGGGGTCAGGACTGATCCTGCGCGCGCTGGTTCTGCTCCCGTTGGATCTCCAGGGCAATATCGATGAGTTGGTCTTCTTGGCCGCCGATCAGCTTGCGTTGCCCGGCCCGGTGCAGCAACTGGTGGGCCGGCACGCCATAGCGCTCGGACTGGCGGACGGCGTGTTTGAGGAAGCTGGAGTACACCCCGGAGTAGCCCATGATGAGCGCGTTGCGGTCCAGCAGGCACTCAGCCGGCATCGCCTTGGCGACGACTTCTTCAGCGGCATCGGCGATCTCGAAGAAGTCTATGCCGGTCTTGACGCCGATCTTGTCGAAGACCCCGATCAGTGCCTCGACCGGTGCGTTGCCGGCGCCGGCCCCGAATCGCCGGACGCTGCCGTCGATCTGCTTGGCGCCGGCCCGGACCGCTTCCACCGAGTTGGCAACGCCCAGACCGAGGTTCTCGTGGCCGTGGAAACCGACTTGGGCCTCCTCGCCGAGTTCGGCGACCAATGCCGACACGCGATCGGCGACGTCGCTGAGCACGAGGGCACCGGCGGAGTCGACGACGTAGACGCACTGACATCCGGCGTCCGCCATGATGCGGGCCTGCTTGGCCAACTTCTCGGGCGGGATGGTGTGGGCCAT
>CAXNJA010000193.1:0-4612 GCA_964202555.1 Mycobacterium sp.
CGTTCGCCGCACCGGGCTTCCCGATCCGCGGGTCGATGTCGCTGTGGGGGGAGAACCTCGACGACTTCCTCGGCGCGGGCATAGCCCCGGGCTCCGGCGATGACCGGCTGCGCGCGCAGACCATCAAGTGGGTCTCCGACGGCTCCAACCAGGGCTACACCGGCTACATGCGGGAGAACTACCTCGGCCGAGACACCCGCGGCGTGGCCAACTTCAGCCCCGAGCAGCTCGCCGCGAATTTCGCCAAGACCGTCGCCGCAGGGTGGCCGATCATGGTGCACGCCAACGGCGATGCCGCCCTGGACATGGTGACGGCGGCCTTCACCCAGACCGCGAAGCTACCCGCCTGGGACGCCGGCAAGCGGCACCGCATCGAGCACTGCTCCCTGCTGCACGACGAGCACATCGCCACGATGGCCACCCTCGGCATCACCCCGAGCTTTCTGATGAACCATGTCCGGTTGTGGGGCAGGGTGATGCGCGACGACATCCTGGGCCCGACCCGCGCCGAACTGCTGGACCGCTACGCCTCGGTGATCAAGGCCGGGCTGCGGGCCAGTTTCCACTGCGACTTCTCGGTGTCACCGATCGGACCGCTGAACTACATCGCCACCGCCGCAGCCCGGACCATGGCCGACGGTGCAGAGGTGCTCAACGCGGCTGAGCGGGTTACCGTGGCCCAAGCCCTCAAGGGCAGCACGATCGATGCGGCGTGGATGTGCCACGCGGACAATCTGGTTGGCTCACTGGCCGCCGGTAAGGCCGCCGACTTCGTGTTGCTCGGCGCCGATCCGCTATCGCACGAAGCCGATCCCGACGCGGTGCGCGACATCGCGGTGCTGGCAACCTACTTAGACGGGGCGCAGACGCACACGGCGTCCTAGCACTGGTCTCAGCGGTCCCAGCACTGGTCTCAGCACTGCCGGGCCCGGCGGCTCAGCGCCGCGGCCAGTTGAACACCGCCAGGATCAGCCCGACGATCGCGATGACCGGCCCGGCCACCGACCAGGTGGTGGTGTTGCTCATCGGGCTGCCCTGCACCGCACCGAAACCCTGCAGCGCGAACAGCGTCCCGCTCATCGCCATGACGATCCCGACTAGAAGTAAGGCCTGTCGCATAGAGCCATCATGCCGCAGCTAACGCGCGCCGCGACCCGCCTTCGCGCTGCCGGCATTGCGGGCGTTGGCCGGTGCGTCCGTGGCGGCAGCCACCGGATCGGCCGCCTCGGTGGCCGCATCGAACGTCGCGATCGGTTCCGGAGTGGGAGCGGACCGTGGGGTGCGGACAGCGGGGCGGGTGGACCGCGGCGCAGCAGCCTCGGCGGCCAGGTCGATCTCCGCCTCGACGGGCTCTGACTCGACCGGCACCGCCTCGACGGGCACCGCCTCGACCGGCACCGCCTCGACCGGCACTGACTCGACGGGCACTGACTCGACGGGCACCGCCTCGACGGATTCGACCGCCTCTGACTCGATGGGTGCGGGTTCGGCCGGCGGCGTCGACCTGGTGGCGGCGGGCTTCGGCGCCGGTGCTTCGGCCCCGACGGCGTCAGCCGGGGCCGTCGCCGCCCCCGGCAACACCGGGAACTGGATCGGCGGCAGCGGCGGGAAGAAGCTGGCGAACCAGCTGATCTCGCCGGCGATGACGTTGTCGACCCCGGTCTGGATCCCGTTGGTGATCGTCGGCCCGATCAGTTCGAACTCGCCGTCGATCAGATACGCGGTGCTGTACACCAGGGCCTGAGTGACGGGCTGGATGCCGCTGTAAGCGATGATCATTTGCGGAGCGGCAAGGCCGATCGGCCATGGCAGCCAGCCGACCGCCCAGGCTCCCAGCTCCACGCTGTACTGCACCCACGGCTCAATGGCGTTGTAGCCGTTGATGATCGAATCACCCGTCGAGTCGGCCGAACCGACGTCGATCGGGTCCGGGATGTTAGGCAGGGCGGCGGCGGGCAGCGGCAGCGCAGCGATGGCGGCGCGCAGTTGCACGGCGGGGGAGGCCAGCGCAGGCAGCGGCGGGGCGCTGAGGGGAACCAGCGCCACCGAACCGGCGGCTGCGGTGAGCACCCCGGCGGCCAGCCCGGCCGATAGGCAGGAACGAACCGACACCATCATCACCCCAAGTCTGTGCACTCGACGACCCCACAAACTGTAGGGGTTTCCCGGCCGGTGCGACACACCCGACGCGCCCCGCCCGGTCCGGCGGTCGCGCTACGGTGAGCTGTCATCCACAGGCAGGGGGATCCGTGAACGCCGGCGAGCAGACCATCGACTGGCTCTACCGCGAGCAGCTTCAGGTCGATGAACAGTGGTCGGTGCGCACCGAGCGGGGATTCACCTGGTGGGCCGATCAGAACGCGCAGACCATCGAGATCCTCGGGGAGGAAACCGGCCCCGACGGCGACGTCGGCTACCTGATCGGGGTGCGCACCGAGATGGTCACCGACCTGGACCTGACCGCTGCCGCCCTGGGCGACCTCAACGAGGGGCCGATGCGCTGCGCCGCTCTGTCCGGGCCGGTGTATGACGCCCAGACCCGGACCTTGAGCCTGTGTTCGCTGGCCCGGGTGCACGAGGAGATCGCCCCCTGGATGACCGTCGTGATCGGTGCGGCGGCGGTGACCCAAATCGCCGAGGCGGGTGTGTTGGGCCCCGACCTCGCCCAGAGCCTGGGTGCCCAACCGGCGTCCAGCGGTCACCCGCAGCACGGCCGGCGGCCCGAAGCCGACGAGATGGTTTACGCGGTCAGCCTCTTCGTCGACGAGGGCAAGGAGCCCTGCCAGTGGCCCGCCGAGCAGTTCGACGCCGCGGTGGATGACTTCATGCGCCAACCGCCGTCACTGATTGCCTCGGCCGGTGGGCAGGGCTTCACCGTGGAATTCCCCTACGGACCCAACTCGTCGCTGTGCCAGGTGATCGGCACCCAACCCCACCCGCTGTACGGCAACGGCCTGCTGGTGCTGCAGCGGTTCCCCTACCAGGTGGCATCGCAGGAGATGGGCGTCGAGTTGGCGCTGACCCTCAACGGTGCGGAGCTGACCCGAAACGTCACCGGCTACGGGTTCGGCAGCTACGTCTACGACAACGGCATGCTCTGCTTCACCGGTTTCGTGCCCAACGCCCTGCATCGCCAAATCGCGCTGCCCAACCTCTATTTCGCCTGCGCTGCCCGCGCCCGGGCGATGTCGCTGTGGCTGCTCGACGCGGACTGGGACGGCGCCTCGTTTTCCCCCGAACATAGTGCGATCGGTCGAAAACTGATGTCGGACAACAACAACGAATAGGCTTCGACGGTGACCCAAGACCCGTACGCCAGCGCCCACGAACTCGGGTTGATGGAAGGCTTCCCGCCGCCGCCCGGCAAGCGGGTCGACCGCACCAACGCCCTGATGGTTCCGCCCTATAACCGGTGGGCTTACCAGCACATGCGCACCATCTTCCCGTCCGCACCGATCCGCGGCAGCGACACCGCCGCACCGGTTGAGGTCGACACCGACGCCGCCGTCGCCGATCTCGAGGTGTCCCGGGCCGACGGCAGCGTCGCGGACCTCGCGACGTTCCTGCGCGAGACCTACACCGACTCGTTCCTGGTCGCCACCCCCGACCGGCTGGTCTACGAGCACTACGCCAACGGTATGCACCCCGCCCAGCCACATCAGATGATGTCGTGCACCAAATCCTTCGCCGGGCTGTTCGCCCTGATGGCGGTGGCCGACGGCGTGCTGGCGGAGGGCCAGCAGGTCACCGACATCGTCGCCGAACTGGCCGGTGCCTCGGCGTTCGCCGGGGCCACCGTCGGCCAGGTCCTGAACATGGTGAACTCGATGGACTTCAGCGAGGACTACGCCGATCTGGAATCGGGCATCGGCCGATACGGACTGGCATTGGGGTGGCTGGAGATCCCGGGGGTCAGCGCCCCGGACAGTCTCTATGACTTCCTGGCCACCCTGCAGAAGGACCCGGCGCTGGAGCACGGCGCGATCTTCCGCTATCAGACCCCCAAGACCGACGTCGTCAACTGGATGACCAACCGGGTGACCGGAAAGTCCTTCCAGGATCAGATGTCCGACGTGCTGTGGACCCAGCTGGGTACCGAGGCCGAAACCTATGTGCTGCTGGACCGGTGCGGCACCCTGGTGGCCGGCGGCGGCCTCAACGCCGCACCCCGTGACCTTGCCCGCTTCGCGATGATGATGCTCAACGACGGCACCGCCGGCGGCCGGCAGATCGTCGCCCCCGTCATCATCGCGACCCTGGAGGCCGGTGGCAGCCGGGAGGCGTTCTCGGCCGGGCCCGAAGCGGTCGGCGCGCTGGCCGGCGGCGACTGGAGTTACCGGGCGCAGTGGTGGATTCGCCACGCCGCGGGCCGGGAGGCCATCAGCGCCATAGGAATTCACGGTCAGTGGATCTACATCGACCGCCGACGTCGGGTCGCGATCGTCAAGCAGTCCTCCCAGCCGGTGTCCAGCGATCCCGCCGCCGACCAGTTCATCCTCAACGCCTTCGACGCGGTGATCGACCATCTCGGCGGGCAGGCGGCCGGGGCGTGACGAGGGGTCACTCGCAGTCGCAGGGGATCTCCAGAAAACAGCTGTCGCAGTAGGTGACC
>CAXNJA010000194.1:0-4604 GCA_964202555.1 Mycobacterium sp.
CCGGTGGTCCGGGTCTCTGCCCACAGTGCCTCGGTGAACGACAGCACGAACGCCTTGGTCGCCCCGTACACCGCCATGGTGGCCAACGGCTGGAAGGCCGCCGTGGAGGCCACATTCAGAATTCCGCCGCGGTCACGCTTGAGCATCGCGGGCAGCAGCCGGGCGGTCAGGTCGACCAGCGACGAGCAGTTGAGCTGGATCTCCCGGGCGATGTTGTCGGGGTCCTCCTCGGCCACCGGGTTGTGCGACCCGAACCCGGCGTTGTTGATCAGTACGTCAACCCCGACACCGCGGGAGGTGAGTTCGGCGGTCAGCGCGGCTCCGCTGCCCGGTTCGGCGAGGTCGGCGGTGATCACCTCCACTGCGATGCCGGGATGATCCGAGCGCAGCTGTTTCGCCAGGGTCTGCAACCGGTCCTCGCTGCGGGCGGTGAGCACCAGGTTGTGTCCGCGCCGGCCCAGCTGCAGCGCGAATTGCTCCCCGATTCCGCTGCTGGCTCCGGTCACCAGTGTGGTGGTGGGTTGTGCGGTCATGGACTGCCTTCCTGTGCGGTGTCGAAAGCGGGGCCGTCAGCCCGGTCGACGGTGGTGAACGAGCGCACCGGCCGGCGGCGCAGTCGCTTTCGGGGGTGGGCCGGACGGCCGAGCGCGACGACGGTGGCCAGCGCCCAGTGCTCCGGAGCGCCGAGCAACCGCTTTACCTCCGGTTCCTCCCGGACCAGCATCGTGGTCATCACCCCGCCGAGACCCTCGGCGTGGGCGGCCAGCAGGATGCCCCACACGAACGGGTACACCGAGGCTCCCCCGGCGATCGGGTAGCGGTCGAAGTCACGGTCCACCGCCGCCAGGGCGGTCACATCGGCGAATACCGCGAGCAACACCGGCACACGGTCGAGTTCACCGGCGAATCCCTGCGCCGCCGTCGCCGCAACCTCGGCGGGGATCGCCGCCACCGCCGCCGCTTCGACGGCGGGATCATTGCCCGGCGCCCAGGGGCGCAGGCCGGCGGCGCTCATCGCCAGGTAGTCCCGCCAGCCGGGAACGTAGAGATCCCGCAATCGCCTGCGGGTGCTCTGGTCCTTGATCACCACCACGTGCCAGGACTGGGCGTTACCGCCGCTGGGCGCGAACCGGGCGGTGTCGAGGATGCGCGCCACGATGTCATCGGCAACTGGTTCGTCGGTGAACTCGCGCACCGCCCCGGTGCTGCGCAGAGTGTTGATGAGGTCCACTCGGTGATCTCCGGGGTCAGACCTGCTGAACCAGCGAATTGAGCGCTGCGACAACGGCCTCCGGCGCCTCCAGCGGGGCCAGGTGCCCGCACGATGGAACGACCTCGATGCTTGCCCCGACGGCCAGCCGGGCCAACGGCATAGCCTCATCCGGCGGATACAACGCGTCCTCGCCACCCATCAGGATCGTCGTCGGCACCCGCAGCCGCGGAAGCACATCGGCCAGGCCGGGAGAACCAGCCAGGACGGTGCGCACCGTTTCCGTCGCCGCCGCGCGGTCGAAGTCGCCGAAGGCGGCCACGAAGTCCGCCACCCGTTCCGGGTGAGTCTGCTTGGTGGGTGACGCGATCATCGACCGAGCCACACCTTTGCCCCAGAACGCCGTCGAGCCCATGAGTCGGGTGCCGAGCACCTGCATGCGGTGCCCGCCCAGACTCGGCGCCAGCGGGGTGTTCATCATCAGCACCGCCGCGGTGCGCTCGGGTGCCTGCACACCTGCGTGCGCGGCGACCTGTCCACCCCACGAACAGCCGGCGATGACGGCCTTCTCGATGCCCAGTTCGTCGAGCAGGTCGACCACCGCCGCGGCATGCACGCCGGGCTGGACGTCACCGGCCGGCGGGCTGCTCTGACCGAAGCCGGGTCCGTCGATGCAGATCGTCCGCCACTGCCCACCCAGCAGGCCGGTGACCGGACGGTAGAGCCGGTGGTCGCTGAACAGTGAGGGCCACAGCACCACCGGCTCACCGCTGCCGTGGTCGGCGACCGCCAGCGTCCCGACCCTCGTTTCGACCCGCTTGTTCAGCGCGCTCACTTCGCCACCGTGCGCACTACCGCGTGGTCGCTGATCCAATTGCCGTGGAAGCCGAACGGAACCCGCTGCGGCAGAATGACTCTGGCGAGCGGTTCGGCGGTGACGTCAAGTGCGTCGAGGATCAGCAGCTCGCTGCGATCAGCGCGGGAGTCATAGACGAGACTCATCAGCCAGCCGTCGTCCTCGCTCACCGGGTTCTCCCGCGGCACGAAGTCGGGTTCACCCGAACCGCGGCCCGCACCGACGGTGTGGACCTCTACGGTGCCCGCCTGCAGGTCGTGCTTACAGAGGTCGCCGGCGATGAAACCGTCCGCGACACCGGCGCCGTAGCCGAACCGGTGTCGGCTCGCCGAGACCGAGGGCGCGACGCGGGGGAACTCCATGGTGCGGTCGTCGAGTTGCTGCTCACGAACTATCCGGCGTACCGGGTCGACGGTCCAGCGGTACAGATGCGGCAGGCAGTCCCCGGCCGGCCCGATGATGTCGCGGTCGAACATCCGGTCGTAACGGCAGATGTCGATGACGACCGTGCCGTCCTCGGCGTCATAGGCGTTCATCGGGTGGTAGGCGTAACAGGGGTCCAGCTCGCACCAGATGATGTCGGCGGCGTCGGTGCTGGCGCGCGGCAGCAGGCCGATGCGCGGGGTGTAGTCGGGGTTCCAGCGGAACGGGAATCGGCCCGCGCCGACGAGATCGAAGTCGACGGTCACCGGCAGGTCGTAGATCACCGCGTAACTGCGTGTCAGTGACATGTCGTGCAGCATCACCATGCCCGGCAACGGGACGTCGACGGTCTTGGACACCGTTCCGTCGGCGCCGACGACCACGTACTTGATGTGGTCGAGCCACTGCGCCCACGCGTAACACATGGCGTGCCACTCACCGGTGTGCGGGTCGTACTTGGGGTGCGCGGTGAAGCCGCCCGGCGGCACAGCGTCGAACGGACATGCCCCGACGGTGTCGAGTTCATAACCGATTTCCACCGGCGCACCGCCGGCCTCCACCAGCGCCAGCGTCCGGCCGGCCCACGCGGCGACGTTAGTGTTCGGCGAACTGGTGGGCTGGTCGTCGGCGATGTCGTCGGCGGCGTCCTCACCAAGCGCGGCGCGCACCGCCTGGCTGCGCACGTAGCGGTTGCGGTACCACTCGGCGCGGCCGTCGCGCAGTCGCACGCCGTGGACCATGCCGGGTCCGGCGAACCAGTGGTGCTGCTCGGGTTTGTCGACGGTCACCGGGTTGGGGCCGTTGCGAAGATACCGGCCTTCCAGTTCGGCCGGGATCTGGCCGATCACCTCCAGATCGAAGGCCGTGACCTCGTCGTCGACCGGGGCGAAGTTGCCCTGCAGATAGATGTTTTGTGTTTTCATCACGCGTCCTCCGGGGTGATCTCGATACCGACCTGGGGTTTGCGGACTCGCACCATCACGCGGAACAGCGCATAGCGCCGCTTCTTGCCCGCAATGGCCTCGTCGGTCTCGGCCGGACTCAGCACCCGCGCCTGACCATCGACGAACTCGCCGGTCACCCGGCCGCGAATCGTGCACGGCGCCAACCGCACCCGCGGGTCACGCTCGATGCGCTTGAGCTTCCACGCGTCGAAGTCCGACGTAGTGAGGATTCGATTCCCGTCGACGGCCACCCACATCGGCGTGGTCACCGGGGTGCCGTCCTTCTTGTAGGTCGTCAGGGCCACGCAGCGCGCCCGGCGGATCGGCTCCCACGATGCCCACATGTTCACATCGTGAACTTTACTCATCGTGTTCACACTGTCAACATGGAGTTCATGACGGTGCTGAAGAACGCCTACCACCACGGGGATCTGCGCAACGCCATGGTCCTCTCGGCCGTCCGCCTGATCGAAGACGATGGACTCGGCGAGTTCAGTCTGCGCGCCGCCGCCCGCGAGGTCGGGGTGTCAGCCAATGCCGCCTACCGGCACTTCCATGACAAGTCCGACCTGTTGAACGCCGTCGCTGCGCACGGGTTCGCGCAACTAGCCCAGCGGATGCGCCGTGCGATGAATGCCACCCGAGCCGGCAAGAGTCCGGCCAGTCTGGCGGTCAACCGATTCAAGGCCACCGGCCGCGCCTACGTGGAGTTCGCCCTGGCCCACCCCGAACTGTTCGAGGTGATGTTCGGCCACTGCGGGGCGCACTCCCTAGCGCCGAGGGACCCGGCCGAGGACGAGACCGGTACCTACGCTTTGCTCGGCAGCGCACTGGACGAACTCGTCACCCACGGCGTGCTCCCGCCGGCCGGCCGGACGGGTGCCGAACTCAAGGCATGGGTCACCGTGCACGGTTTCGCCCGGCTCTGCCTGGACGGCGCCGTGCATCTCCCGTCGGGTTCCGCGCGGAGCGGCGCATTGGAGTCCTTGCTCGACTTCGCCGTGGCGGGGATCTGCAACTCGGCTTCGTAAGCGGGACCACGCCAAACGCGGCCTTGTCGTCGAGAGTCGATCTCGATTTCGTATGTTACAACATATATGTTGTAACATACGAAATCGAGATCGACTCTCGACGACAAGGCCGCGTTTGGCGTGGTCCCGCTTACGAAGCC
>CAXNJA010000195.1:0-4601 GCA_964202555.1 Mycobacterium sp.
GTGCTCGGTGTGTTCTTCGTGATCGAGTTGATCACCGCGCTGGCTATCGGGTCGCTGGCCCTGCTCGCCGACGCCGGGCACATGCTCACCGACCTGGTGGCCCTGTTCATGGGGTTGACCGCGGTGCTGATGGCTCGCCGCGGATCGAAGTCGGCGGCACGTACCTACGGCTGGCACCGCGCGGAGGTGTTCACCGCAGTCGCCAATGCCGTGCTGCTGTTGGGCGTTGCGGTGTTCATCCTCTACGAGGCTTTTAAGCGGTTGGGCCAGGCGCCCGATATCCCCGGCTGGCCGATGATCCTGGTGGCGCTGGCCGGCTTGCTCGCCAATCTTGTTGTGGTGCTGCTGCTTCGGTCACATTCTGAGAGCAGTCTTGCGGTCAAGGGCGCCTATATGGAGGTAGTGGCCGACGCCGTCAGCAGCGTCGGTGTTCTGATCGCCGGAATCGTGACGGTGACGACCCGCTGGCCATACGCCGACACCGTCGTCGCTGTCCTGGTCGCGTTGTGGGTGTTGCCGCGGGCCGTCTCGCTGGCCCGATCGGCCCTGCGCATCCTGTCGGAGTCCTCCCCCAAGCACGTCGACGTCGACGAACTCCGGGCCGCACTGGCGGGGGTGGACGGGGTGAGGGAGGTGCATGACCTGCACGTGTGGACGCTGGTGCCCGGTAAGGACATGGCGACCGCGCACCTGACCACCGACGGCCGCTCCGGTGTCCTCGACGACGCCCGTGCGGTGTTATCCGCACGGGGGTTGGGGCACGCCACCGTCCAAGTGGAACCGCCCGGTTCGGCGCCCGACTGTCCGGAGCAGACGGACCTCTAGACCAGGCCCAACTCGGCGCGGGCGGCCGGATCGCAGTCGTCGAGCAGGTCCCGGCAGCGCTCGAACTCAGGGGTCTCCCCGATGGTGTCGGCTGCCCGGGCCAGCGCGGCCACGCATCGCAAAAAGCCGCGGTTGGGCTCATGGGAGTAGGGCACCGGACCGAAGCCCTTCCAGCCGTTGCGGCGCAACTGGTCCAAACCTCGGTGGTACCCGGTACGGGCGTAGGCGTAGGCGGTGATCGCCTTGTCGGCGTCCAACGCCTCCTCGGCCAGATGCGCCCAGGCCACCGAGGCGGCCGGGTGCGCGGCGGCCACCACGGCCGGGGTCTCACCGGCCGCCAGTGCCGCTTCGGCCTCGATGTCGCCGGGTAAGCGGACCGGTGGGGGGCCGAGTAGATCGCCAAAGGAAGTCATGGGCACATTGTGCCGGTGCCCACCGAGTTGCGGACCGCCGGGAGTCGCCAGCCACCCGCTAGGGTCGGGGGGTACCGCACCAGGAGGGATTGCAGCAGGCCATGTCGAACCCGTCAGGGACCGGCCCCGAAGACGGCGCCCAGAGCGCCGAGGAGGCCGCGCCCTACTCGCCTGCGGAGGACACCGATCCGGTGACCGAGGTGATCCGACTTACCGACGACACCGGATCGCCGGCTCCGGGATCGGCGATACCGGGCGAACGTCGTTACACCGCACCCGGTTTCGATGCCGGATTCACGCAGATCATCGACCGGGTTCCCGATGATGAGACTGAGTTCATCGCGACGTCGCCGTATGCCAATACGAGCCCGCAGGCCAGCGCACCCCGCGCTCCGCAACGTCCCAGTTGGCTGATTCCGATCCTGCTGCTGGTGGCCGCCCTGGCCGCCGCGGCGATCGTCGGTCTGGTGCTGATCAAGCGCTCACAGGCGGCCGAGGCGGCCCGCGTGGACGCCGTGCGTTCCACCATCGAAACCTTCGACACCGCCGTGCGCAACGGCGATTTGACGACATTGCGCGAGGTGACCTGCGGCCAGACCCAGGAGACTTACCTCAACTACGACGACAAAGCCTGGTCAGACGCCTACACCCAGGTCGTGGCGGCCAAGCAATACCCCGTCGTCGCCAGCATCGACGAGGTCGTCGTCAACGGCGATCATGCCGAGGCCAACGTGACCTCGTATATGGCCTTCGACCCGGGCACGACATCCACCCGCAGCTTCGATCTGCAGATCCGAAACGACAAGTGGAAGATCTGCCAGTCGGCATAGTCCAGTCGGCATAGCCCAGTCGGCATAGCCCTGCGAGTCAGCCGTTGTCCCGGCATGCGTATTCCAGCCTCGTGATCGCATTGCCGTATTCGATGCCGATTCCGGCGTATTCCCGTGCGATCGCGGCATCTTCGGGCTTGGCCCGGTACCGCGGGACGAGGTCGGCGGTTTTGCCGGCGAGGTCGGCGGCTGTACCCGCCCGGGCGGCCAGCTCCGGGTCGCCCAGTGTGGCGGCGTAATCCTTGATCGTCGCCGCCCACTGACGGTACTGCTCGGTCGTCGACAGATCGGGATTGTTGGTCTGCGCCGAGGTCTTGGTCTGCTCGCTGAACCCGGCGTTGTAGGCAACCAGTTCCCGCACGGTGTCGCAATCCGACGGAACCCCGTCGCTGCGCAGCTGCCAGGCCAGCATGGCGACGAGCAGCACAACCGACGCCGCAATGCCACCCAGCAGTTTCCGGCGGCGGGGCAGCCAGGCCGTCGGCTCAGCCAGCCGAGACACTCCGTCCGGTGCTGCGCAGGTCGTTGCATGCCTCAATCACCCGCGCGGACATCCCGGCTTCGGCCTTCTTCATGTAGCTGCGCGGGTCGTAGACCTTTTTGTCGCCGACCTCGCCGTCGATCTTCAGCACGCCGTCGTAGTTGGCGAACATGTGGCCCACGATGGGCCGGGAGAACGCGTACTGGGTGTCGGTGTCGACGTTCATCTTCACCACGCCGAAGCGCAGGGAGTCCTCGATCTCCGACTTCAACGACCCGGAGCCACCGTGGAAGACGAAGTCGAAGGGCTTGGCGCCCTCGGCCAGACCCAGTTTGGCCGCCGCGACCCGCTGGCCCTCGGCGAGCACCTCAGGCTTGAGCTTCACGTTGCCCGGCTTGTAGACGCCGTGGACGTTGCCGAACGTCGCGGCCAGCAGATAACGGCCGTTCTCCCCGACCCCCAGGGCGTCGACGGTCCTCTCGAAGTCTTCCGGGGTGGTGTAGAGCTTGTCGTTGATCTCGGCCTCGACGCCGTCCTCCTCGCCGCCGACCACGCCGATCTCGACCTCGAGGATGATCTTGGCCGCGGCGGCATGCTTGAGAAGCTCCTGGGCGATCGAGAGGTTCTCGCCGATCGGCACAGCCGAACCGTCCCACATGTGTGACTGGAACAGCGGGTCTTCGCCGGACCGGACCCGTTCGGCCGAAATGGCCAGCAACGGACGGACATAGGTGTCCAGCTTGTCCTTCGGGCAGTGGTCGGTGTGCAACGCCACGGTGATCGGGTACTTCGCGGCGATCACGTACGCGAACTCCGCCAGTGCGACAGCACCGGTGACCATTTCCTTGATGCCAAGGCCGGAGCCGAATTCAGCTCCGCCGGTGGAGAACTGGATGATGCCGTCGCTTCCGGCGTCGGCGAACCCCTTGATCGCGGCGTTGATGGTCTCCGACGAAGTGCAGTTGATGGCGGGAAAGGCGAACGAATGTTCCTTGGCGCGGTCCAGCATCTCCGCGTAAACCTCGGGGGTGGCGATGGGCATGGAACATCCTCTCGGTGCGGAAACGGGTGCGTCTGAGAGGCAGTATGTCAAACGGCACCGGTATCTTGGGGCCTCATGACGACCACCCTTGCAGCCCTGCCCAGCATCCTGGACCCGATGTACTGGCTGGGCGAGGGTGGGTTGTTCGCCGCGGCGGTGCTGCCCGGCATCTTGATCATCGTCTTCATCGAGACTGGTCTGCTGTTTCCGCTACTCCCCGGTGATTCACTGCTGTTCACCGGCGGGTTGCTGGCGGCCGCACCCAACCCCCCGGTGAACATCTGGGTGCTGGTACTCACGGTTCCCGTGGTGGCGATTCTGGGTGATCAGTGCGCCTATTTCATCGGCAGGCGGATCGGCCCAGCGTTGTTCGACAAGGAAGATTCACGGTTCTTCAAGAAGCGCTACGTGGAGGAATCCCACGCATTTTTCGAGAAACACGGGCCCAAGACGATCATCCTGGCCCGTTTCGTGCCGATCGTGCGTACCTTCACCCCGGTCCTGGCGGGGGTGTCCTACATGCGCTATCCGGTGTTCCTGGCGTACGACATCGTCGGCGGCATCCTGTGGGGTGCCGGAATGACGTTGCTCGGCTATTTCTTGGGCAACGTGCCCTTCGTCAAAGCAAACCTGGAACTGATGATTCTGCTCATCGTGTTCCTGTCGATCCTGCCGGGGATCACCGCGGTGGGCCGCAATGTGCTGCGTCGCCGCGGCGCCCTGCCCGAAGAGAGCTAAACCATTTACGGCCAGGTGCCGTTGGGGTTGACACCCGGCAGCGTCGCGCCCGGAATCGATGTGTTTTGCAACGCCCCCAGGCACAGCCCCAGTCTGCCCGGCAGGCATGGGATGTTGCCCGACCCCCCGTAGCTGTTGCTCGGTGAGTTCTGCGACCAGCACAGCCCGGTGATCGGATCCGACCACTGCCCGCCCGGGCATGGCGCGGCCGGCGCGACGGTGGCACCGATCACCGGGCCGGCCAGTAGTGCTCCGCCGAGTGCTGCCGCCGC
>CAXNJA010000196.1:0-4589 GCA_964202555.1 Mycobacterium sp.
TCCCCGTCGCGCCAGTCGCACACCAACTCTCCGTCCGGGTCGAGATCTGTCGTGACCGGCAGCACGAACACCGATCCGTCATCCTCAGCGGTGCGGACCCGACCGGCCGGCGTCAGCACCGACGTAGGACCCCGCCAGCACACCCAGCCGCGCGGACGGTAGAGCCGCGAACCAGCCCCCGACGCGCTCAGCGCCCCGACCGGGTAGGCGCCGCGGATGACCTGTTCGACGGCGTCGAGGACCGCACTGCCGAGGCCTTGGCCGCGCCACTCTTCCCGCACCGCAACACCTTCGACATAGCCGCAGCGCAACGCCGCCCCGCGATGAAACAGTCGGCGTTGAACCACCGCGGCGTGGGCGATCAGTGTTCCCCGGTGCCCGATGATGGCGTGCATTCCACCCAGCGCATGGTCCCAATCGGCGTCGGTGAACTCACCGCCGTAGGCGTCGGTGAGTAGTCGATGAGCGTTGAGCAGGGTTTCGGAGTCCAGATCGCTGGTGTGGACCAGTCGAGCGGTGTGGACTTGCCGAGACGGCGGAGACGTCACGACTTCAGCTCTACCAGCCCGGCGCCGTTGCCGTCGCATTACCGGAGTGGTTCCAGTGCAGCCGAACCGGCTGACCAGGCCGCAGTTGGCCGACTCTGTCGGTGTCGGCGTCGATGACCACGCCGATGACCGGATAGCCGCCGGTGGTCGGATGGTCCGGTCCGAGGATCACCGGCTGGCCGTTCGGCGGGACCTGGATCGCACCGCGGGTGACGCCCTCGCTGGCTAGTTGCCGATCCGGCCACCGGTGCTGCAGTGGTGGTCCGACCAGTCGGACACCCACCCGGTCGCTGCGCTCCGAGATCACCCACGCCGATCGAATCAGCGCTTCGGGGTCGGTGAACCAGTCCTCCCGCGGCCCGGGGGCCACAGTGAGGTCCACCCGGCCGGCGGCGATCGGACCGACCGGCGCCTGTGCGACGCCGGGGAACGCGGCGGCAGGGCGGCCGACGGGAATCACGTCGCCCGCCTGAAGTGGTGCGGGCCCGATACCGGACAGCGTGTCGTAACTGCGTGATCCCAGAACCGGGGCGACGTCAATACCGCCGCGAACGCCGAGGTAGCTGCGCAGCCCGGTCGCGGCCGTGCCGAATACGATGACCTGACCGTCACCGACGTGCTGAATGCTATTTATCCCGAATGGGATTCCGTCGGCGGCTGGGCTTGGATCAGCCCCGCTGACCGCGACGTCGATGGCACCGCCGAGAACACGGGCGGCGAATCCGCCCAGGGTGATCTCCAGCGTCGCACTGTCCTCGGGGTTGGCCAGCAACCGGTTAGCCAGGGCGTGCGAGCGCCGGTCCGCCGCTCCCGAGCGCCCCACTCCGATATGGGCAAGTCCCGGACGGCCCAAGTCCTGCACCAGGGCCAGCGGACCGGTCCGCAAAACCTCCAGGACGATCACGTCGTGCCCGCGACGCGGAACTGCACCCACATTCCGGGTTTCAACAGCGCCGGCTGCACCCGCTCGATGTCCCACAGCACCGCCTCTGTGCGTCCGATCAGCTGCCATCCACCGGGCGACTCACGCGGGTAGATGCCGCTGAACTCCCCGGCCAGTCCGACCGAGCCGGCCGGCACCCGGGTCCGCGGCTCGGGTCGCCGCGGCACGTTCAGCCGAGCATCACCGCCCACCAGATAGGCGAAACCTGGAGCGAACCCGCCGAATCCGACCCGCCACGGTGTGGCCGTGTGGGCCTCGATGACCTCCACGGCGGTCATGTCCAGCCGGCCAGCCACCTCATTGAGGTCGGCGCCGTCGTAAACCACCTCGATCACCACATCGGCTACGGCGGTCTCACTGCACTCGGCGGGACGCGGGAGAGCGATGCCGGCCAGTTGCGCGCGACTCGTGCGCTGATAACCCGGGTCGGCCAAGCCCAGTAAGACCGTGCGGGCTCCGGGAACGATGTCGATCACTCCGGGTAGTCGGAGCTCCCGCAACGTCTCGGCCAGATCCAGAACCTCAGTGGTAGAGGAACATTCGATCAGCAGAGCCCGGTCGCCGTAGTCGCGGATCGCCGCGCCGTTGAGCCAGTCGCGGACCTTCAGACGGGCCATCAGACCAGGGCGGTGTAGGTGGGTTCGTGACGCTTGACGTAGCCGATCACCCGATAGGTGATCGGGAGCATGACGACTTCGACGGCTGTCTTGTAGAACCAGCCCAGCGCGGCGTATGTCACGAAGTCGCCGACGCTGTTGATGCCGATCGCCCCGGCGGCGATACTGCAGAAGACCAGTGTGTCGCCGAGTTGGCCGACGAAGGTGGAGCCAACCAATCGGGCCCACAGGTGTTTCTCGCGGGTGCGTTCTTTAATCTTGACGACCGCCCAGGCGTTGATGGTCTGCCCCACGATGAAGCCGGCGAGGCCGGCGATGATCAATTGGGTGTACGCACCCACCACATTCGCAAAGTGTTCCTGGTTCGGATAGAAATCAGCAGCCGGAAGGTAGACGGTGATCCAAAATGCCAGGGCTGCAAGCCCATTCATCAGAAATCCCAGAGCAATCGCGCGCCGCGCCGCGCGAAAGCCGTACACCTCGGCGAGCACGTCGCCGATGACGTAGGTCAGCGGAAAGACCAGGAAGCCGCCGTCGGTGATGATCGGCCCAAAGGCGACCCCCTTGGTCGCGGTGACATTGGAGATGATCACCAGCGCGGTGAACACCGCCACCAGGGCGGGGTAGTAAACGCTTCCCACCCGCGCGAAGCCCGGCGGGTTCACGGTATCGAGATCGCTGGTCACAAATTCAATCCAAGCATGCCGCTCGGTCAGGACGAGGCCAGGGCGAGGGTGATCCCAATGCCAGCGTGGTGATCGCGATCGCCCACCCGGATCTGGGCCGATTTCATGCGCCGAAGTCTAGGGTGATCGGCGTGACGGACCTCCATCAGCGCCCGCAGGCGCCCCGCACCAGGTTCGGCCACCCGGTGGGCCTGGTCAACCTGTTCGGCGTCGAACTATGGGAGCGGTTCTCGTTCTACGGGATGCTGACCATCCTCGGCTACTACCTGTACTACTCGGTGGGCGACGGGGGACTGGGTCTGCCTAAGTCCACTGCGACCGGAATCGTCGGCGCCTACGGCGGATTCGTCTACTTGTCCACGGTGCTGGGCGGGTGGATCGCCGACCGGGTCCTGGGGATGGAGCGCACCGTTTTCTACGGCGGTGTGGTGGTGATGGCCGGCCACATCTCACTGGCGATCCTGCCGGGAATGACAGGTGTGGCGGTCGGCCTCGTGCTCATCGCGCTGGGGGCGGGAGCGTTGAAGGCCAACGCGTCCTCACTGCTGGGCACCCTCTACAACGAAGGCGACCCGCGCCGCGACGGTGGCTTCACGTTGTTCTACCTGGGTATCAATCTGGGTGCCTTCATCGGGCCACTGATTACCGGGCTGCTGCAGACCCGGTTGGGCTTCCACTATGGATTCGGTGCCGCTGCCGTCGGCATGGCGTTGGGGTTGACGCAGTATGTGATCTTCCGGCGCAACCTCGGCGCGCACGGCCGGACCGTCGCGCATCCCCTCTCCCGGCAGGCTTTCGTGCGGGCGGTGGGCGTGGTCGCTGCTGTCCTGACGGCCGTCGGTGTCGGGTTCGCCACCGGCGTGATCAAGCTGGCCAACCTCTCGCAGTTCACCACAGCCTTGATCCTGCTGGCGTCGGTCGCCTATTTCACGGCGATGCTCACCAGTGCCCGTGTCACGCCGCTGGAACGAACCCGGGTCAGGGCCTTCATCCCGCTGTTCATCGCCAACGCGGTGTTCTGGTCGTTGTTCCAGCAGATCTTCACCGTGCTGGCGGTGTACTCCGATGAGCGGATGAACTGGTCGATCTTCGGGTGGACCGCACCGTCGAGTTGGATCGGCTCCATCGAGCCGGTGTGGATCATCCTGCTGTCACCGGTGTTCGCGGTGATGTGGACAAAGCTCGGCCGGCGCGCGCCAACCACCCCCCGGAAGTTCGCCTACGGCGTCATCGGCATGGGTCTTGCGTTCCTGCTGTTCCTCTCGATGGCCGGCACCTCCGGACGGTCGGTGCCGGTACTCGTGGTGGCCGCCATCATGGGCGTTTTCGCGGTGTCGGAACTGCTGCTGTCACCGATTGGGCTGTCGGTGACGACGCAGTTGGCCCCCAACGCTTTCCGGGCGCAGATGATGGCCCTGTACTTCTTCTCCGTCGGTCTGGGCACGGCGATGTCGGGCGTACTGGCGCGCTACTACGACCCGGCGCGTGAAGCCGCCTACTTCGGCATCATCGGAGCGTCCGCGGTGGTGGTCGGCATCGTGGTGTGGGTGTTGGCGCCCCGCATCAGTGCCCTCATGGAGGGTGTGCACTAGAGATTAGCTCCCCAGGGCCAGATTCGGCGGCGCTTGGGGGTGTCGAGTTCCAGCAGATGCGGGGCGAATTCCCGCAAAGCGGACTCGACCTGATCGACACTCGGGTTGACCATCGCCCGATCGCCGACGAAAACCGTCGGTACCGTCTCGTTGCCGTCTGCCACGGAGCGCACCCGCGCCGCGGCGGCAGGATCCTCCCAGAT
>CAXNJA010000197.1:0-4587 GCA_964202555.1 Mycobacterium sp.
ACCCCCAACATCCTGCTCGACGACGTCTCCATCTCCCCGCTGGGCTTTGACCCGCTGGCCTCGGTGATCACCCCGAACCTGTTCCCCGGCGCCTCGATCAGCTCGGATCTGGGTAACGGCCCGGGCATCCAGGAGGTCGCGACCTTCTCCGTCGACGTCGAGGGCCCGGAAGGCTCGGTCGCGGTGGCCAACGCCCACGGCACCGTCACCGGCGCCGCCGGCGGGGTGCTACTGCGCCCATTCGCCCGGCTGATCTCAGGCACCGGCGACAGCGTCACCACCTACGGCGAACCCTGGAACATGAACTGAACAGCCCGCGCGGCTTGTGGCGCATAATGAAAACGATTATCATTTGGATGTGAATTTGACCCAGTTGCACTCCGCTCTCCGCCCTTTCGCGTCCGCGACGGTTGTTGCGTCGGCGGCGATTCTGATGGCTCTCACGGTGGCCGGCTGCGGGAGCGGAACGAAAACCGCTACCGAGCCATCGACTTCCGGCGCCGGGGATGCTGCGACAGCCGCTGCGGCGAGCACCTGTCCGGGCGGGGCGGTGAACGTGGTGGTCAGCGTGGACCAGTGGGGCGACATCGTCTCCGAACTCGGCGGCGACTGCGCGACCGTCACGACACTGCTCGCCAGCTCCTCGGTGGACCCGCACGATTACGAACCCTCACCCGCCGATGCGGCAGCCTTCAAGGGCGCCCAATTGGTCGTGATCAACGGTGCCGACTATGACCACTGGGCCGCCGATCTCGCCGCCACCTCGGCAGGTTCGGTCCCGGTGATCGACGCCGGCAAGGTCACCGCCACTGCTGACGGAGCCAACCCGCATCTCTGGTACAAACCGCAGGCCGTCACGGCAGTCGCCGATGCGGTCTCGGCCGAACTGGCCAAGATCAACCCGCAGGCCGCCGGCTACTTCGGCGACCAACGCAAGGCATTCGCCACCACGCTGCAGCCCTACGACGACCTGATCGCCACGATCAAGGCCGGTGCTGCAGGCAAGTCCTACGCAGCCACCGAGTCGGTATTCGACTATCAGGCCGAGGCTCTGGGCTTGGCCAACAAGACACCTCAGGGATACCGGCAGGCGGCAGCGAACGAGTCTGACCCCTCACCCGCCGATATCAAGGCCTTCCAGACGGCCCTGGCCGGCGGCGAGATCGATGTGCTGATCTTCAACACCCAGACCGAAGGGTCGGTGTCTGATCAGTTGCGCAAGGCCGCTGAGCAAGCGGGGGTCCCGGTGGTTGAGGTCACCGAGACGGTGCCGCCGGGCCAGGACAGCTTCGTGGGCTGGCAGGACGGCCAACTCGCTGCGCTGGCCAAGGCACTTGGTGTCAGCGCCTGAGTCACCCCGGGAGGTCGCGCTGTCGTTTCGCGACGCCAGCGCGGTCCGAGACGGACGGGCGATCTGGTCGGAGGGCACCTTCGACGTTCCAGCGGGCAGCGTCGTGGCCGTCATCGGAGCCAACGGCTCGGGCAAGACAACGCTGGTGCAGATGATCCTCGGGCTGATTCCGGTCGCCTCGGGTGAGGTCAGCGTCTTCGGCAACTCCCCCGGCGAGGACAACGATCTCATCGGTTACGTTCCGCAGCACTACGCGGCCACCGCCGGGGAGGCAGTCCGCGGCATCGACGCGGTGCTGCTGGGCCTGACGGGCCATCGCTGGGGGTTCGCCCGCACGACAGCGGCGCAGCGCGAGTTGGCCTTCCAAACCCTGGCCGCGCTGGACGCCGACGGGTTCGCCGACAGGCGGCTCTCGACGCTGTCCGGTGGGCAGCGCCAGCGGGTGGCGATCGCCGAGGCGATGGTGGGCGGACCCCGGATGCTCATCCTCGACGAGCCGTTGGCCGCCCTGGATATCGGGAGTCAGCGGGAGACGGTGCTGCTGCTGGCCAAGCTGCATCGCGAACTCGGACTCACCATCATCGTGGTGGCCCATGACCTCAACCCGCTGCTGCCGATCCTGAACAGCGCGATCTACCTGCTCGACGGACACGCCCACCACGCCCCCATCGGCAGTGTCGTCGATGACGAACTGCTCACCCACCTTTACGGCGCCCCGATCCAGGTCGCCCACACGCCCCAGGGTGAGCTGTACATGAGAAGTGTTCTGTGAGAACAGGTTTCGCCACGGTCGGCTACCAACCGAACTGGCTGGAGATCCTGGATTCAGCGTTCATGCGCAACGCGATGATCGGCGGAACAATCGTGGCGCTGGCCGCCGGGGTGATCGGCTATTTCGTCGTGGTGCGACAAAGCGCCTTCGCCGCCCACGCGCTGGCCCACATCGGACTGCCCGGGGCCACCGGAGCGGTACTGCTCGGCCTGTCGCCGGTTTTCGGACTCGGGGTGTTCTGCGTGGCCGGTGCGATGCTGATCAGCGTGCTCGGCCAGCGCGCCTCCGAGCGCGACGTCGTGACGGGGACGGTGCTGGCTTTCGCCACCGGCCTCGGGTTGTTCTTCAACTCCCTTGCCACCAAGAGTTCATCCACCATGACCAACGTGTTGTTCGGCAACCTGTTGGCGATCACCGGCGAGCAGCTGATGGTGTTCGCCGCGCTACTGGCGGTCGTCGCCATCACCGTCGGGGTGGTCTACCGGCCACTGCTCTACAGTTCGATCAATTCCGCAGTGGCCCAGGCCAAGGGCATTCCCGTCGGCGCACTCTCGCTGGTGTTCATTGTGCTACTCGCGCTGACTGTGACGATGGCCATCCAGGCGGTCGGCACGCTGCTGCTGTTCGCACTCGTGATCACACCCGCCGCCACCGCGATCGCGCTGACCCCCCGGCCGGCGCTGGCGATGGCAATCTCAACCGGACTAGCGGTGGCCTGCGTCTGGCTGGGGCTGATCGCCTCGGCGATGTTCAATGCGCCGCCGAGCTTTTTGATCGTCACGATCGTCACCGCGGTGTGGCTGGTGGTCTGGCTGCGCCATCGCGGCAGCCACCGCAACGAGCCGGCGCCGCATTGCTGAAGTTTCAGGGCGACCGCGGAGCCCGTCGGCACCGCTCCGAGCAGTACCGGACCTGATCCCAGTCCCGCTCCCATTTCTTGCGCCATTCGAAGGGCCGCCCGCAGTTCTGGCAGACCTTCGGCGGATGTCCGTTCTTGTTCCGCGCGGAAGATGGCATGGGTACCGACCGATCAGGTGTTGGCGTTACCGGCTTTCCACTGGCTCCACGGAATGTTCCAGTCGCCAAGACCCTCCGCGCCGGACAGCACCGAGCCGACCGTGCCGCGCACGACCACCACGTCGCCGCGCTTGGTGTTGTTGAAGAACCATTGGGCGTTCTCCGGGCTGGCGTTCAGGCAACCGTGGCTGACGTTTTCACTGCCTTGAGATCCCACCGACCACGGGGCTGAATGCACGTAGATTCCGCTGTACGACATTTGAGTGGCCCAATCGACCTCGAGCCGGTAGCCCTCGGGAGAGTTGGTCGGCACGCCGTAGGTCGACGAATCCATGACGAGCCGCGCATGGCGGTCGCCGATGGTGTACGTGCCGTTGGGCGTGGGGGTCTTGTTCTTGCCCATCGAGATCGGCATGGTCTTGATGACCTGGCCGTTGCGCCGGACGGTCAACTGCTTGGTGGCGTCGTCGGCGGTGGCGATCACCTCGTCGCCGATGGTGAACGTCGAGCTCGCGTCGTCCTGGCCGTAGAGGCCGTCGCCGAGGTCGACTCCGAAGGTCTTGACGTTGACCGTCACGGTCGTGCCGGGCGGCCAGTAGCTCTGTGGGCGCCAGCGGACTTCTCGGTTGCTCAGCCAGTAGAAGGCGCCCTCCACCGGCGGGTTGGTGGTGACGGTGATGGCGTCCTGGGCGACTCGGCGGTCGGGGATGTTCTCGTCGAAACGCACCGCGATGGGCTGGCCGACACCGACGTAGGCGCCGTCGCCGGGCGACAGGTAGGGCATGGTGAGGTTGGCCGGCGAGTAGGACTCGAAACTCATCGACTCCGTCACCACACCACCGAGACCCAGCGTCTGGGCGGTCACCGTGTACTTCTTGTTGTAGCCCAGCCGATCGGCGCTCATCCAACTCAGGCCGTCCGGGGCGATCGTTCCGGGAAGTTCCTCGCCCTTGTCGTCGACCATCGAGACCGAGCCGAGCACGCCGCCCTGGACATTGAGGGTGACGGGCTGGTCGACCGCGACGCCCACCGCCTCGTTCTGCACCGAGGCGGTCAGCTTGGGGACCAGCAGATCGCTGTACGGGGTGCCCTTGCCGGCCAGCACCTTGGGCCCACTGTCCTGCCGGCCACATGCGCTGGTAGCCAGCAGCATGGCGGGGATCAGTAGCAGGGCGATCAGCCAGGACCGAACAGCCGGTCCGAGGTTGCGCATCCGTGCTCCAAACTCACATTCCTGAGCGCGGGAAACGGCCCCGCGCGACCGTCCGTAGTCTAAGGCGAGCCGATGACACAGCGCGACTTGGCAGGTCAGCACCGGTAGCAGCCGATTTCGCCCCGCCACGGCCGGGCTGTTATTGTCGCTGTCACGCGCCGTTAGCTCAGTTGGTAGAGCAGCTGACTCTTAATCAGCGGGTCCGGGGTTCGAAACCCTGACGGCGCACCACAA
>CAXNJA010000198.1:0-4579 GCA_964202555.1 Mycobacterium sp.
CAGAGGTCGGCGCGGGTGGCCACGGCCCGGCTCAGGGCGGTCACCACCGCTTCGACTTCGGTGAGTTCGTCCTGCGAGGCCGCCTCGCCGGGATCGAAGAAGTACTGCTCGGTCACCACCGCGCCCTGGCGGGCCGCCTTCTCGTCGAGGTCGAAGTGCCGGATGGTCTCCCGGTCCCCCAGGACGATGACGGCGTAGCTGGTGTTGATCGACTGCGACATGCTCCCCCTTATGTTGTGCGGCGGTTCCGATGGTAGGAGCCACCTCTGACAAAGCGCCGGGCCACGTGTTCGTCCACAACCTCAGTGCAATCTCGCAGGTTCCACCCTCACCCCCACTTCTCGATGAGTTCTCGCACGCCCGGGCTGACCCCGCGATGGCAGACGACGCGGATGTCCAGGCCGGCGTGCTCGACGATGCGTGCCGCGCGTTCGATGGCGGCGTCGATCCACCCCGGATCGTTGTGGAACACCCCACCGCCGACCCGGGTCAGCAGCACGATGTTGGAACCACCGGCCTGGGCCTGCTCGGCCGCGGCCAGCAGCGTCGCCTCGTAGGTGGCTTCCAGGATCAGCCGGGCGAACGGCTCCCACTGCGACCGGTCCAACCGCGAATACCCCAGCGGCAGAGCCGAACAGAACGCCTGCGACACCAGCCGGCGCGGCGGGGCGACGACGTCGGTCACCTCGACGTTGCGGTGCAGACCGATGGACAGCTGCCCGCGCAGGCCGTCGCGCACCTCCTCGGAGGCACCCTCGAGCAGCCCGCTGATCGCCTCAAGGCCGTCGGCGGTGCACAGCGCGTAGCCGTTGCTCATCGTCCACAGCTCATCGACACGGCGACCGGTCAGCTGCGCCAGCGCAGACCCGACGCCGGCCAGTGCGTCGATCTGCCGGTCGGCGGTCTGCCCGACACCGTCGCCCACCGGGACCAAGTAGTTGCGGTAGATCGTCGCCGCCCCGGCCGCGATCGCACACGCCGGGCCCTGGGTGCCGTCCCATGCGTAGCCAGTGACACCCCCCTCCGGGGTGACGTGCTGGGACACCATCTCCAGCACGTTGAACTGTGATGCCGCCTGGAACAACGCACCCTCGAATTGCGGGTCGGAGTGCATACTGCGGGACTCCCCGATCACCGCGTCGAACGAACTACGTTGCCCCCGCGACGGATTCACCCGGGTGCGCAGTTCGGCGACGGTGGGCAGGCTGAACTGCCCGATCCCGTAGCGCTTGCCGTTGACCAGTGACACCAACTCCGCACCGTCGACGGCCAGGCGCTGTTGGGTGGAGACGTAGCCGTCCTCGGCGAATCCGGTCAGACGCTGAAACCAGTCGGTCATCTCAGGCCTCCCGTCGCTGAGCGCGCCGGCGCAGTACAGCCGCCTGCTCGTCGGTGTCGGGGACGGGGTGGTGGGCCTGGCGGGTGCCCTTGCGCAGTTCCTGCATCCGGTCGAGCACCTCGGGGAAGCCCAGGTGCTCCTCGTCGATCAGCCAGCAGCCGACCACGGTGCCGGTGCGGCCCTTGCCGCCCCAGCAGTGCACCAGCACCACCTCACCGGAGTCGAGTTCGGTCCGGATGTGAGCCAAGATCGGGTCATACCCGGCGTCGGGACGCACGCTGGTGTCGCGGATGCCGAAGCGCTGGTAGCGGGCCGCCAGAGCGCCGTCGTAGGGCACCATCGGCGCTCCGCCCCAGGTGGTTTCGCCGGCCTCGGTCAGGTCGACGAACGAGGTGATCCCGGCCTCGAGCAGCGTCCGGATCTTGCGGGCGGCCTTCTGCGGATCCTTGGCTCCGGGGTACTCGGTGGCCAGCAGCCGGCCCGGGATCACCCACCAGCCGTGGATGAGTGCGTCGTGCTCCCAGCTCGGGGTTGTGTGTGAGTTGTTCATGGTTGTGTTCCTTTCAGTCGATGGGTTGAGTGCGGGACGGCCATTGCGGCCGCCCCGGTGCGGGAGGGTGCTGCAGCCCGCGACGCCGGTAAGGGCGGCGGGCAGGCTGCGTACTACCGCTCCGTGCGGGACAGTTCGGCCAACACCTGCTCGAACTCCCGCCGGTCGAGAAGGCCGGTGCGCAGACACGACCGCGCCATCTGGCGCAGCATGGAGCCGGTGTAGCGGCGCCGGCCCTTGCTGCCGACGCGCAGCGGCTCGATGGGTGAACCATCGGAGTAGTGGAAAAGCTTGCCGCGCAGCGCACCGTAGAGCCAGTTGGGCGACTTGCCCAGCAGTCCGGCGGCCTCCCGGGTGGTGTAGATCCGCTCCCCGCGGCACACCCGCTCAGATGACGTCGCGCTGCCGGCCAGCTCCTTCTCGATCTCCGCACCGAGCATCCGGGATCCGGCTGCGGCCAGCGCGGCGTGGTCGAGGTCGTCGACAGCCTTGACCTCGCTGCGCAATGCGGCGTCGATCTCGCTGTAGCCGCCGTCGGTGGGGCAGGGCGCCATGTGCTGACCCAGAAGCAGATTGAGGCCGTGGCGCTGCAGGGCGACGCTGAGGCGCCGGATGTGGGCCTCACGGCACAGGTCCGGCATCGGAAACGGGCACCAGACGTTGCGGCGCGTGATGATCGCCCGGCTCAGCACGGCGACCACCGCCTCCACGTCGGTCAGATCGTCGGCCATCGCCGCCGAACCCTGCGGGAAGGCGAACGTCTCGGCGATCCGGACGCCGTGTTCGGCGGCCTTCTCGGTCAGCACGTCCGGTCTCCCGGCGGTGTCATCGTCCCCGATCACCAGTACGGCGTTGTCGATATTGATTCCCTTCATTGGCAGTTCCCCCGTTCCCGTCGATTCATTATGCTCGATTTTAGCACAAATTCTGATTAAGCGCGATCGGCACGCAAAATGCTAGATTGTCCCCGTGGCTGACAGTTCATTCCCCGACCACTCTGACCCGACGGTACCAAGGGGGTCTGACAAAAAAGCGTCGCGCAACTACCCGCGGCCCATCGTCGCGGTGGACACCGCGCTGCTGACCACCTGCCCCAAACGCGGACTGGTCGTGGTGCAGATGTGGCGCGACGACATCGGCAAGTGGGCACTGCCGGGTGCCTTTGTGCGCCAGGGTGAGACCCTGGCCCAAGCCGTCGAGCGCTGCCTGCGCGACAAGCTCGGCGTGCAGAACATCCGGCCGCGACAACTACACGTCCTCGACGACCCCGACCGCGACCACCGCGACTGGGTGATCTCGGTCGCCCACGTGGCCGTGGTCCGGCCCGATCAACTTGAGGCACTGGGCTGCGGAGTGGCCGGCGAAACCCGACTGGCCTCGGTGGACCGTCCCGGCGATTTGGCGTGGGATCACCCCGAGATCGTGCGCCGCGCCAAGACCGATGTCCGGGAGCGTTATGAGAACCACCCCGACCCCGACCGGCTACTGGGACCCCGGTTCACCCTGACCGAGCTACGCGGGGTGCACGAAGCCGTCGCCGGTGAGCAGTTCGGCCGGGACAGGTTCCGCCGCGCCATGGAGGACAAGGTGGAGGGCACCGGGATGATCGAGGAGACCGGGGCCCGCGGCCGGCCCGCCGAGTTGTTCCGCCGCAAGAGTCTCACCTCCGCAGCACCGTAAACTTGCCCCCAATGGACGACGCCCCGGTTCCGGACGCACTGATTCTGGACTACGTGCGCACACCGCGCGGCAAGGCCTCGGCCAAGGGGTCACTGCATGACCGCACCGCCACCGACCTTCTGATCCACCTCCAGCACGCCCTGATCGACCGGACCGGTCTGGACCCGGCCCGGATCGACGACGTCATCGTGGGCTGCGCCTCCCAGGTCGACGAGCAGGGCGCCGACGTCGCGCGCACGTCAGCACTGCTGGCCGGTTGGGGTGATCACGTCCCGGGGGTGACGATCAACCGGTTCTGCGCCTCGGGCATCGACGCCGTCGCCCACGGCGCGGCCCGGCTGCGCGCCGGTGACCTCTCGATGGCGGTGGCCGGCGGAGTGGAGTCGGTGTCGCGGGTGCCGCTGTTCGCCGATCGCGGCCCGCTGTGGACCGACCCGGCCACCATCCGGGCGGTCGGCTCGGTGCACATGGGTATCGCCGCCGACCTCAACGCCACCATCGAGGGACTGCACCGCGAGGACCTCGACGCCTACGGCGCGGAGACCCAACAGAAGGCGGCCGCGGCGTGGGCGGGCGGGCGGTTCGCCCGCTCGGTGGTGGGAGTGCCTCCCGGTGAGCACGGACCGGGCCTGGATCACGACGAACTCGTCCGGGGGCAGACGACGCTGGCGGCGCTGGCCGAGCTGCCACCGGCCTTCGCGCAGTTGGGTGCCGACGGCCAGGACGCCATCGCGCTGAACGCCTACCCCGGCGTGACGGCGATTGAGCACCTGCACACCGTGGGAACCTCACCCCAAATGGCGGATGCAGCAGCGCTTTTGATGCTGGGAACGGCTGCGTCCGCGGAGGCGGCCGGGATCGCACCGCGCGGCCGGATCCTGGCCGCGGCCACCACCGCGGTCAACCCGGTGGTGATGCTGACCGCCGGGCAGAGCGCGGTGGTGAAGGTCATCGCCCGCGCCGGTCTGCGGCCCGCCGACATCGACGTCTTCGAGTTCGCCGAGGCGTTC
>CAXNJA010000199.1:0-4540 GCA_964202555.1 Mycobacterium sp.
GACAACACAACTCCTTGGCTGGGAGGTGGGACTCCGTGCACAGCAACTAGAAGCTCACAGTATGTACTCTGGGTACTCTCCAGCATGGAGAACCGTCCCGCAGCGCAGTGCCAACATCCGATCTATGCCGATATCTGCTCGGCACCGGCTGCGTTTCCGCCTGTCGCGATTCACGACCTGATGTGTTGGATCGTGTTCAGGTTTAGCCGGAGGCGCCGCGTCGCAACTCCGCAAAACTGGCTCCTAGCTACGGTTTTGCAGTGGTCCCGGCTGGGATCGAACCAGCGACCTTCCGCGTGTGAAGCGGACGCTCTCCCACTGAGCCACGGGACCGCAGAGTCAGCGCAGAGCACGCCGACTGCGTCGAGGTCGAAGGTTAGCACGGAGTGCATTTGCGCTGAACATGCCCTTGACCAGAGGGATTTGTAGGCTCAGCGGCATCTGGACTATTGTCGACCATCGCGGCGGGGTGCGATTCCCGAAGCTTTGCGGATGTAGCGCAGTTGGTAGCGCATCACCTTGCCAAGGTGAGGGTCGCGGGTTCGAATCCCGTCATCCGCTCGAAGGTGCTAAAGGCATCAGACCCCAGCGGTGGAGTGGCCGAGTGGTGAGGCAACGGCCTGCAAAGCCGTGCACACGGGTTCGATTCCCGTCTCCACCTCCGATTTTCAACCCGCGCGATTAGCTCAGCGGGAGAGCGCTTCCCTGACACGGAAGAGGTCACTGGTTCAATCCCAGTATCGCGCACCAGCATCACCGCGACCCTTGGCGTCGCCGAAGCACAATTATCGCGATCTGCGAGTCTCACAGCCGGGATGAGAGTTACCGTCCGTCTGATATCGCAAGGAACCGTTTCGCTTCGATCGCTGCGGGAGACCATCGTGCTGACTCAGAAAACCGTCGACATCGTCAAGGCCGTAACGCCGGTCGTCGCCGAGAACGCTGAAACCATTACCGGCAATTTCTACCCGCGCATGTTTGCGGGCAATCCCGAGGTGCTGGCCTACTTCAACCAGGCCCACCAATTCGAGGGAGCGCAGCCTCAGGCCCTGGCCAACGCCGTCTGCGCCTACTTCGCCAACATCGACAATCTCGGTGCGCTGGGCCCGGCCGTCGATCTGATCGCCCACAAGCACTGCTCACTCGGTATCCAGCCCGAGCAGTATCCGATCGTCGGCAAGCATCTGTTGGACGCCATCGCCGAGGTCCTCGGCGATGCGGTCACCCCGGAGATCGCCGCGGCAGTCACCGAGGCGTACGGCAACCTCGCCGATGTCTGTATCGGCCGCGAAGCCCAGCTTTACCAGGAGCAGCTCGATCAGCCCGGCGGATGGACCGGGCACCGGACCTTCACCGTCAGCGCAAAGACACAAGAGGCCGACGGGATCGCCTCCTTCGTTCTGACCCCCGCCGACGGAGGCCCGCTGCCGAAGCACTTGCCCGGTCAGTACATCGCCGTCAACGTGGATGTCCCCGGGGAGGCGGTGACACCGCCGCGCAACTACTCCATCTCCGATGTACCGAGCGACCGCAGCTACCGAATCTCCGTCAAGCGTGAGCCGTGCCTACATGCATCAGGCCCGGAAGGTGTCGTGTCCAACTACCTGCACGACGAGATCGCCGTCGGTCAGCAGGTGCGGTTGGCGGCACCCTACGGCGTCTTCACGCTGGACCCCTCGTCGCACAACGGACGTCCGGCGGTGTTCATCGCCGGCGGGATCGGCGTCACTCCGGTGCTGCCGATGGCCAAGGCGTTGGTCGCGGCACACCCCGATGCGACGGTTCGGTTTATTCAAGCCGTCCGCACCGCCGATGCCCGGCCGTTCGCCGCGGAATTGAACGCGCTGGCTCAGAGCGGGTCGGATGTCGCGGTGCACTGCGCCGTCGAAGACGGCAGCGACCCCGCCGCCGCCGTCGGGCGAATCACCCCCGAGCTGCTGCGCGGTTGGCTGCCCGATTCGGACTTCGACGTGTACATGTGCGGGCCGCACGTGTTCATGTCCGCTGTCCACGCTCAGCTCGTTGAGCTCGGGGTGCCCCACAGCGCCATTAACTACGAAAGCTTCGGCCCGCTGCAGCCGGTCTAAGGCCGCTGGCCAATGATAGCTTCGATGCCTTAAGGCCCTATCGCCGCAGGAAAAACTCGAGCAGCCTCAGTTTATGGAACCGCAGAACCGCATCAGTGCACACACACGATTGACGGAGTTGCGGGCCGGCGCTCGTAGCCATGGGAATTCATTACTCCGTGAGTGGTGGCTCGATTACAAGTACGGGCCGTTGTACCGGCCGTTGCGCCATCTGTAGTCGCGTCGACAGCGCACGGATCAGTCGCACTCGCAATCGCCGTCGCAATCGCCGTGGCCGTTGCTGGCGATGTCGGCCTGATATTCGGTTGCCGCCTCGGCGCGCGCATCGCGGTAGCGCTGATCCCGGTCGCGCTGCTGCTGCTCCACAGACTTGCCCCAGGTTCGTTGAGGTCGCCAGCTCGGCATCACTGCTCCTTCCGCGGCCCATTGCCCCTTGCGTCAACCAACGCTACCCCCGGACAACGACAAAACGGGACCGAGAAAAACCCTTTCTTCCCTTATAGTCCCGACACATGGCGACATCAGCGACCAGCACCGGGGCCTCAGCGTCATCCACACCGCCGCCGGCCGGTACGACGTGGACCGGCGACTGGGATGAGCGGTTCGGCGACCGCGTGTACGGCGCCGACCCTGTCCCGATCGGACCGGTCGCGGCATTGCTGACCGGACTGCAGCACCGCGACGGGTCCACGGTCAGCGGGGTGGCGCTGCGGGTCGAAGGCGTGATCATCAGTGCTGCCCCAGAGTCCGCCGTCGCCGCTGACCTCACTCCTACCCAAGCCCGCGAACTTGCCGACGCGCTGACCGCACTGGCTGACCGGGCGGAGGCACTGGACGGCCTGCGCTAGCGGGAATCTTCCCGCGCCCGGATGCGCTCCCGAAGTGAGCCGCGGAACACAGCCGGAGCGCTAGTCCTTCTCCCACAGGCAGTCACCGGCCAGTTCGACATAGAAAAGGCTGAGCAGCATCTCCACAGTCATGGGTTTGCCCTTCTCCCCCTCGGAGATCTGCGGCGGCGCAAGGACACCCGCCTCCACCACCGTGGTCTGGGTGACCCGGCAGGTCGCCTCCGGATCTCGCGGCGTGGCCGTCCACCGCCCCGAGGACAGGTTCGGGTTGCGCATGCCCTGGCCGTGCAGAGTGATCGGCGACCCGTAACTCAGCCAGGCGTCATTCGGCGGGAAAGGAGTCTGCAGCGCCGTCCAGGAGTAGCCCAGCCCGCTTGGGCGACATGCCACGTAGGTGGTCTGATCGGGCAGCAGGGTCATGGCGTCGGCCAGGTCAGCCGCGCATCCCACACCCACCGCGGGCGGCGGCGGGTCAGCGTGGGCCACCGCCGGCGTCAACGCGAGGGTCACCATCGCCGCGCACGCCAGGCCACGGACACGAGTCATCCGGATCGCTCCTACCGTCACACCGCCTCAGACGTAGAGATCGTCGATCTTGCCGTGGAAGTTGTCCACGACAACCTTGCGCTTGAGTTTGAGGCTGGGCGTCAGGTCGCCGTTCTCGACGGTCAACTCACGGTCGATGATCGCGAACTTCTTGACCTGTTCCCACCGGTTGAGCACCTTATTGAGTTGCTCGACGTAGCCCTCGACCGCGGCGTAGGTCTTGGCGTCACGGGCGATCTCGGAGAATGACTTTCCGGCCATCCCGTTGGCCGCCGCCCACTCGGTGACCCCGTCGGCGTCCAGGCTGACCAGCGCGACGCAGTAGGGTTTGCCCTCGCCGTACACAACGATCTCGCTGGCGAACGGGCAGATGCCCTTGAACTGGGCTGAAATCGCCGACGGCGCAACGTATTTGCCCTGCGAGGTCTTGAACATGTCTTTCTTGCGGTCGGTGATACGCAGGAAGCCCTCGGCGTCGAGTTCGCCGATGTCACCGGTGTGGAACCAGCCGTCGGGCTCTATCGTCTCGGCGGTGGCTTCGGGCATGTCGTGGTAGCCATCCATGACACCGGGGCCCTTGAGCAGGATCTCCCCATCCCCGGCGATCTTGACCTCGGTCTGCGGGAAGGTCCAGCCGACAGTGCCGAAGCGATAAGCGTTCGGCCGGTTGAGAACCGAGGCCGCCGAAGTCTCGGTGAGCCCATAGCCCTCCAGCACCACCACGCCGATGGCGTCGAACCACTGCGCGATCTCCCGGTCGAGTGCGGCCGATCCGGAGATGAAGAAGCGCAACCGTCCGCCGAAACGGTCCCGGATCTTCGACAGCACCAGTTTGTCGGCCAGCTTGTATTGCCCGTTCAGCAGCGGGGAGACGGCTTTGCCGGCCTGCTTGGTGCGCGACACCTCAACTCCGACGCCCACCGCCCAGTCGAACAGCGTCTTCTTGACCCCGCCCTCTTTGGCCATCATCTCGTTGATCCGGCCGTGCACCTTCTCGAAGATGCGCGGGACGGCGCCCATGATCGTCGGGCGGATGACCGCGAGGTTCTCCACGATCTT
>CAXNJA010000200.1:0-4528 GCA_964202555.1 Mycobacterium sp.
ACCGTCGTCACCCCGTTGGCTCCGGTCACCGTGGAGGTCACCGGGACCGGCGGCGGCGCAGCCGACGACGCGGGACTGTCCCCCGGCTTGGTGACCCGGGTCGTGGTCGTGGTGGGAGCACTGTCGGTGTTGGTGAGCGTGACGGCGAGGCCGCCGACGGCAACGGCTGCCAACGCGGCGGCGAGGCCGAACAATAGTGGGGGACGTCGGTACCACGGCGGCGGACCGGCCACCACCAAAGAGCCCTCATCGGGTTCTGTGTCCTCGCGCTGGAACTCCAACGCGGGCCGAGCGCCCGTCTGGGGCGGGACGCCGGCGTAGTCCTCTCCGGCGTAGGGCACCGGCTCTTCGGTGGCGTCGTCACCCTCGGACCAGGCCAGCGCGCGGTACGTCGCCGACGGAGAGCCGTCCGAGGCCGACTCGGTGGCGGCCTGCCCCGCCGCCCCGGCAGCCCACGCCGTGGGCGCGAGGCTGGTCGGCGCGTCGGCCGCGGCGGGTGCCATGGCGGTGTGCGCTTCTGGTGCAGTGCCGCGGGCAGCCAGCACGGCTGCCCCGGCTGAGGCGGCCAGTCCTGGATCAGGGCTTGTGATCACCGGCACGCGCAACATCTCGGACAGCCGCTGGTTGATGACCGGGATCGCCGCGCCACCGCCGACCGTCGCGACGGCGGTCAGGTTGGCGGCCGGAATCCTGTTGCGTTCCAGCGCATCACCGAGGGCGTCGAGGAATCCGGTGAACGGCTCGGCGATCAGCTCGTCCAGTTCGGACCGGGTCAACCGGATGTCGGATCGGTGCCCGGGGAGGTCGGCCGGGACCGCGGTGGCGGTTTGGGTGGACAACCGCTCCTTGGCGAGCCGGCACTCCTCCCGTAGCCGGGTCAGGGCTCCGACAGCGGCGGTACCGCCCGGATCGTTGTGGCCCGCGGCCCGGATGCCGCTCAAGACGTGATTGAGCACGGTCTGGGCGTTCTGATCGCCGGAGAAATCCCCGTAGCGCACCGTCTCACCGATCGGTGCCAGTCCGGCGCTTGCGTCAGCCAGTGTGATCGACGTGCCACTGGCGCCGAAGTCGCACAGGGCAACCACCCCGCTTCCGGGCAGGCCCGGGGAGATTTGCAGTGCCGCCAGGGCTGCGGTCGAGTCGGCGACGATCATCGGAGGGACGGCGCCGGGCGCCAGTGAGGCACTCTCGCGCAGCGCACCCCGCAAGGCGCCGACGGTGCCCGGCCCCCAGTACGCGGGGGCGGCGACCACCACCGCGGTGGCCGGGCGCCCGTCGTCGCAGGCGAGTGCCATCGCTTCCAGCGCCGCGGTGAGCAGCGCTTCGCCCCGGTGCGCCGATCCGTCGGTGGCGACCAGGGGCACCGGGTCACCGACGCGCTCGACGAAGCCGCGCAGCACCAGCCCTGCCTGGGTGAGATTGGGTCTGGTGAGTTCGGGATTCTGCGACGGGACGCCCACTTCGGCAGGCCGGTTGGCCCACAGTGTGAGAACCGACCGCCGGGTGACCGGCGGCTGGCCGGAACGGGTGGCGACGAGATTGGTCGTCCCGATCGAGAGCCCGAGGGCGGGCCGGTCTGACGGGTTCACGCGGTCTCCCTTGTCTGCAGCGGGCTCCCCACACGATAACCGTCGGCCGCCGGACCCGCCCAGCAATCCCCTAGGTGTTGAATTTCCCCTAGGGGCTCGTCCCCTAACAGCTGGAGCGTCGGTGGGGTTCGTTACCGATCCGGCGGCAGTGCGCAGTGACTAACCTTGCGGCATGGCCAACTCGTTGCTCGACTTCGTGATGGCGTTGGTGCGCGACCCCGACGCGGCCGCCCGGTATGCGGCCGATCCGGCCGGCGCTCTTTCTGCCGCGCAGTTGCCGGGGGTCACCATCGCCGATGTGAACAACCTCATCCCGGTCGTCACCGATTCCCTGGCCGCGGCTACCCCGGGCTTCGGTGTGCTCACCGACGTCGGTCCGGCCACTGCAAACATCTGGGCGAGCGGCGCTGCGGCGGCCGCGTTTGATGCCTTCGACATTCACATGCCCCCCGACATACCCCCCGCTGAACAGGGCGCCCCGACAATCAGCGTTCCTCCGGTGCCGGTGAGCGCCGACCCGGTTGAGGTGTCCGTAGTGGACGCGGTGTCGCCGATCAGTCCACGCGGCGACGAGCCGGCAGTTCCGCCCTCCTTCGGGGAAGACGGCGGGCAAGACGGCTGGCAACTCCCTCCGCATGTCGACCCGCAACCCGAGGCCGCTGACCCGCCCCGGTTCGATTTGTCCTGATCCCCGCGCATATCCACCCCCAACCAAAAACCCCATGTCGCTGACATGGGGTTTTTGGTGTTCCGGGGGCTTTTCCCGGTTACCCCTAATCCCCTAATGGTTTGCCTCAGCAATCCCTAGTAGGGGCTTAGGGAGAAGGGGTCCGAACCCCGTTTTCGGGCCGTCCGATCATCCCTACCGTGGTTTTCACAGCGCCGGATGGACCGGCAAGCAAAGCCACGAAAGGGGCTCGACATGTTCGCTCTCATCGACTGGATCCTGAATCTGTTCCGCAGCGAGGACGCCGCCCGCGCGTTCGTCGCCGCACCCGAACAGGCCATGCGGGACGCCGGACTGGTCGGGGTTACCGCCGCCCAGCTGTCCTCGGTCGCCGCCACGGCTATCCCCGGGATGGTGCTCGGCGACGGTGACCCGATCGTCGGCCTGCAGCGTGCGGTGGCCAACCAGTACGGATTCGGGCCGGCCACCGTGTTCTCTCCGCAGCCGTCGTTCGACCCGATCTGGGCGCCCTCGCCGGCATTCGACTACGCCCCCGCGCCCACCTTCGCACCGTCGCCGACTTTCGCGCCGGAGACCAGCACCGAGTTGGCCAGCCGGAACAACACCGAGTTGGCCAGCCGGAACAACACCGATCTGGATGTTCCCCTGTTCAGCCCGCCTCAGGACGCGGGCGCCAATGCTCAGCAGGGCGCCTTCAATCTCGGCTTCGGTGACATCACCCTGGGCGACAAGACCAGTCAGAGTGCCACCAACGGCGGTGTGGTCGTCGGCGAAGACGCCAATGGCGACATCCTCAGCGGTGACGGTGCGGTGCTCGGCGACGCCAACGCGGTGACCAACGGCGACATCCTGGCCGACCGCGGCTCCAACGTCTCCACCGGTCAGGACAACGTGATCCGCGACAGCGGAACCACCATGACCGCCGGTGGCGACGCGATCGCCACCGAGGACTCCGGCGCGGTGATCAAGGGAGCCGACAACGGTGTGAACAACGGCACCTCGATCGGTGGCGGCCAGACCACCACCACCGTCAGCGGTACCGGAAACACTGCGGCCGCCGACGGCCGCGAGACGACCACCACGGTCACCACGACCGAGGTCACCTCCACCACGACGACCGACAACTCGGACAACTCGGTGTACGAGGCCACGGTCACCGACAGCTCCAGCCCCGATTATTCCCAGGACTACTCCGACTACGCGCTGTTCGACGCAAGCCGCGACACGACGCTGCTGAACAGCGAACTCGGCATCAGCAACGAACTGTCGCTGGCGTCGGGCAACGGTCTGCTCGGCTTCTACCCGGCCGGCAGACGGCGCGGCGGGGCCCCGGGACTCCCCTTCCCCGGGGCCCCGCCGCGTTCGTGCGTCCAGCGAATACCGTGGGAACGCAAAGGAGGGACAGGTGAACCAGCCGCAGGATCGGCGCCCCGTCGGGGTGATCGTCGAGTTGATCGATCACACCCGCAGCATCGCTGACCTCAACGGCCGTGCCGATCTTTCCGCCCGGCTCGCTGCGGCCAGGGAACGGATCACCGATCCCCGGATCCGGGTGGTGATCGCCGGCCAACTCAAGCAAGGCAAGAGCCAACTGCTCAACTCGCTGCTCAACATGCCGGTGGCCCGAGTCGGTGACGATGAAAGCACCGTCCTGGTGACCGTCGTGAGCCACGCCGAGCAGCCGGCGGCGCGCATCGTGGTGGCCGATGGTCCGCAGGGGGCAGACGGCCCGGCGGGCGAGGAATCCGTCGAGGTGCCGGTCGCTGAACTGGTCACTGATCTGCGCCGGGCGCCCCAGGCCCGCGGCCGGCGGGTGCTGCGCATCGAAGTCGACGCGCCCAGCCCGCTCCTCACAGGCGGGCTGACCTTCATCGACACCCCCGGTGTCGGGGGTCAGGGTCAGCCGCACCTGTCGTCGATCCTGGGTCTGTTGCCGGACGCCGACGCGATGCTCTTCGTCAGCGACGCCAGCCAGGAGTTCACCGCACCCGAACTGCGGTTCCTGCGGCAGGCCTTCGACATCTGCCCGGTCGCGGCGGCCATCGCCACCAAGACCGACCTCTATCCGTTCTGGCGACAGGTGATCGACGCTGACACCGCACACCTGCGGCGGGCCGGCCTGGAGTTGCCGGTGATACCGGTGTCCTCGTTGTTGCGCAGCCACGCGGTGCAAACCGGGGACAAGGAACTCAACGAGGAGTCCAACTTCCCGGCGATCGTGTCCGTCCTGTCCGGCAGGGTGCTCAGCCGG
>CAXNJA010000201.1:0-4443 GCA_964202555.1 Mycobacterium sp.
TTCCACCGGTCACGCCGTCCTCCTTCTCATCAGTCGGCTTCTCATCGGTCGGAGTCACCGCACTCCCTGTCCGCGTCGCCCCACCGTCGCTGGGCGTCCCATCGGTGGTGACACTGCAGCCGGTTGCACCACCGACCAGGACCGCGGCAGCCCCGGCAAGGGCTGCAATCCTGAGACAAGCTGTCATCATCATCATCATTCTCCTTGCCCGGGGGCCTGTACGACTCCGGCGATCGGCGGGATGCGGGTGGCGCGGACGTAGACGGTATCGCCGTCATTGAGAGCGAGCGCCTCGGCATCACCACGGGTGATCTGGGCGATGAACGGCGCACCGGTGGTCGCACTGGTCAACTCGACGCGAACCTCGAACCCTAGGTACACCACCCGGTCGATGGTGGCCCGGATCACCCCGGTGCTTTCGGCCGTGCCGTCCCCGGCGGCGATCGCCATCTCCGGCGTGCGGCCGACCCGAATGTCGTGCGGGCGGACCAGGATTCCGTTCAGCGTGGACACCGTGCCCAGAAAAGACATCACAAACGGGTTGGCCGGGCTGTCATAGACCTCGGTGGGTGTGCCGACCTGTTCGACCCGCCCTTTGTTGAGCACCGCGATCCGATCGGCCACGTCGAGGGCCTCGGACTGATCGTGGGTGACCAGAACCGTGGTGACGTGGACCTCGTCGTGCAACCGGCGCAGCCAGGTGCGCAGGTCCTCGCGGACCTTGGCGTCCAACGCGCCGAACGGCTCGTCGAGCAGCAGCACCTCCGGGTCCACCGCCAACGCGCGGGCCAACGCCATCCGCTGGCGCTGACCGCCGGAGAGTTGATTGGGATAGCGGTTCTGGAAACCGGCCAGCCCGACCACCTCGAGCAGATTGTCGACCTTGGCGTCGATATCGGCCTTGCGCAGCTTGCGGATCTTCAGCCCGAACGCCACGTTGTCGCGCACGGTGAGATGTTTGAACGCCGCGTAGTGCTGGAACACGAATCCGATGCCGCGACGCTGCGGCGGGACAGCGGTCACGTCGCGGCCGTTGATGACGACGGTGCCGGTGTCCGGCCGGTCCAATCCGGCGATCGCCCGCAACAGGGTGGACTTACCGGAGCCGCTGGGGCCCAACAGCGCGGTCAGCGACCCGGCGGGCACCGTGAAGTCCACGTTGTCCAAGGCGGCGAAGTCGCCGTAACGCTTGTTGGCTCCGCTGACGACGATGGCGTTCTCGGGGGCGTTCTCGGGGGCGTTCTCGGGGGTGTTGATCATGTGCGACTCCTTCGCGCATCCAGCACCACCTGGACCACCAGGACCAGCATCGCCACCATCATCAGCAGCGTAGAGAGGGCGTAGGCACCGTATTCGACGCCCCGGTTGTAGCGGTCGTTCACCAGCAGTGTCAGGGTCTGGGACTCACCCGGCAGATTGGACGACACCATCAGAACAGCCCCGAACTCGCCGAGCGTGCGGGCCACCGTCAGGACGATCCCGTAGGTGAGGCCCCAGCGGATGGAGGGCAGGGTGATCCGCCAGAACGTCTGCCACCACGTCGATCCCAGCGTGGCGGCGGCCTCCTCCTGCTCGGTACCCAACTCGTGCAGGACCGGTTCCACTTCGCGGATGACGAACGGAACCGTGACAAAGATGCTCGCCAGGATGATGCCCGGGAGGCCGAAGATGATCTTGAACCCCAGATCTTTTTCGACGAAGCCGAAGAGCCCGGCACTGCCCCACAGCAGGATCAGTGCGACACCGATTACCACCGGCGACACCGCAAAAGGCAGGTCGATGATCGCCTGGAGCACGGACTTGCCGCGAAACCGCTTGCGCGCCAACAGCAGAGCCGTCGGCACCCCGAACACGACGTTGAGCGGGACCACGATCGCGACCACGAGCAGCGACAGGTTCAGCGCTGAGATCGCGGCCGGGGTGCTGATCGAGCCGGCGAAGGCGCCGAAGCCGGGTGCGAAGGTTCGCCACAGGATCAACCCGACCGGCACTGCGACCAGCACCAGTACGTAGGCCAGCGCGAGATAGCGGGCAACCAGGCGCGCCACCGGCGAAAGGATCACGGGGCCAGTTCCTCTCGCTTGGCTGCTCGCGACCCGATCCACCGCAACACGAACAGCACAGCGAAGGACGCCAGCAGCAGCACAATGGAAATCGCCGCCGCACCGGTCCGGTCGTCGTTCTCGATCAAGGTGCGGATCCACTGCGACGACACTTCGGTCTCACCGGGAACCGCGCCACCGATGAGGACCACCGACCCGAATTCGCCGATGGCACGGGAGAATGCCAGGCCGGCCCCGGTCAACAGCGCGGGCAGCAGTGCCGGCAGGATCACCTTGCTGAAAATCACCGGGTTGGTTGCACCCAGCGATGCGGCGGCCTCCTCGGCCTCCCGGTCGAGTTCCAGCAGTACCGGTTGCACTGTGCGCACCACGAAGGGCAGCGTGACGAACAGCAGCGCCACCCCGATGCCCCACTTGGTGTGCTGCAGGTGCAGTTGCACCGGACTGGCGGGCCCGTAGAGCGCCAGCATCACCAGGCTGGCCACGATGGTGGGCAAGGCGAACGGCAGGTCGATCACCGCATCGATCAATCGCTTGCCGGGGAAGTCGTCGCGGGTCAGCACCCAGGCGACGAGCAGACCGAACACCGTGTTGACCAAGGTCACGCCGATGGCGACGGTCAGTGTCACCCGAAACGATTCCAGCGCGGCATTGGAAGTGACCGCGGCCGCAAATGCCGCCCACCCGCCTTTACCGGACTGCCAGACGATCGCTGCCAGCGGCAAAAGGACGATGAGGCTCAACCACACCGACGCAGCCCCAGCCAGCGCCGGGGTGGAACCGAGCCGGGGGCCCGCCACAGCCGGTCGGGCGTCGAGGGCCGCGGTCATCCGGTGGCCTTTTTATAGATGGTGCTCAGTGAACCGGTGTCTTTATCGAACAGCGCAGCATCCACCGCACCCCACCCGCCGAGGTCGGCGATGGTCCACAGTTTCTGGGCGGCCGGGAATTCCTTGGCGAAGTCGGCGGCCACCGCCGGATCGACCGGGCGGAAACCGGCCTGGGCCCAGATCGTTTGGCCCTCCGGGGTGAACAGGAAGTTCTTCAGCGCGGTGGCCGCCTCGAGGTGCGTGCTGGTTGTGACGACAGCGACCGGGTTATCGATCTTGAACGTCTGGGGCGGATTGACGTACTCGACGTCTTTGCCCTGCCGCTGGATGTGGATCGCCTCGTTCTCGTAGCTGATCAGCACATCACCGGTGCCTTGCAGGAAGACGTCGGTGGCTTCCCGGCCCGAGCTGGGCCGGGTCTTGATGTGGTCGGTGACGAGCGCGCTGACGAAGTCCAGACCGGCCTGCTGATCCTTGCCGCCATTGCTCTTAACGGCATACGGCGCCAACAGATTCCACTTGGCCGACCCGGAACTCAACGGGCTGGGGGTGACCACCTCGATTCCGGGACGCAGTAGGTCGTCCCAGTCCTTGATGTTCTTCGGGTTGCCGTTGCGGACCACCAGGGAGACCACCGACCCGAACGGGACACCCTTGGTGACATCGGCGTTCCACTCCGGGGTGACCTTTCCGGCCTTGACAAGACGGGTGACATCCGGCTCGACCGAGAAGTTCACGATGTCGGCAGGCTTGCCGTCCACCACAGAGCGGGACTGATCCCCGGAGGCGCCGTAGGACGTCGTCACTTCCACACCCTTGCCCCCCGGCGTCGCGGCGAAGGCGGGGATGATCTTGCTCCAGCCGGGCTCGGGCACGGCGTAGGCGACCAGCCTCAGGGTGGTGTCGGCGTCGGAGTTTGCGCCACCAACGACGTCGCTGCTTCCCCCAGCGCAGCCCGCCAGTACGAAAACGGTGGCGACCAGTGCGGCGGCGCCACGCCATCGGCGTCGCGATCCTAGGGACATCAACCAGACCTTTCTCGTTGCGGGTAACTAACGCGCGCCCGCAGACGAGGGGTTGGCATGCGACATGCCGTGATCACCACCAGCTCCGGACGGGCAGGGAGGTCAGCGACAACAGCAGATGACGACGGCATCGGCGGCAGCACCGAAAGAACTGCCGAGACCGGTCACCGTGCGCATGGCCCGCAGCCTAACACCGGTTGCGCCGCGGCGGGTGTCAGCGGTTGAGCAACCACACCAGAACCACCAGCGCCAAAAGAGCCACCAGCGCCAGCGTGACCCGGGAGCGCGGCATGCCGTTCACGGCCCGACCTGGCGATCCCCGCGCAGCCGGCGAAGAACTCGGATGCCGCCGCCGAGCACGGTGTCGATCGCAACGGCCAGCCCGAAAGCCAGCATCAGCACCACCGGCATGACGATGAGGGTCTGCCACACGAAGCCCAGCCCGGACAGCCACAATTCGAAGCCGTCCCACCAGCTGAGAATTCCGTCCACCGAATCACCCTATAGCCCGATCCGTGGACGCCG
>CAXNJA010000202.1:0-4397 GCA_964202555.1 Mycobacterium sp.
CCCTTGGCTTTGGAGGCCGCCCGGGAGCGGGCCTTGGCGCCTTCGGCGCTGCGGCGGGCCCGCGCGGACTCCAGGGCCAGCTTCGACCACGTGCTGATCGCCGCGGAGTTGGCCGGGCTGGCCGCCCAGACGCTGACCGCACGGGCCACCTCCGGGGTCATCGCCAGGTTCAGCGACCGTGACGACACCGACGTTTTGGCCTGCGAATCCCACGACACGTCCGGGGCGCGGGTGTCCACGGCCAGGGCGGTGACTGCTGCGAAGTCCTGCGGCTCGGGCCCCGCCTCGCCTTTGGCCAGGCCCAGGTCGCGCATGCGGCCGGCCTTGTCGGCCAGCGCCTCGGTGAGCCCCTTCACCGCCGCCGACAGATGCGAGCCGCCGTTGACGGTGCGCACCGTGTTGCAGAACGCGGCGATCGTTGCCGGCTCGGCTGGACCGGCCGCCACCGACCAGCGCATCGGGGTCTGTCCCCGCCCGGTGGTGTAGGAACCCGCCCCTCCGACCAGCAGCTGCACCTCTGGCTCGGGTGTGCCGCCGGCGGCGCACATCAGATCCAGCAGCGCGTCGGTTCCCCACGGTCCGCCGAACGGCTGGGACAGCAGCTCGGTGACCTCGCCGGGCCAACCCTCGTCGATCACCTGCAGGTGCACACCGGGGCACATCCGGGCCGCGGCCTGGGCCCGCAGCAGCACCTCGTTGATGTCGATTGCGCAGTCCGGCGCCACTTTCGGGTCGAACAAGATGCGCACCGCGGTGCCGTGATCGCGCGGTGCCCGGTTGGACACGCCCCGCAGTTTCTGGGTGTCGTCGCGGACGAACGGCGCCTTCGGGTCGAAGTCGGTGCCCTCGAACACCCCGGGGTAGCCGCCGCGGAAACGCTGCGTGTAGGTCTTGCCGTCGCGGCGGACGGTGACGTCGGTGCGCGCGGAGATGAACACCGCCGCCGCGGCGCCGATTCCGTTCAGCCCGGCCCCGGTGCTGGTGGCGTCGATGTGTTCGGAGAACTTCCCGCCGGCGCGGGCGGTGCCCAACGTTTTGACGATGCCGTTCTTGCCGGTCTTGCGGTCGGTGTCCACCGGCAGGCCGCGGCCGTCGTCGGCCACCGTCACCGAGGAGTCGGCGTGCAGCGTGATGGTGACCGTCGAGCCGCCGTGGCCGGGGTCGGCGACCTCCTCGACCGCGTTGTCGACGATCTCGCGCAGCGCGGTGTTGAGCACGTCCTGGCCGAGGTTGACCGCGGGACGCAGCCGGGTGTGCTGGACGTCGTCCATTTCGGTGATGTCGGCAGCGGTGTAGCTCACGGTGAATGGGTCCCTTCGGTGTCGAGACGAGACAACATCATTAGTGCGACAGATCGGGGACGGGTGCGACCCGACACGCCGGGGAAGGCCTTACGGCCGACGATCAGCGCTCGCCGATAATCAGCGCTCGCGAGCTTTTTCCGCGTGCAGCGCCTTGATTCGGCGTTGTTCCTGAAGCACCGTCTGGTAGCTCTCCCGTTCGGCGATCAGCCACTGCGGCTTCTCTTCGAGCAGAGCATCGATCTGCTCGGTGGTCAACGCCTCGGTGATGCCACCCCGCCCAAGGCCGGAGACCGAGACGCCCAACTTGGCTGCCACCAAGTTCTTCGGGTGCGGCCCGTTCTTGCGGAGGTCCTTCAGCCATGGCGGCGGGTCCGCTAGCAGGGCTGCCAACTCGCCGCGGGTGATCGGATTCTCTTGGAACACCGGGGGCGTCGCGGGCAGATAGACGTCCAGTTTCTTCGCCGCTGTGGCGGGTTTCATCGACTGCGCGTTCGGCCTGCTCATCGCCTGAGCCTATCGAGGGGACCCGTCGGTAGCCTGATCCGGTGACTGAGTTCTCGCTGAACCTCGGGTATGTCCCCGGGGCGACGCCGGCGAAGTGGTCACGGATCTGGGCGGACCGCCACCCCGACACTCCACTGACGTTGCGCGCCGTTGCCGCTGCGGACGCGGCCGCCGAAGTGCGTGCCGGGAGGGTCGACCTCGCGTTGCTCCGACTGCCGTCCGATACCGCCGCGTTGGCCGTCATCCCTCTCTACGAGGAGATCACCGTGGCCGTGATACCGGCTGATCATCTTCTGTCTGCAGTCGAGGAGATCTCGGCTGCAGATCTCGAGGGTGAGCCGATGCTGCTGGCACTCGACGACGTCGTCGCCTGGGGGGACGCTCCCGGAATTCCTGTCGATCACCGACCTGAAACCACACAGGCGGCAATGGAACTCGTCGCGGCAGGAATTGGCGCGCTCATCGTCCCGCAGTCGCTGGCTCGGCTGTATCACCGCAGGGACCTTACGTATCGCCCGATCGCCGACGGGCCTAAATGTGCGGTGGCACTAGCCTTCCCCGAAGGGTCGCAGTCGGCACTGATCGAGGAGTTCATCGGGATCGTGCGGGGCCGTAAACCCGATTCGTCGCGGGGGCAGGTACAGCCTGCGTCCAAACGCACCGCACGGGAGAAGGCTCTGGCCAAGCAGGCCGCCCGAGCCGCCGCCGGGAAGGTCGCCCGTCGGCCGGGTCCGAACAAGCGACGTCAGCGTTAGGCGCGGCCGGAGCAGCGGCCGGGCCTCGGCGGTGGAGGAGGCTTAGGCCGGCAGTGCGAAGGACTGCAGAATTCTGTCGAAGTCCGCGTTGAAGCCGTTCCACAGGGCAACGGAGGTCTCGGCGTTGACCCGGAAAGCCTTTCCGCCCCTTACGGCATAGATTTGGTGTGACCGTCCGCCGGGTTCACGTTCCACCCGGACATCGATGAACGAGGTGCCGTTCGGCATGACGGCCATCTGCCGGCCCTTGACCACATTGGTGACCCCACTTTGGCCCTGATACTGCTCCTCGGACGTCAGCATCTGGTTGACGACGGCGTTGAGCGTTAGGTCAGTCGGCCAGACGCGGACACCCACTAGGGCCTGGTTCAGGGGGTCGCTGATCTGTACGAACGCAGGATTTGATCCATCGACCCGCCAGCCGACGGGATAGCTGATCGACCATCCGTTCACGGGGTCGAGGTATCGGTCCATCCCGGGGGCCGGCGCTGCCGGAAACGACGGCGAAGTCACGACCGGTGGTGAACCGACCGCCGGCGGTGCGCCAAACCCGATGACAACCAGAAGCGTCGCGATGACAGGAGCCGAGCGCGCAGCCCATGCGGTCATTCGAATCACCCTCGTGCGTTGGAAGAATTGCAGCCTATCGGCGGGCAGACCCGCACCCCCAGGCGGTCTCGGGTCGGCGAACCCGACACGCTGCTGAGGGTAGTCCTCAGGCCGCGGCGCCAACCGCGCTGACAGTCAGCTCGAAGGGGCCCTGCTGTTTGTCGAGAATGTAGAACGAAATCTGGCTGATGCCGGCCGGGTCCAGAGTCTGCGGCGCGTCGGGGGCGGGGTCAAGGCGCATTCCCACCGCACGGAAGTCCGCAACGGGCAGGTCGTAGATCCGCTCGACGGCTGCTTCCGTGGAGAACCGCTGGACGTAGGACCAGGGCTGCCCCGCGGTGCCCACCCTCAGTAGGTAGGTCTTGCCGTCGCCCACAGCCCGCACGCGAATCGACTTGGCGCCCGCCGCCCGTCGTCCGATATCGGGGTCCTGCGGACTGCGGGTCGAGGCGAACCCGCCGTTGTTCTCCAGCGAGATGGATCCGGAGAACACCAGGCCACCGTTGCCGAACGTGATCTTCGAGGTGGACAACCCACCCATGACGGGATCGTTGATGGTTGTCCAGGTGGCCACCTGGCCCGCATCGTCGAGGTCGACTAAAGGCGTGCCCGGCCCCTCGGCCACTGCCGGGGCGGACGAAGCAGGAGTCGGCTGGGCGCTTGTCGGCTCGTCCGCACTTGCGGTTCGCCCGGCACTGCCGCACGACGCAAGTAGAAACGCCGCGCACGCCAAGCTGCTGAGCCGCCGCAGTTGCGGCTTGGGTGTTGACCTTTGGCGCCGGGGACTTCTCATCCCATCAATGTATCGGCCGGATTTCAGCCGCTGGGGGCCCGGTTCGGTGTGCGGTTGAATGATTCATGAAGATCGACGGATCGGTGGCAGTGGTCACCGGAGCGGGTTCGGGAATCGGCAGGTCGATCGCGGCGGCGCTGGCATCCGCCGGCGCCTCGGTGGTGGCCGGCGACATCGACCCGGTGTCGGCAGCGCAGACCGCGGCGATGATCGGCGGGGTTGCGGTGGTCGCGGATGCGGCGAGCGCGGAGGGCATCGCGACACTGCTTGACACCGCCCGCCGGCAGTTCGGCGCCGTGGACATCTACGTCGCCAATGCCGGCATCGTCGGCCAACCCGGCCTCGGCGACGACGAAGCCGGCTGGGACCAGATCATCGACATCAATGTGCGCGCCCACATCCGCGCGGCCAAAGCTGTTGTGCCGGAATGGC
>CAXNJA010000203.1:0-4370 GCA_964202555.1 Mycobacterium sp.
TGGCCGCGCTGGCTGCCTTCGCCCACTACGAAAAGTGGGATTCGGGTTACTCCAAGCAACAATCCACCCGCCCTCAGACTCTGGGCTACGGGCTCGCCGACTCCCCGGTCGGCCAGCTGGCCTGGATTGTCGAGAAATTCTGGGCCTGGACCGACTGCGACGGCCACCCGGAGAACGCACTCAGCAAAGACGAGATGCTCGATGATGTGATGCTGTATTGGCTGACCAACTCCGCGGCGTCCTCGGCGCGGCTGTACTGGGAGAGCTTCGGGAAGATGGCTCCCGGCAAGGTCGAGGTGCCCACCGGAGTTGCCGCCTTCCCCAAGGAGATCATGAAGGCCCCGCGCAACTGGTGCGAGGCCCGGTACAACATCACGCACTGGACCGAGATGCCGTGCGGCGGCCACTTCGCCGCCTTCGAGCAGCCTGAATTGTTCGTCGAGGATGTGCGCGCGTTCTTCCGTCAGTAGCTGCGAATCAGGGAGATCAGCTTTTCCTTGTTGAGGCCCGAGTAACCTGAAATGCCAAGCTGCCGCGCCCTTTTCTTCAGTTCCATGACCGTCCAGCCCTCGTAAGCGCACGACCGGCTCGGTCGGAAGGACCTCGCGTTATCGCCGCGGACTCGCGTGCTGTGGTGCATACCGGCCCTGTACCCCGACTGGGATGTTTGAAACGGACCTGCCGATGGGTATGCATCAGCACCGTGATGATCTGCGCCCGGCTACTTCAGCATCGGGTTGTACCCAACGGGGGGTGTTACGACACCATGGACAGACCCTTGGGATAGGACCCAACCGGTGACCACGCTCGAAAACACCAAGTCGGGAGGCCAAATGACGGACGGCGAGAGCCGCCAGAGCACGGTGCAGCGCAGCACCGCCGCTGTCGAATTCAGGATCGCTGCGGTGTTGGGGAACCTGGCGGTGCTGCGTACCGTCGTGGGTGCCGTCGGCACCTTCTCCGACCTCGATTTCGACGCGGTCGCCGACCTCCGACTGGCGGTGGACGAGGCCTGCACCAGGCTCATCCGTTCGGCGACCCCGGGCGCCACCCTGGTGGTCATCGTCGACCCCCGCGACGACGTGGTGGTCGTCGAAGCCTCCACTACCTGTGACACCGATGAAGTGGTCGCGGAGGGAAGTTTCAGCTGGCATGTGCTCAGTTCACTGACCGACGACCTGAAGACCTTCCACAACGGAGCTTCCGGGGGAGCCGGAGCCGGCCCGGACGGTCGCGTGTTCGGGATCACCCTTACCACGAGGCGGGCGGGCACTGCGCGGTGACTTTCCGGGCGGCTCACCAGAGACCGGGGGGCCAATCCTCGAGGTCGAGGTCCGAGTACGCCGACGTACCGGATATGTTCCGCGAGCTGTCCAAGCTCGAGCCGGATTCACCGGAGTTCCGCCGCCACCGCGACCGAATCGTGGAACGGTGTCTTCCGCTTGCCGACCACATCGCCCGCCGGTTCGACGGCCGCGGGGAGGCCCGCGACGACCTGATTCAGGTCGCCAGGGTGGGACTGGTCAACGCGGTGATCCGCTATGACGTCGACACCGGCTCGGACTTCGTCTCCTTCGCGGTGCCGACCATCATGGGTGAGGTCCGCCGGCATTTCCGGGACAACAGCTGGTCGGTCAAGGTCCCGCGTCGGCTGAAGGAACTGCATCTGCGCCTCGGTGCGGCCACCTCGGAGCTGTCTCAGAAGCTCGGCCGCGCACCGACCGCGTCCGAACTGGCCGCCGAACTCGAGATGGACCGCCAGGAGGTGGTCGAGGGCCTGGTGGCGGGAAGTTCCTACAACACCCTGTCCATTGACAGCGGCGGCGGCGATGAGAAAGCATCGGCCATCGTCGACACGTTGGGTGACCTCGACCTCAGCCTCGTTCAGATCGAGAACCGGGAGGCGCTGCGGCCCCTGCTGGCGGCGCTGCCGGAGCGGGAACGAACGGTGCTGATGCTGCGTTTCTCCGAGTCGCTCACTCAGACCCAGATCGCCGAGCGGGTCGGGATCTCCCAGATGCACGTGTCCCGCCTGTTGGCCAAGTCACTGGCCCGGCTGCGTGACCAACTGCAGTAGGTACCGGCCTACCGCCTCGGCCCCGGCCGCCGCGGGCTCAGCGTCGCCGGTGACCGCGATCGTCGCCCGCACCTCGCCGGTGACCGGCTCGCAGACGTCCCAGCTGCCGTCGCCGCTGCCACGCAGGTACCAGCTGCCGGCGTTGATGTCCGGGCTGTCCGGGCTGTCCGGGCTCACGGGATTCGGCGCGACCTATTTGATCTCGGCCAGAACAGTGCCCTGGGTTATCGCGGCGCCGGCCACGACCGCGAGGCCGGTGATGACGCCGTCCTTGTGCGCGGTGACGGGATTTTCCATCTTCATGGCTTCCAGCACCACCACCAGTTCGCCGACGGCAACGGTCTGACCCTCTTCGACGGCGACCTTGACGACGGTGCCCTGCATGGGCGCGGTGACCGCATCACCGGAAGCAGCCGCACCGGCCTGGGCGCCGCGCTTGCGGGGTTTGGGCTTCTTGCGGACGACACCCGGTTCGGCGCCGGCGCCGGCGCCGTTGCCGAGAGCAAGGTCGCCGGGCAGGGACACCTCGAGGCGCCGGCCGCCCACTTCCACGACGACGGTCTGCCGCGGCTGGGCCTCGTCCTCATCGACCGCGCCGCCGCCGGTGAACGGTTCGACGGTGTTGTCCCACTCGGTTTCGATCCAGCGGGTGTGCACGGTGAAACCGTTCTCATCGCCGACGTAAGCGGGGTCGCGCAGGACGGCGCGATGGAAGGGGATGACGGTGGCCAGGCCCTCGATGTGGAACTCGTCAAGCGCGCGGCGGGCACGCTCGATGGCCTGCAGCCTGGTGGCGCCGGTGACGATGAGCTTGGCCAGCATCGAGTCGAACTGGCCGCCGATCACCGAGCCGCTCTCCACGCCCGAATCCAGCCGCACGCCCGGGCCGGTCGGCGGGTCGAACCGGTTGACCGGCCCGGGCGCCGGCAGGAATCCGCGCCCGGCGTCCTCGCCGTTGATGCGGAACTCGATCGAGTGGCCGCGGGGTGTGGGGTCTTCGGTCACAGCGAGCTTTTCGCCGTTGGCGATGCGGAACTGCTCGCGAACCAGATCCAGGCCCGAGGTCTCCTCAGTGACGGGGTGCTCGACCTGAAGGCGAGTGTTGACCTCCAGGAACGAGATCAACCCGTCCTGACCCACGAGGTATTCGACGGTGCCGGCGCCGTAATAGCCGGCCTCCTTGCAGATCCGCTTGGCCGACTCGTGGATTTCGTTGCGCTGGGCGTCGGTGAGGAACGGCGCCGGTGCTTCCTCGACAAGCTTCTGGAATCGGCGTTGCAGCGAGCAGTCCCGGGTCCCGGCGACCACGACGTTGCCGTGCTGATCGGCGATCACCTGGGCCTCGACGTGGCGGGGCTTGTCCAGGTAGCGCTCGACGAAGCATTCGCCGCGGCCGAACGCGGCGACGGCCTCGCGGGTGGCGGAGTCGAACAGTTCGGGAATCTCCTCGATGGTGCGCGCCACCTTCATGCCGCGGCCACCGCCGCCGAAGGCGGCCTTGATCGCTATCGGTACGCCGTATTCACGGGCGAAGGCCACCACCTCGTCAGCGTTCTTGACCGGGTCGGGGGTACCGGGGACCAGTGGGGCGTTGGCGCGCGCGGCGATGTGGCGCGCGGTGACCTTGTCGCCGAGATCGCGGATGGCTTGCGGGCTCGGGCCGATCCAGATCAGTCCGGCGTCGATGACTGCCTGGGCGAAGTCGGCGTTCTCGCTGAGGAATCCGTAGCCGGGATGAATGGCGTTGGCGCCAGACTTGGCGGCGGCGTCGAGGAGCTTGCCGAAGTCCAGATAGGACTCCGCCGAGGTCTGGCCCCCCAGGGCGAACGCCTCATCGGCCAACCGCACGTGCGGGGCGTCGGCGTCGGGTTCGGCGTAGACGGCGACGCTGGCCAGACCGGCGTCCTTGGCCGCTCGGATCACACGGACCGCGATCTCACCGCGGTTGGCGACGAGGACCTTGGAGATGGTGGGCACTGCGCCTCCTGCTTCGGGGGACTTTCGGGGGGACTCTAAGAACCGGCTTTAGAAATATAAGTTCGCACGTAGTCTAGAGCGTGGCGGTTCGGCCGTTCGTGTCGGACTGGCCGCGTAGAATCGAAAGTATGTTCGATGGCTTGGCTGACTCGGCACTGCTGGCGGAGATGGCGGCCGCTCAGCGTGATGAGCGGGTCGCTGTGGCGCGACGGTTGATGGCGGCGGGTCGGTTGTGTCAGGTGCGGATGTCGGCAGTCGAGGCCGACGATCGCTTCCAGTGGTGCATCGACAACTGGGAGGCGGTCGCTGCCGAGGT
>CAXNJA010000204.1:0-4314 GCA_964202555.1 Mycobacterium sp.
ACTGATTCGCGTTGCCGATACCAGTCCCGCGGCGGCGGCGGCCGCGGCCCGCGGCGCTGATGCCGCCGTGATCGTCGTCGGTTTGTCCTCCGTCGATGAGGGCGAGTCGATGATCGGCGTGGACACTGCGACGACCCAGTTGCTCGGCGGCATCGCCCGGTTCCGGCCGGTGGCCGCGGCGCTGGTCAAGGTGGCGGCCCGGGTGGCCAAACTCAAGCGATTCGGCGGAGATCGCCGTGACCTTCGCCTGCGCCCCGAAGACGTCGCGTTGATCCGGGCGGTGGCCCAGGTCAATGCCCGCACCGTGGTGGTGGTGATCGGTGGGGGCACGATCGTTGTGGACCCGTGGGATGCTGACGTCGCCGCGGTGCTGCTGGCGTGGTACCCGGGCATGGAGGGCGGGCACGCAATCGCCGACATCCTGCTCGGAGACACCGAACCGGCCGGGCGGTTACCGGTGGCCATCCCGCACCGGCAAAGCGATCTGCCGCAGGTGGATTGGGACGCCACCACCGTCCGCTACGACCGGTGGTGGGGGCAGCGCACACTCGATCGCGACGGGATCCCCGCCGCATATCCGCTCGGATTCGGGTTGGGCTACACCACGTTCGAGTTGGCCGACCTCGCTGTCAGCCAACTCGACGGCGAGCGGTTCAACGCCGCGGTTACCGTCACCAACACCGGTATCCGGCCTGGGCGGCACGTGGTCCAGATCTACGCCGTGCAACCCGCCGACACCGGACGGTCTGTGCACCACCTCGTCGGCTTCCGATCGGTCTATCTGGCAGCGGGAGCCGCACAGCGAGTTGTCGTCGACTGCACGCTGCGTCCGGTACAGCGTTGGGCCGGTGGCGGTTTCACGGTGCCAGTATCCAGCCTGGCCATCCGGGCAGCCTCCTACGCAGGTGACCCGGCGGCCCTCGCCGCGACCGTCGCTATACCGGGGTAATCGGTGTGGCTTGCGGGTAGGGCGCAAAGCGCCGGTTGAATCCCTCAGCGCGCGCGGCGATCTGCACTGCGCGCTGCTCCGGGGTGACGATGACGGTCCCATCTGGCAGCACGGAAGCCAACTCGCTCAGCGCAACCACCTGCGAGTTGACGGCGGGGTTCACCTGGCTGGTCGGGTCGATCGACTGGAACCTGATGGCCATCGTGCCTTGATTCAGCCCGCCGGTTGAGACCCAGTTCCACACGCTGGTGCCGCCGGCCAGAACCGGCTCGGTCGGTGAGACCACGAACGTGTAGGAACCGTCGGGATTGGCCTTGGCCTGGGTGTTGTTCAGGCTTGTCTGGTCATCCCAGTAGTTCTCGGTGATGGTCCAGGCATTGGTCACCGGGACCACGAAGTAGGCGGCGTTGTTCGGGCTGATGGTGAGAATCAGTGCCTCATCGTCGGCGAGTTGGAAGTAACCGGCACTCTGTACCTGGGTCGCCAGGAAGGATGCGTTGCTCGTCGGGTCGGTGAAGACGTTGGGGGCCTTGCGGTTTCCGGTGACCGGATCGGTCGTCGCCACGTTGATGTACTTCGACTCTTCGGAGATACCCCGCAGCATCAGCAGTGCGGCGATGCTGCCCTGCACGAACCGCGGAACGGCGGGCAGCGGGGGGATCAGTGAGAACAGTGCGGTCAGAATCTCACTCTGTGCCACCAGCGGCCCGATCCCCGGGATCGCGAATCCCCCGAACTGGCTGAACAGGCTGTTAGGAGGCCCCGCGGTGCGCTGAATCGCCAAGCTCATCGGATCTTCGGTGTTCCAGTCCGAAAGTGTGTCCCGGATCGCGATCAGGGTTGTGTCGGGGGTGATCTGCACATGGTTCTTCTGCCCGGGCCCAGCCGGCTCTCCGCTGACCGTGATCACGAAGGTGCGGTCCGGGCCGAGTTCCAGTTGGTCGGTGTCCAGGACAGCCGCAGTGGTTCCGGTGAGCCCGGTCAGGACGCTGAAGCTGGCTTGCGGATCATCTTCGAGCAGGCGGCCGGTGATCACATACTGCGAGGCGTAGTTCACCCCGACGAAGCGGTAGATCGTGTCCGGGTTGTCGTAGAGGATGCGTGAGCCGGTGACATCCTGGCCGTACCAGTGGTGCGGTGGCGCGACCTGGGTGACGATCGCCGGGGTGTTGGAGTTGAGGATCATCGACTGAAACACCGACGCCATCGCCCATTCGTCGACCGCCGCGCCGAGCATGGCGAGGTTCTCCTGATCGGGACCGCCAACCTCGGCGTACTCGATATCGGCGATGATGCGCCAGGCAAGTCCCAGAACGGCTTTCATCGCCAAGACCGGCAGGCTGTGCGCGGTCTGCATCGCCATCGCCTCGGCGGCGGTCTGCTCCGGTGTTCCCAGTGGGCTGACCGCCTGCCCCACCGGCCGTGTCGCAGGCACATCGGTGGTGAGCGCCGAGACGGTGGCCGCCGCCGGCGCGCCGGCTCCATTGCGCCGCCCGACTTCGCTGCGGGCTGCGGCCAGCATCGTCCAGGCCAACGGCGAGGGCAGCGGGGTCGAAGAACCTCCGGCCAACTCGTCCGCCGCGGCGATCGCGCGGGCCGGCACGGCGCTGACCAGAGCAGGCGGCTGCGGCACTGCCACCGTCGGGATGGCGAGCGTCACCGCAACCGGGGGCGTCGATGCCGACGGGTCGGGCACCGCCGGGTCGGGCGCCGACGGGTCGGGCACCGCCGGGCTGGGGGGCGAAAGCGTCGGCGGCGCAGTGACGGTAACGACCCCCGTTGGCGGTACTGCCGGGATGTTCGGCTCGCTGATGACGAGTTGCGAATCGGCTGCGTCCACGGGCGGTGCGGCTTCCGGCGACGTACGCCTCTCGGACTGCCCCGCGGCCGGAGGCACCGGTGCAGGCTCGGCTTCTCGATACCGCCGGGCCGGTGATTCCTCGTCGGCCATCCGGACCCGGTCCGGTGTGGACGCTCCGGCGGCGCCTGTCCTGGCGCGCGGCGCCCGTTGGCGGTGGGCACCGCCGGTGGACCGCTCTGGCCCGCCTGCACTGGAAGCCTCGCCTGAACTGGAGACCTCGCCTGAACTGGAGACCTCGGCCGGCGACGAGGACTCCGGATCAGCGTGCGCGACGGCGGCCATGTTGAACGCAGCCAGGAGAACACCCGCCGAGACGGCCACCGCCCCTCGGCGGTTGCGTCTGTTGAAGACCATCGGCACAACCCTTCCGCCGCACAGCCCACCTGAGGTGGTTTTCCCAGCGTATTGCATGCGGTCACGCACGTCATGCATTGACATAAGGCCGCAATGAGTCCTATACCTGATACATGCAGGATCAAATGTCTCATGAGGTGTTCCGTCTGCGCGGCGGACCTACGTGGGCCGATCCCTGGCCGATGTACGCGGCCCTGCGCGACCACGACCCGGTGCACCGCGTGGTACCCGAGGACCCCGAAGCCGATTACTGGGTGCTGTCACGGCATGCCGATATCTGGGCCGCTGCCCGCGACCACCAGACGTTTTCCTCGGCGCAGGGCTTGACCGTCACCTATCGCGAGCTGGAACTCATTGGCCTGCAGGACAATCCGCCGATGGTTATGCAGGACCCACCTGCGCACACGGAGTTCCGCAAACTGGTGGCCCGCGGGTTCACTCCCCGGCAGGTCGAGGCGGTGGAGCCCGCGGTGCGCGAGTTCGTCATCGAACGGATCGAACGGCTGCGCGCAGCGGGCGGCGGGGATATCGTCGCCGAACTGTTCAAGCCGCTGCCCTCGATGGTTGTGGCGCACTACCTGGGGGTTCCGGAGGCCGACCGGGCGCAGTTCGACGGCTGGACCGAGGCGATCGTCGCGGCCAGCACCTCAACAGGTGGCCTGCTCAGCGCCACCGAGGCGCTGGTGGCGATGACCGGATACTTCACCGAACTGATCGAGCATCGCCGCCGAGATCCCGGCGACGACGTGGTATCCCACCTGGTGGCCGCCGGGGTGGGCGCCGACGGCGACATTGCGGGCACCCTGTCAATCCTGGCGTTCACCTTCACGATGGTCACCGGCGGCAACGACACCACCACCGGGTTGCTCGGGGGTGCAGTGCAACTGCTCGACCAGCGTCCCGATCAGCGCGCCTTGTTGGCCGCGAACCCGGACCTCATCCCCGATGCGGTCGAGGAGTTCCTCCGGCTGACCTCCCCGGTACAGGGCTTGGCGCGCACCACCACCAGTGACGTCACACTGCACGACACCACGATCCCGGCTGGACGAAAGGTGCTGCTGCTCTACGCATCGGCAAACCGCGACGAACGCCAATACGGCCCGAGCGCAGCCGAACTCGACGTCACCCGGCGGCCGCGGAACATCCTGAC
>CAXNJA010000205.1:0-4284 GCA_964202555.1 Mycobacterium sp.
TTCGTATCTGTCATGAGCTGTGCGTGTGCTTTCTAGCGCGAATTGTTGGAAGGAATCTCCCTGATGCTCGTGACACCTTAACGGCTGGCTAGGGCTATTTCCCAAGCCGCTTGCAGCCAACATCCCGCCGGAGAAGGGCCTTTGTCCCCTGCCCTGTGACCTGGGCCACTTAATACCCTCAGGCCACCGCTCATGTGATCGGCCGGTTCAAGGAGAAAACGCGACATGAATCCGGATCTGAACTCCGCAGCCCGGCGGGCGGCCCGAATATCCGCTATAGCCACGGCGCTGGGGGTCGGGGGCGTACTGGGCGGCCTCGGCGTGGCCGCGGCGGACCGCGGTGATGCCGGTCCCGCCGTGGAGCGCGGCAAGTCCGAAACCGCCGCGGACAGCGGCCGGCCGGATGCAACCCCCGGGCGAGGCCGCTCAAGCGGGCCACGCTCCACCGCACAGACCCGCAGCCCGAAACCGGCCGCTACCCGGCGTGACGCCCCGGCAACGCCGGATCGTCGCACGCTGGAGGCTTCCGTACCGAAGGCCACCACGATCCAGCAGGACTTTCCGCGGGATGACGCATCAGCGGTGTCCGCCCCGGTCAGCGGGTCGGCCGCACCGGCAGGGTCACCGGCGGTGGTCGGACCCGTTGCTGCGGCCCCCGCCACCGCAGCGGCACCTCGAATGCCGGCACCGGCACCGGCACCGGCAGCGATACCGACACCGGCACCGCAGCCTCCGGTGATCGCCGCGGCCGCGCCAGTGGGCTCGATCACCGAGTTGCCCTCGGCACTGCTGGGCACAGGTACCGGGACGCCTGCAGAGTCCGCCGCATCCTGGATGGTGCTCGCCGCTACCCGCCGGCTGGGCCGGGCAGCACCCAGACGCGCCATGGCCGCGACCGTGACGGCCGGCCAGGCTCCGCTGCCGGCGGCCACCACCGGGACGACCACCGCCGTCACGTGGGCGTGGGGCAGCTATCCGGTGCTGAACTTCAACCCGGCCGCGGACAAACTGGACTTCGGCTGGATGCAGGCCAGTCAATTCGACGTGTCCGAGAAGTCCGGTTCCACCGTGATCGCCGTCGTCGGCAACAACCACAGCTACACACTGCAGAACGTACCCGTCAGCAAGTTGCAGATGAGCAACATCGTCGCCAAGGACACCGGCACGGTGGCTAAGTGGCAGACGCTGATTTCCAACGCTGCGACCACACTCCCGCAGGCATCGATTGCCAACACCGCTGTCGCCGAGGGTAATTCGGGTACAAAAAACGCGGCATTCACCGTGACGCTGTCCACACCGTCCACCAAAACCGTCACAGTGGGCTACAGCACCGCCAACGGAACCGCGACCGCAGGATCGGATTACACTGCGGCGGCAGGTACTTTGACGTTCGCACCCGGCGTCACCACTCAGAAAGTCAACGTGGCCGTCGCCGGGGACACCGCCGTCGAACCCACCGAAACCTTCACCGTCAGACTCGCCAACCCCGGCAACGCCACTCTGGGTACTGCCACCGCGACCGGAACCATCACCAACGACGACGCCGCACCCGTCGTACCCCCGGCCGTTTCCATCGCGAATACCGCTGTGTCCGAGGGCAATTCCGGGACGTCGACGATGGCCTTCACGGTGACACTGTCGAAGGCCACCGATAAAGCGGTCACCGTGGGCTACAGCACCGCCAACGGCACGGCCACCGCAGGGCAGGACTACACCGCAACCGCCGGAACCCTGACCTTCACCGCCGGCACGACATCGCAGAAAGTGAACGTGGCCGTCGCCGGGGACACCGCCGTCGAAGCCACCGAGACCTTCACCGTCAAACTCGCCAACCCCGGCAATGCCACCCTGGGAACCGCCACTGCGACCGGAACCATCACCAACGACGACACCGCAACACCTGTGCCGCCGGTTGCCGGTGACCGCTGGGGCACAACCTTTTACGCCCCCTACGTCGACATGGGCGGCTGGCCGGTACCTGATCTGCTGGCGATCAGCCGAATAAACGGCGGCGGATCGCTGTTCACGGCGGCCTTCATGCAGGCAACTCCCGACGGAAAGCTGGCCTGGGCCGGACTCAATGCGCTGGAACCCGGTGCCACCAACGATCAGGCGCAAGCCATCAACCGGTCGATCAAGGCACTGCAATCCGCGGGCGGCGACGTGATGATTTCGCTGGGCGGACAGGCCGGAACGTCGCTGGCGCAATGGGGTTCGACTCGCGGGATGACCGCCGCCCAGTTGGCAGGTGCCTACGCCGGAGTGATCGACACGTACGGCATCACCCATCTCGATTTCGACATCGAGGGCGCCGCGGTTGCCGACCCGGCCTCCATCGCTCTGAACAGCCAGGCACTGAAACTTCTGCAGCAATCCAAGCCGGAGCTGAAGATCTGGTACACACTGCCGGTCCTGCCCACCGGTCTGACGGCCGACGGCATCAAGGTCGTCGACTCGGCCCTGAAGGCGGGCGTCAAACTTGCCGGGGTCAACGTGATGGCGATGGACTACGGCGAGTCCGCTGCCCCGACGTCCGGGCCGGCGGCCAATTCCATGGGCGCCTACGCCATCCAGTCAGCTGAATCCACCTACGCCCAGCTCACCAAGCTCTACAGCGGATACGGCCAGAGCTTCGGCTACCGCCAGTTGGGCGTGACCCCCATGCTGGGCGTCAACGACGTCACCACCGAGGTCTTCACCCTCGCCGATGCGCAGATGCTCGAGGACTACGCCCGCTCCAAGGGGCTGGGAATGCTGGCGCTGTGGTCGGTCACCCGCGACACACCGGGAGCCCTGGGGGTATCCACCTACACACACTCGGGGATGGGCGTCCCCGCGGGCAGTTTCGCCAAGATCTTCAACGACTACGGCACGGTCAACGCGCTGAGCTACCCGACCAGCGGGGGTTCCACCGGCGGCTCGACCGCACCGGTCACCGGCGGTACCACGACGGTGATCGGCTGGCAGTGGGGAACCAACACCGTCCTGAACTTCAACACGGCAAAAGACAAACTCGACTTCGGCTGGATGCGGCCCACCAACTTCGATCTCAGTGACGGCGCTGGTTCAACCAGGATCTCGATCGTCGGCAACAACCAGACCTACACCCTCAGCGGCGTCCCGCTCAGTCAGATGAGCATCAACAACATCGTCGCGCTTGACTCGGGAACAGTCGCCAAATGGCAGAGTGCGATCGCCGGTGCGGGTGTCGCGGCACCGGCGGCGAGCACGTCACTGTAGACGGCGGCGTCGAACCGGGTCGGCCAATCGGGGGACAGCCTCGTCCTCCCGACAATCCCCCGGTCAGGCGACGGCGAATCACGTCAGACGGGCAGACAGTGATGCGGTACGGCCGAAACCCCGGCCGCCGCACAGTGAGGACATCGCGAATGGCCATCAGCGCCCGCACCCGCATCACCGCCGCCGTTGCCGGAGCCCTCGTCTCGGCCGGGCTGCTGGCCGGAGGTGCCGCCCTGACCGCAACAGACACCCAGAACCTGGCCGACTACGGCTCAAGCATCACCGCCGAAGACGCCTCCAACGCTGCCCGCGAAAAAGGCGTCCCGCACATGGGTGACCACACCCACTCACCGGGCTACTTCGAGCGGATGAACGGCGGCGACCGGTAGCCCACCGCCGCCCCGGCGGGGTGCCCTATCGTGGCGTTATGGATTTCGCGATGTCCGCCAAGGCCACCGACTACCACAAACGCCTCGAAGAATTCATGGTCGAAGAGGTATTCCCGGCCGAGAAGTCCTACGACGAGTACCGCGCCGCGGTGGGTCCCGGTGACTTCACCGTTCCCCCGGTCGTGGAGGAGCTGAAGACCAAGGCAAAGCAGCAAGGCCTGTGGAATCTGTTCCTGCCGTCGGAGTCCGGGCTGACCAACCTCGAGTACGCGCCACTTGCGGAACTGTCCGGCTGGAGCACCGAGATCGCACCCGAGGCCATCAACTGTGCGGCCCCGGACACCGGGAACATGGAGGTGCTGCACATGTTCGGCACCGCCGAACAGAAAAAGCAATGGCTCGAGCCGCTGCTGGCCGGCGAGATCCGCAGCGCCTTCTCGATGACCGAACCGGCGGTGGCATCCAGCGACGCCCGCAACATCCAGACCGAGATCACCCGCGACGGTGACGACTACGTCATCAACGGCCGCAAATGGTGGACATCCGGCGCAAACGACCCGCGCTGCAAGATCCTGATCGTGATGGGCCGCACCAACCCCGATGCCGCCTCGCACCAGCAGCAGTCGATGATCGTGGTCCCGATCGACACACCCGG
>CAXNJA010000206.1:0-4199 GCA_964202555.1 Mycobacterium sp.
CTCCCGGTCTGACAGACACACCGTCGCTTAGGCAGCGAGGGCGTAGTCGCGCTGATTGGAATCGGCGCTTAATTGGTTGCAATGACGCTTACGGTGGTCTCTTGCCTGCACCGGCACGCTTCCCTTGATTCGATGCGCGAAGTCGAAACCGTTCAGCCCCTCGCACCCCGACCGATGGCTTCGGTCAGATTTTCAATGGTACGGGGTACAACCGACAAACCCCACGGGTTAGTCCCGACGGGCCGACAGTTCCAGCCGGCCAGCAGACGCAAACTCGCATGAAAATGGGCGAGGTCGTGCGATTTTGCGTCTGCTCGCGGCGAGGAAAAGCCTCAGATCACGTAGTTGAGGTTCTCGATGATGCGCGCGCCGGCAGCGGTGTCCCCGGCGTAGCCGATCCCGTCAGTGCGCCCGGCCATCAGCGGCCGGCCGCCGGCGAGCCGGGTGAACTGCAGCCCATCCAGGGTGAGCCCGATGGTGGGCTCAGCACCGCCGAAGTCCTCGACGAGCGCCGCACGCCCGTCCACCGACACCCGGATCTCACGCGCAACCGGACCGGTAAGGGTGATCTGGACTCGGGCACCGGCGGGCGCCTGCCCCTTCTTGGCCACCACGAACGGCATGCTGGCCGTCATCTCGTCGAGCGCCAGACGGCTGTCGGCCCCGGCCAGATCCGCGTCGGTCGGCGGGCGGCCGACGGCGTGACGGATGTCGTGTTCGTGCATCCAGCAGTCGAAGATCCGCACCCGCATGAACCGGCCGTAGCTGTCCGGGCCGGCCGGGGTGAACGTGACGGTGTTCCACTCCCCGACCGGCATCGCAGCCAGCATCTGCTTGCGCCGCGCGGTGATGTCGCGAAACGCCGCCAGCATGCTGGCCGGAGACTCACTGCGAAGGTGTTCCACCCACTTCTCGTTGAGCGCGCCGATCTCGTTGTGCACGTAGTCGCGGCCGGCCACGTCGGCCTCCGGGGTCGGGGTGCCGGCCAGCATCATCTCGGTGCCGACAATGTGGGCGACCACGTCGTGCACCGTCCAGCCCGGCAGCGAAGTGGGCGTCTGCCACTGCTCGTCGGACAGCTCGGCCAGCAGGCCGTCGATCCCGTCCCAGGAGGCGAAAAGTCCGGCCAGGACGTCGTCTTTGTCGAGCACGGTGCGGGGACGTTCAGCGTCAGCCATTCCGCAGATGCTAACGCAGCGAAATCATCCCCACTGCGGCCACCGCCACCGCCATACCGGCCACCTGCCAGCCGGTCACCCGTTCGCGCAGCACCACGATCGCCAGCAGCACGGTCGCCGCCGGGTACAGCGAGATCAGCACACCGGCCAGCGACAGCATCGAACTCTGCAGAGCCAGCAGCATGGCGATGTTGGCACCGACGTCCAGCAATGCCGCCACTAGCGCCAATCGCAGCGGAAAGCCTTGCGGCGCGCGGAAATTGCCGGTGAGGCCCGCCGCCACCAGAACAACGACCGTCGCGGCGACCCGTCCGAAGAGCAGCGGCCACAGCCGGGCCTCGGCGGGCGCCTCGTGCAGCAGCACGTAGTTCAGTCCGAACCCCAGACCGGCACCCAGCGTCAGCCAGGCCACCTTGGCGGTGAACCGGTGCGGGCGCACATCTTCATCGGTCGTCTCCCGGCTGACCAGGACCACCGCGGCCAACGCCAGCACCACCCCGACCCCGGCCACCGCACCGGGCCGCTCCCCCATCCCGAGTCCCACTGCCAACGGGACGCCGGCGGCCAGCACCGCGGTCAACGGGGAGACCACCGAAATCGGCCCCGAGCCCAGCGCGGCGTAGAACCACCACACCGCCAGTCCCTGGCTCACACCCGAGAGCGCACCCCAGATCACCGCGCCCGAACTCACGGTGCCGCCGAAGGCGAGCGCGAGCCCGCCGAGCAGCACCAGCGCCACCGGGTAGGAGACCAGCACCACCCGCAACGCGGCGACGTGGCGGGCGGCCAGTCCGCCGACGAAGTCGCTGACGCCGAAGCAGAAAGCCGCTGCCAGCGCGAACAGGACGCCGGTCAGATCCTGGCCCCGATCAAATCTTGCCTTTGGTGCGCCGGCCCATCTCGCGGATCACTTCGCGCTGGGCATCCCGGCGGGCGATGTCCTGTCGTTTGTCGTGGGCCTGCTTACCGCGAGCCAAGGCGAGTTCCACCTTGACCTTGCCGTCGAGGAAGTACATCGACAGCGGAACCAGGGTCAGGTTGCCGTCGCGGATCTTGCCCACCAGCATGTCGATCTGGCGGCGATGCAGCAGCAGTTTGCGATTGCGCCGCACCGCGTGGTTGGTCCACGTCCCGTGGTGATACTCGGGGATGTGCAGGTTGCGCAGCCACACCTCGCCGTCATCGACGGTGGCGAACGCATCGGCCATCGAGGCGTTGCCGTCGCGCAGGCTCTTGACCTCGGTGCCCGTCAGCACCACCCCGGCCTCGAAAACCTCCAGCACCGCATAGTTGTGGCGGGCCTTGCGGTTACTCGCGATGATCCGTTTGCCGCCCTTGCTGTCGCCAGCCTTCTTGGCCGCAGCCGCTTTCCGCTCAGTCGATGCCTTAACCATCGCCGACCACCGGCTACTTCCGCACGTACAGCCGCAGTGTGACGTAAGCGGTGACGGCGGCCATCACCACACCGACGACGAACATCGCCGGGGCGATATAGAGGATGTCGGCGTAGTCGATCCGGGCTATCAGATTGGCTTTGTAGAACTGGTCGAGCGCGTTGTCCAAGAACAATGCCCGCACCACGATCAGGCCGACGATGGCCAGCACCACACCGATCGTCGCGGCCAGCACCGCCTCCAGCAGGAACGGCAACTGGGTGTACCAACGCGTCGCGCCGACCATCCGCATGATGCCGATCTCGGTGCGGCGGGTGTAGGCGGCCACCTGAACCATGTTGGCGATCAACAGGATCGCGCTGATCGCCTGCACCACCGCGATCGCGAAGGCAGCCCGGGACAGGCCGTCGAGCACCGCGAAGAGCCGGTCGATCAGATCCTTCTGGTTGAGCACGTTGAGGACGCCGGGCTGGCCCTGCATGGCGACGTCGAAAGCCTGGTTCTGCTCGGGGTCGTTGAGTTTGACGATGAACGACGCCGGGAACGAATCCGGGCTGGCGACGTCTTTGTATTCGGGGAACTTGGTGATGGCGTCGGTGTAAGCCTCGTCCTTGTTCAGGAAACGCACCGACTTGACGTCCTCGCGGGATTCGATCTGGGCGCGCAACGCTTTACACGGTGCGCTGTCACAGGTCGGGTCCACCGCCGAGATGTCGTTGTTGAGAAACACCTGACTCTCGACGCGCTCGAGGTAGATGTCACGCGACTGGTCGGCCAGCCGCACCACCAAGAGCCCGCCGCCGAACAGGCCGATGGAGATCGCCGTCGTCAGGATCATCGCAATCGTCATGGTGACGTTGCGACGGAGGCCAGTGACGACCTCGTTGACCAGAAAGCCCGCGCGCATCTCTAGCGGTCCATTCCGTAGACGCCGAACTGTTCGTCGCGGACAAGGCGGCCGTGCGACAGTTCCAGTACCCGTTGGCGCATCGAGTCGACGATGTGGTGATCGTGGGTGGCCATCAGCACGGTGGTGCCGGTCCGGTTGATGCGGTCCAGCAGGTCCATGATCTCCCGGCTGGTCTCCGGATCCAGGTTGCCGGTCGGCTCGTCGGCCAGCAGCACCAGCGGCCGGTTGACGAACGCCCGGGCGATGGCCACCCGTTGCTGCTCACCGCCGGACAATTCGCCGGGCATGCGGTTGGCCTTGCCGGACAGACCGACCATGTCGAGCACCTCGGGCACCACCTTCTTGATGACGTCGGACTGCTTGCCGATCACCTCCAGCGCGAAGGCCACGTTGTCGAACACCGTCTTCTGCTGCAGCAGCCGGAAGTCCTGGAAGACGCAGCCGATGACCTGGCGAAGTTTGGGGATGTGCCGGCCGGAGAGCTTGTTGACGTGGAACTTCGACACCTGGATTTCACCGGCGGTCGGCGTCTCCTCGGCCAGCATCAGACTGATGAAGGTGGACTTGCCCGAACCGGACGGTCCGATCAGGAATACAAACTCACCCTTGTCGATATTGAGGCTGACGTTGTCCAGCGCAGGGCGGGTCGACGCCTTGTACTGCTTGGTGACATGGTCGAGGGTGATCATCACGGCACGCCAGTGTAGTCCGCGGGAC
>CAXNJA010000207.1:0-4166 GCA_964202555.1 Mycobacterium sp.
GGAGAGAACGTGCCGCAGGCCTGCCTGGCCATCGCCGAACCGCACCCGCTGTTCGACCCCACCATGCTCAAGACCACCGCGGTCCGAACACCGAGCGGCTACCGCCTCGACGGGGTGAAGTCCCTCATCCCGGCCGCCGCCGATGCCGAATTGTTCGTCGTGGCAGCGCAACTCAACGGAAAGCCGTCGCTGTTCATCGTCGAGTCGAGCACGGCCGGACTCAGCGTGCACGCCGATCGCAGCATGGGACTGCGGGCAGCCGCCCTGGGCCGTATCGAACTGGACAGGGTTTCGGTGCCGCTGTCGGCGCGCCTCGGTGAGGACGACGCGAGCGACGCCGATTGTGCCCGGGACTATGCCCGCGATTATGCCCGGGACTACTCGGAGGCCATCGCGCTGTCGCGGCTCGGCTGGGCCGCACTCGCAGTCGGCACCTCACATGCGGTGCTGGACTACGTGATTCCCTACGTCAAGGAGCGCGAGGCCTTCGGCGAGCCGATCGCCCACCGCCAGGCGGTGGCGTTCATGTGCGCCAACATCGCAATCGAACTCGACGGCCTGCGGCTGATCACCTGGCGCGGCGCCGCCCGCGCCGACCAGGGTCTGCCGTTCGCCCGGGAGGCGGCCCTGGCCCGAAAGCTGGGCACCGACAAGGGCATGCAGATCGGCCTCGACGGTGTGCAGTTGCTCGGCGGGCATGGATTCACCAAGGAGCACCCGGTGGAGCGCTGGTACCGCGATCTGCGGGCCATCGGCGTCGCCGAGGGTGTCGTCGTCCTCTAACCACCCTCTGCCGACCGAGAGAGAACCGTCATGGGAATCAATCTGGAACTCCCCCGCAAACTGCAGGCCGTCCTGGAAATGGGGCACAAGGGCGCCGCGGAGATCTTCCGTCCGATCTCGCGCAAGTACGACCTCAACGAGCACGCCTACCCGGTGGAACTGGACACCGTCGCGAGCCTGTTCGAGGGCATCTCGGATGCCAAGACCATCTCCTTCGCCGGCACCGACGCGTTCCGCGACACCGAAGACGGCCCGAAGGGAAACATCAACGGCGGCAACATGTCCGCGTTGCTCAATGCCCTGGAAATCGCCTGGGGCGACGTTGGTCTGCTGCTGTCGATCCCACGTCAGGGTCTGGGTAACGCGGCGATCTCCGGGGTGGCTACCGATGAGCAACTGGCGCGGCTCGGCAACGACGTCTGGGCGGCGATGGCCATCACCGAGCCGTCCTTCGGCTCGGACTCCGCGGCGGTGTCGACGACGGCCACCCTCGACGGCGATGAGTACGTCATCAACGGCGAGAAGATCTACGTGACCGCCGGCGCCCGGGCCACCCACATCGTGGTGTGGGCCACGCTGGACAAGTCCAAGGGCCGCGCGGCGATCAAGTCGTTCATCGTGCCCCGCGATCACCCCGGCGTCACCGTCGAGCGACTCGAGCACAAACTCGGAATCAAGGCCTCCGACACCGCAGCGATCCGCTTCGACAACGCCCGCATCCCCAGGGAGAACCTGCTCGGCAGCCCGGAGATCCAGGTGGAGAAGGGCTTCGCCGGGGTCATGGAGACCTTCGACAACACGAGGCCCATCGTTGCCGCCATGGCCATCGGGGTGGCCCGCGCGGCGCTGGAGGAACTGCGCGAAATCCTCACCAAGGCCGGGGTGGAGATCTCCTACGACAAGCCCGTGCACGCCCAGAGCGCCCCGGCGGCGGAGTTTCTGCGCATGGAGGCCGATTGGGAGTCCGCCTACCTGTTGACGCTGCGCTCCGCCTGGCAGGCCGATAACGGCATCCCCAACTCCAAGGAAGCCTCGATGGGCAAGGCGAAGGCCGCCCGGGTGGGTAGCGACATCACCCTCAAGGCCGTCGAATTAGCAGGCACCACAGGATATTCCGAGCAGATGCTGCTGGAGAAGTGGGCACGGGACTCGAAGATCCTCGACATCTTCGAGGGCACCCAGCAGATTCAGCTGCTGGTCATCGCGCGCCGACTGCTGGGCCTGAGTTCCGCCGAGTTGAAGTAGGCGCCCGCCGGGGGCCCGAGCCAAGTCCCCCAGCCACGTCCCCAGCCAAGTCCCCAACGAAAAGCGGGCCGCCAGCTTTCGCTGACGGCCCGCTTAATCGTGTTCGGGTTAGCCCTGAGGCGTCGCGCCCAGAACCCGCTGCAGGTCCGGCTTCATCGCCTGAAGCTCACGGCCCCAGTACGCCCAGCTGTGCGTGCCATTGTCGGGGAAGTTGAACACACCGTTGCGCCCGCCCGCCGCGAGGTAGTTGTCGCGGAAGGTGCGGTTGGTGCGGATGGTCAAGCCTTCCAGGAAGGTGGCCGGCACGTCGCCGCCGCCCAACTCGTTGGGCTGGCCGTTGCCGCAGTAGACCCAGAGCCGGGTGTTGTTGGCCACCAGGCGCGGGATCTGCTCCATCGGGTCGTTGCGCTTCCAGGCCGGATCGCTCGACGGGCCCCACATGTCGTTGGACTTGTAGCCACCGGCGTCGCCCATCGAGATGTTGATCAGGCCGGGCCACCAGCCCTCAGACGGGTTCAGGAAGCCCGACATCGAACCGGCGTAGATGAACTGACCCGGGTGCCAGGCCGCCAGCGTCATCGACGCCGAACCGGCCATCGACAGACCGATCGCGGCGCTGCCGTTCGGCTTGACCTGCTTGTTGGCCGCCAACCAGGCCGGCGCCTCACTGGTCAGGAAGGTTTCCCATTTGTAGGTCGAGCAGCCGGCCTTGCCACACGCGGGCTTGTACCAGTCCGCGTAGAAGCTGGACTGTCCACCCACCGGCATCGAGATCGACAGGCCGGAGTCCAGGTACCACTCGAAGGCCTGGGTATTGATGTCCCAGCCGTTGAAGTCGTCCTGCGCACGCAGACCGTCCAGCAGCCAGACGTTGGGCGAGTTCGCCCCGCCGCTCTGGAACTGGACCCGGATGTTCTTGCCCATGGCGGCCGACGGCACGTCCAGGTACTCGACGGGCAGACCCGGACGCGAGAACGCGCCCGCCGTGGCTGACCCACCGGCCAGGCCCACCAGGCCCGGCAGAGCTGCCACGGCAGTAGCCGCCACAGCGAAACGGCGTGACCAACCACGCACCTTGTCGGATACGGAACTCACCAATCCACCCCAGCTTTCTGTTGCCCCGGTTTGTCGGATTTAAGAAACGAGTAAAACACGCCGTTTATCGCTGATGAAATCGTGGACGTTACGGCGGGGCGGCGTGACGGCCCGAATTCCCTTGTCCGCACCGCGAGGCAAAAGTAATGTCAACTTTAGTTTCTGGCCCTCGTACGCCTGGGAGAATCCATGGAATCCTTCGTTCACCTGCGTAAAGGCAACACTCCGCGGCGCCTGCACGCCGACCTCGACGGGCTCAAGGACGACGAACTGGGCCGCGGCGGGTTTACCGGACGGACCGCAAACTTTTTCCGCCGACACGATCCGACCGCCTACCGCGCAGTCGGCCCGCTGAGTCCCCGTGACCTGCTGGCCAGCGAACTCACACCCGGGGACTCCTCCGACCCCGCCGGGGCCCCGCTGCTGCTGTTCTCCAACGCCGACTGCCGCATCCTGCTCAGCCGCCGGGCCGCGCCGATGCCGTACTACGCCCGCTGGATCGACGGCGACCTGCTGTGCTTCGTCCACCAGGGCGAGGGCCGACTGGAGACCGAGTTCGGTCCGCTGGACTACCGAACCGGGGATTGGGTGTACCTGCCGAAGGGGTGCACCTGGCGGCAAGTGCCCGGTGGCGCTGCTACCACCTGGCTGATGATCGAGGCGAGCGACGAGTTCCGCACGCCGCCGCCCGGACCGCTGGGCCGGCACTGGCCGTTCGACCCCGCCCAGGTGGTGATTCCCGAGGCGGCTGCGATGGACGACGACGGTCGCGACGAGTACGAGGTGCGGCTGTTCCACCGGCCGGTGGACGGTGCGGAGACGACGTCGCTGTTCTACGGCCACCACCCGCTGGATGTGGAGGGCTGGCGCGGGGACAACTTCGCCTTCACCTTCAACATCGACGACTACAACGTCGTCACCTCCGACAGCGTGCACCTGCCGGCGATGGTGCACCTGTTCATGGAGGCCACCGGGGTGTACGTCTGCAACTTCCTGCCCAAACCCGCCGAAGGTGTCGCAGGCACCGAACGCACGCCGTGGTA
>CAXNJA010000208.1:0-4155 GCA_964202555.1 Mycobacterium sp.
CATCGGCATTGTCGGTGCGCTGATCGGCGGATTCCTGTTGAGCTTCTTCCTTAACACCGCCGGTGGCGGATGGTGGTTCACACTGTTCACCGCGACTCTGGGCTCGGTGATTCTGCTCTGGGTGGTCGGGAAGGTCCGCAGCAGGTCCTGACCCGTTCGAGGCGTGCGTCGTGGCGGATATGACGGTTCCCGCCACGATGCGCGCCTGGCGGGTGTGCCACCCAGGGCCAGTTCGCGGCGGCCCGTTGCAGTTCGACGAACACGCCGCGGTCCCCGAACCCGCCCCAGGTGAGTTGTTGGTGGCAGTCCGCGCCTGCGGCGTCTGCCGGACCGACCTACACATCGCCGAAGGGGACCTCGCGGTCCACCGATCTGGTGTGACGCCAGGACACGAAGTGGTCGGCGAGGTCGTGGTCGCTGCCGGCGGCTTCGAGGTCGGCGATCGGGTCGGCATCGCCTGGCTGCGGTACACCGCGGTCGATGTGTCTACTGCCGGCGTGGCGCCGAGAGCCTATGCCCGGACTCCCGCTACACCGGCTGGGACGCCGACGGCGGCTACGCCGAATTCGCCACTGTCCCGGCTGGATTCGCTCACCGCCTGCCCGCCGGTTACACCGATACCGAACTGGCGCCGTTGCTCTGCGCCGGCATCATCGGCTACCGCGCCCTGATGCGCGCAGACCTTCCGCCCGGCGGACGACTCGGGCTGTACGGATTCGGTGGCCGCCAGATCCGTTCGGTCACCTCCAACACCCGTGCCGATGCCCGGGAGTTCCTGGCCCTGGCCGGACGGCACCACATCGAGGTGACGACGCCGCACTACCGGCTTGCCGAGGCCGACCGCGCGTTGACCGATCTCGCTGAAGGTCGGCATCGCCGGGGCGGCGGTGCTGGTGCCCTGAAGCGGTGTTCAGACACCTAAGCCAGTTGCCAGACCAATGCGGCGGCCAGTGCCCCCATGCCGTTCAGTGACCAGTGCAAAGCGATAGGCGCGAGCAGGCTGCCGCTGCGGCGGCGCAGCCAGGTGAACACAAAACCGGCCGCTGCCGTGGCCAGTACCGCCCCCAACACGCCGGCTGCCATCCCGAACACCCCGCCGCCGAGGATTCGGCTGAACCCGGCGTTGCCGGCAGTCAAGCCCAGCGATGAGGCGACATGCCACAGGCCGAACAGCAGTGAACCGCCCGCCGCCACGCCGCGGAAACCCCACGCCCGGTCCAGTGCGCCGTGCAGCACCCCCCGGAAGGCCAGTTCCTCGGGAATGACGGTTTGCAGCGGAATGATGATCATCGAGGCCACCAGCGCACCGGAGAAAGTGGCGTAGCGGTCGTTGAGAAACATCGGTCGCGTCCACGGCAGCAGTGCGCCGATGGCGACGACGGTGAGCACCAGACCGACCGCCGCGGCGGCGTAGCCTGCGCCGGACTTCCAGTGTTCTCGGCCCAGGCCCAGTTCCGACCACCCCAGACCGCGGGCCCGCACCAGCAGCACCAAAGCCAGTGCCGCGACGGGGACGGTACCGATATTGGCCCACGGAGTGGTGAAGTGGGCGATCAGGTTGGTGATCGCCAGCACCACGACCACAACGGCGATATCGAGGTAGACCCGGAATCGGTGTAGAACAGCCAGTTGTACCAGCGCAGCGTGGGGCGGCGCGGCCTCCGCGCTGAGGGTGGACATTTGTCTGCCATTCTACCTGCGGCGACGACACCCGAAGTGCGTCGTTGGCCACACCGATTAAGCTCGGCGCCGAACGACGGGAGACGCTGCCTTGGTCGACGACGACACCGGGACCGAGCCCCTGCTCGCTGGACTTCGGGTCCTCGACCTCTGCGACAGCACGGCCGACAACGTCACCCGACTGCTGGCCGACCTGGGTGCCGACGTGTTGAAGATCGAGTCGCCCGGCGGCGATCCGTCTCGCCGGCAGTTGCCCTCCGTGGGCGGGGTAAGCATCCCCTTCGCGCTGCACAACGCCAACAAAAGGGCGGTCGTGCTCGACCCGGCCGACGGCACCGACCGCAACACGCTGATCGAGCTTGCAGCCGGGGCCGACATCGTCGTCGACACCGGACGACTCGATGCCTACGGCACCTCGTGTGCGGATCTGGCCGATCGATTCACCGACCTGGTCGCCATGCTGGTCACCGACTTCGGCAGCACCGGGCCGTACGCCACCTGGCGGGCCACCGACCCGGTGCTCTACGCCATGTGCACTGCGCTGTCCCGATCCGGTCCCGCGGTGGGTACGCCCGTGCTGCCCCCGGAGGGGATCGCTTCGGCAACCGCCGCGGTGCAGGCGGCCTGGGCGCTGCTGGCGGCCTACTTCAACCGGCTGCGCTGCGGGGTCGGTGACTACATCGACTTTTCCCGGTTCGATGCCGTGGTGATGGCACTGGATCCACCGTTCGGCACCCAGGGCCAGGCCGCCACCGCCCGAAAGGGCGGTGAGCGCTGGCGGGGCAGGCCCCGAAACCAGGACCTCTACCCGATCTTCACGTGCAGCGACGGGTTCGTCCGGATCTGCGTGATGGCACCTCGGCAGTGGCGCGGCCTGCGTGCCTGGCTCGGCGAGCCCGAGCAGTTCCAGGATCCCCGTTTCGACACCCTTGCCGCACGAGCCCAGGCGTTCGATGAACTCGGTTCGCTGATCGGTGCCATGTTCGCCGACCGCACCCGCGACGAACTCGTGGCCGCCGGCCAGCAGTACGGCGTCCCGATCGCCGCCGTGCTGACCCCTTCGGAGGCCCTGCACTCCGACCATCTCGACGCAGTAGGGGCTCTCGCCGACGTCGACCTGGCCCCCGGGGTGACGGCCCGCGTGCCGGTCGGCTACTGGTCGGTGGACGGTGCCCGGGCCGGTTTCCGCGCCGCCGCGCCGGCCGTGGGCGCCGGCGAACCCCGCTGGCGGGCCGAACGTTTCCAGCCCGCGCCGGTAGCGTCCGTCGGCGGCCTGCCTTTGGAGGGCATCCGGGTCGTCGACCTCGGCATCATCGTGGCCGGTGGGGAGCTGAGCCGACTCTTCGGTGACTTGGGTGCGCACGTCATCAAAGTGGAAAGCGCCGCCTACCCCGATGGGCTGCGACAGAAGCGGGAGCACCAGGCGATGGGGGACTCCTTCGCCCGCGCCCACCGCAACCATCTGGGATTCGGTATCGACCTCCGCAACGCCGCGGGTGCCGAGGTGTTCGCCGAACTCGTTGGCTCTGCCGACGCACTGTTCGCCAACTTCAAGCCGGGCACACTGTCGGCGCTGGGTTTCGGACACCAGCGGCTGCGCGACCTGAACCCCTCGATCGTGGTCGCCGAGAGCAGCGCCTACGGCGAGCAAGGGCCGTGGAGCACCCGGCTGGGCTACGGACCACTGGTGCGGGCCGCGACCGGCGTCACCAGCCTGTGGGCGTCCGACCAACCCAATCCGGCTGCGCGCCATCCCTTTTACGACGCCACCACGATCTTCCCGGACCATGTGGTGGGCCGGATCAGTGCGATCGGCGCGTTGGCCGGGCTGATTCGCCGGCAGCGCACCGGCCTGGGCGCACGCCTTCACGTGTCCCAAGCCGAAGCCGGGATCAACCAGTTGGACACCTGCTTCGTGATGCTGGCCGCCGAGGCGGCCGGCGACGACGAGCCAGTCCGCCACGACGGCGCGGTGCACCTGGTGCTGCGCTGCGCCGGTGACGATGAGTGGTGTGTGGTGTCGCTGTTGTCCGAGTCCGATCGCCGAGCAGCCGCCGATGTCACCGGCGGCGAAGATCTGGCCGACTGGGCGGCGCAGCATTCACCGCAGCAGGCGGCGGCCCGGCTGCAGGCGGCCGGCATTGCGGCCGGCCCGATGAATCGGCCCGACGAGGTCTACGAGCACCCGCAGTTGCGCTGGCGCAAGGTGCTGGCCGACATGACCCATCCCTTGTTCGACGTGCCGCTGCCCGCCGAGACCGGCCCCGCCCCATTCCGCAACATTCCGCAATCCCCGCAGCGCCCGGCGCCGCTGCCGGGCGCCGACACCCGTCAGGTCTGTCGCGACCTGCTTTCGATGACCGCCGGCCGGATCGACGAGTTGATCGGCACCGGCGTCCTGTTCGCCGCAGAGGATCGAGAAGGAGTTCGGCAGTGACAGCGAAAAGGGCAGCCACCGAGGGTGCGCAGTTGTTC
>CAXNJA010000209.1:0-4136 GCA_964202555.1 Mycobacterium sp.
TCCTGCCCGCACGATGGTGGTCACTGCGCCCCCTGGACGGCCTGGTTGTCGCGGTGCTGGCCTGGTGGCACTTCGTCGGCGCCAACACCTCCGACGACGGCTACATCCTGACCATGGCGCGGGTGTCGGACAACGCCGGCTACATGGCCAACTACTACCGCTGGTTCGGCACCCCGGAGTCGCCGTTCGGCTGGTACTACGACCTGCTGGCGATGTGGGCGCACATCTCGACCGCCAGCATCTGGATGCGACTGCCCACGTTGCTCATGGCGCTGGCGTGCTGGTGGTTGATCAGCCGCGAGGTGATCCCCCGCCTGGGTGTCGCGGTCAAGCACAGCCAGCCGGCGGCCTGGACCGCCGCGGGCATGTTCCTGGCGTTCTGGTTGCCGCTGAACAACGGCCTACGGCCCGAACCCATCATCGCGCTGGGCATCCTGGCGACCTGGTGTGCGGTGGAGCGCGGGGTGGCCACCAGTCGCCTGCTGCCGGTGGCGATCGCCTGCATCCTCGGGGCGCTGACCCTGTTCTCCGGGCCGACGGGCGTCGCCTCGATCGGCGCGCTGCTGGTGGCCGTCGGACCGCTGCTGACCATCGTGCGCCGCCGCTCCCGGCAGTTCGGGCTCCTGCCGCTACTTGCCCCGATCACAGCCGCCGCCACGGTGACGGTGATCCTGATGTTCCGGGATCAGACGTTCGCCTCGGTGGCCCAGGCCAGCGCGTTGAAGCGGACGGTCGGGCCGAGCCTGACCTGGTTCGACGAGCACATCCGCTACGCCCGGCTGTTCCTGACCACCCCGGACGGCGCGATCGCCCGACGGTTCGCGGTGCTGGCGCTGCTGCTGGCGCTGGCGGTGGCGATCGCAATGATGTTGCGCCGCGGCCACATTCCCGGCACCGCGACCGGCCCGAGCCGGCGCATCATCGGCGTCACCGTCATCTCCTTCCTGGCGATGATGCTCACCCCCACCAAGTGGACCCACCACTTCGGGGTGTTCGCCGGACTGGCCGGTGCGATCGGCGCACTGGCCGCCGTCGCCGTAACCGCGCATGTGCTGGGCTCGCGGCGCAACCGGGCGGTGTTCGCCGCGGCGGCGCTGTTCGTGACGGCGCTGTCGTTCGCCAGCGTCAACGGCTGGTGGTACGTCGCCGGGTTCGGGGTGCCGTGGTCGGACCGGATGCCGGAGTTTCGGCTCGGCTTCACCACGGTGCTGCTGGGCTTGACGATCCTCGCGCTGCTGGTGGCCGCCTGGTATCACTTCTCCGGCCGCGATGACTCCCCCGGGTCCCGGTGGTCGGGGCTGAGCGGGTCGCCGCTGGCGGTGTTGGCCTGGCTGCTGGTGATCTTCGAGGTCGGGTCGCTGACCATGGGAATGGTCAACCAGTACCCGGCCTTCTCGGTTGGACGGTCCAACCTGCAGGCTTTGGCCGGCAAGACCTGCGGGCTGGCCGACGACGTCCTCGTCGAATCCGCCCCCGGGATGCTGCAGCCCGCGTTGGGCTCGGCGGTTGCAGAAGGGTTCTTCGCCAACGCGATTCCAGCCGACGTCGCCGCGGAGCCGGTCACCGAACCCCCGGCGGGCGGCAACACCCTCGACGAGGAGACCGACACCCCGGCGCAGCGCGCAACCCGCGTCACACTGCCCTTTGGACTCGACCCGGCCACCCCGGTGCTGGGCAGTTGGCGGGCCGAGGTGCAGCAGCCCGCCCGGCTGCGCTCGCAGTGGTACCGGCTGCCCGCCCGCGACTCCGCGCCACTGCTGGTGGTCTCGGCGGCCGGCCGGTTCTCCCCCGGCGCGGTCACCGTCGAGTGGGCCACCGATCAGCAGGCCGACGAGGACTCCCCCGGCGGCACGGTGGTGCTGGCCGACATCGGTCCGGCACCGGGGTGGCGCAACCTGCGTGCCCCGCTGGCGGGCGTCCCGCAGGAGGCCACCCTGGTCCGGGTGGTCGCCGTCGACGACGACCTGGCCCCGTCGCGCTGGATCGCCGTCACCGGGCCCCGCGTCCCGGTCCTTCAGACCCTGCAGCAGGCGGTCGGCAGCAGCGACCCGGTGCTGCTGGACTGGCTGGTGGGCCTGGCGTTCCCCTGCCAGCGGCCATTCGGGCACGCCCACGGGGTGACCGAGGTGCCGAAGTGGCGGATCCTGCCGAACCAGTTCGACACCGAGGCCAATTCCCCGGTGATGGACAACCTCGGCGGCGGCCCGCTGGGCATCACCGAACTGCTCTTCCGCGCCGCCACTGTGCCCAGCTACCTGCGCGACGACTGGTCCCGAGACTGGGGTGCGCTGCAGCGGCTGACGCCGTTCGACCCGGCTGCTGCCCCGGCGCGCCTGGATCTGGGCACTGCCACCCGCAGTGGGTTGTGGAGCCCCGCACCGCTGCGCCCGGCCTAACCCCCGCGAGCAGACGCAAAATCGCACCATCGGGCAACTATTTGCGCGACTTTGCGTCTGCTCGCGTTAGTGGCGAAGGGTGGTTCGCCTACCATCGACGCTCGTGCCCAGCCAGAGAGTGCAATCCAACCGGATCGCTCGGCTGGTGGCTGTTCTCGCCGGTCTGGCGGGCATCCTGCTGTGCGGGCTGACCCCACTGCTGCCGGTCACCCAGAGCACCGCGACGATCCTGTGGCCCCAGGGCGACGTCGGCGATGTCACCGCCCCGCTGGTTTCCGGGGCCCCGGCCTCGCTTGACGCGACCATCCCCTGCTCGGCGGTGGCCGGCCTGCCGGAAAGCGGCGGGGTGGTGTTGTCCACCAACCCGGCCAACGGTATCGACGCCACTCGCAACGGCCTGTTCGTGCGGGCCAACGCCGAGTCGGTGATCGTGGCCTTCCGCGATACCGTGGCCGCGGTCGCGCCGCGGTCGGCGGTGGAATCGGGCGCGTGCAGCGAGTTGCGGGTGTGGGCGAACCCCGCAGTGGTGGGCGCGGACTTCGTCGGCATCCCGGGGGCGACGGGCACCCTGCCACCGGATAAGAAACCGCAGGTGACCGGGGTCTTCACCGATCTCAAGGAGAAGTCCGTCCCGGGGTTGTCGGCCCGCATCGACGTCGACACCCGGTTCATCACCGGGCCCACCCCGCTCAAACTGGCCGCGATGGCGGCAGGGGTGCTGTGCGTGATCGCCTCGATCGCCGCTCTGGCGGTGCTCGACAGAGGGTGGGCTGTGCGGCGGATCGCGGGTTTCCGCCGTCGCCGGTGGCGGCACTGGCCCGTCGACCTCGGGGTAATCGGCACCCTGCTGGTGTGGCACATCATCGGCCCGCTCTCCTCCGACGACGGCTACAACGTCACCATCGCCCGCATCTCCGACGAAGCGGGCTATGCCGCTAACTACTTCCGATATTTCGGCGCTTCCGAGGCGCCGTTCGACTGGTATCAGTCGGTGCTGGCGCGTCTGGCCGCCGTCAGCGCTGACGGCGTCTGGATGCGGCTTCCCGCGCTCGCCGCGGGCATCGGCGGTTGGTTGATCATCAGTCACGCGGTGCTGCCACGGCTGGGGTCGGCCCGCGGCGGCCTGGCCGGCAACCGGTTGGCCGTGGCAACCGCCGGGGCATTGTTCCTGGCGGCGTGGTTGCCGTTCAACAATTCCCTTCGCCCTGAGCCGCTGATCGCGGTCGCCGTTCTGGCGGTGTGGATGCTGGTGGAGCGGACCATCGCCACCGGCCGCCTGGTTCCCGTCGCACTGGCGGTCGTGGTGGCGGTGTTCAGCGCGACGCTGGCGCCGCAGGGCCTGATCGCCCTCGCCCCGCTGTTGGTGGGTGCGCGTTCCATCGCCCGCATCATCGGGCTCCGCCGTCCCCGCGACGGGGTGCTGGCCCCGATGGCCGCTCTTCTCGCCGCGCTGTCGGTGTTCTTCGTGGTGGTGTTCCGCGACCAGACCCTGGCAGGCGTCGCAGAGTCGGTGCGGATCAAATACGTTGTCGGCCCGACGATCCCGTGGTATCAGGATTTTCTGCGCTACTACTTCCTGACCGTGGACGAACAACCGGAGGCATCACTGACCCGACGGTTCGCCGTGCTGGTGATGCTGGTGTGCATGTTCGCGATGCTGGTGGTGTTGCTGCGCAAGGGCCACGTTCCCGGATTGGCCCGCGGACCGATGTGGCGACTGATCGGCAGCACCGCTGTGGG
>CAXNJA010000210.1:0-4122 GCA_964202555.1 Mycobacterium sp.
GCGACGACACCGGCCACCGTCTCCGGGGTGAGGAACCTCGCCGGGTCGTAGTCCCCGCCCTCATAGGCCACCAGATCGCGCTGCATCTCGGTGTCCACCCGGCCGGGGTGGATGCTGGTGACCCGCAGCAGGGGTTCATCGGCTCGAAGAGAGTCGGCGAAAGCGCGCAGCGCGAACTTGCTGGCCGAGTAGGCGGCCAGCCCGGGGGAGGGGTTGATGCCCGAGCCGGAATTGATGAACACCACCTGCCCGCGGGCGGCGCGAAGTGCGGGCAGTGACGCCAGGGTCAGTGCCACCGCCCCGGTCACGTTGACCTCGAACGTCGCCCGCCACTGCTGCGGCGTGGACTCGGCCACCCGGCCCGGATAGGCCACGCCGGCATTGTGCACCAGGACATCCAGTTCAGCGAGAACCTCTGCCGCCGATTCGATTTCGTCGAGGTCGGTGAGATCCAGCGGCCAGGTGGTAGCGCCGAACCGGTCGGCCACGGCGTCCAGTCTGGGTGACGGCCGACCGCCCAGCAGCAGGGTGTGGGTGGGGGCCAGCGCCTGCGCGATCGCGGCCCCGATCCCGCCGCTGGCCCCGGTGATCAGTGCCGTCGGCATTGCGCCACCCCTTCTCATCGCCGCGCTGTGAAGCGTCCCCTGTGCGCGTGGTCACCCTACCGACCTGCGCCGGACGCCACCCGCACCGCACAATGATCCGGTGTCCTTCGACGGCGGTTTCTCACCTACCCAGCTCGCTGCCCGCGCCGCATACCTGCTGCGGGGTAACGACCTGGGTTCGATGACCTCAGCCGCCCCTCGGCTGTACCCCCACATGTGGAGTTGGGATGCGGCTTTCGTGGCGGTGGGATTGTCGGCGCTGAGCGTGGAGCGGGCCGTCGTCGAATTGGACACCCTGTTCTCGGCGCAGTGGGCCAACGGAATGATTCCGCACATCGTCTTCGCCGACGGAGTCGACGGCTACTTCCCCGGACCGGACCGGTGGGCGTGCCGACAGCTGGCCGCGGCCGCCCCGGCAGGCCGGCAAACCTCCGGCATCACCCAGCCACCGGTGCACGCCATCGCCGTGCAGCGCATCCTGGACCGGGCTCGCAGCCGCGGGCGATCGACCCGCGCAGTGGCCGAGGAGTTCCTGGACCGGCGCTGGGACGATCTGGTGCGCTGGCATCGCTGGCTGGCCGAGGCCCGCGACCCCAACCAGCACGGGCGGATCACCCTTTACCACGGCTGGGAGTCCGGGATGGACAACTCGCCCCGATGGGATTCGGCCTACGCCAACGTGATCGCCGGTCAACTGCCCAGCTACACCCGCGCCGACAAGCATGTCATCACCGATCCCAGCCAGCGCCCCTCCGACGGGGAGTACGACCGGTATCTGTGGCTGTTGGAGGAGATGAAGTCGGTCGGTTACGCCGACGACCGACTGCCGTCGGTGATGAGTTTCGCGGTGGAGGACGTCTTCGTCTCGGCGATTTTTTCGGTCGCCTGCGAAGTGCTCGCGACCATCGGTGAGGACTGCAACCGGCCCAACTCCGACGTCCGCGAACTCTACGGCTGGGCGGATCTCTTCCGGGCCGGTGTGGCTGACACCGCGAATCACCGCAACGGCGCCGCACGGGATTACGACCTTCGGGCCCGGGCCTGGATCACTACGGAGACGGCGGCGCAATTCGCCCCACTGCTGTGCGGCGGATTGGACCACCAGCAGGAGCGGGCGCTACTGAAACTCTTTGAGGGGCCGCGGTTTTGCGGCCATCCGGACTTGCGGTACGCGCTGATCCCGTCGACCTCACCGGTGTCGAAGGACTTCCGGCCCAGGGAGTACTGGCGCGGGCCGGTGTGGCCGGTGCTCAATTGGCTGTTCTCCTGGTCGTTCGCCCGACGCGGGTGGTCGGAGCGCTCCCGGACGCTGCGCCGCGAAGGTCTGCGCCAGGTGAGCGACGGCGCCTTCAGTGAGTACTACGAGCCGTTCACCGGGGAACCGTTGGGCAGCATGCAACAGTCGTGGACCGCCGCGGCGGTATTGGACTGGCTGGACTAGTCAGTCCTCGGCTTCGGTAAGCCGCTCAAGGGGTTTGAGGGCACGGACCAGGTCTGTTTGCTCGTCGTCGGACAGCCGGCTCAGTAACTCCGCCAGGTGGGTCCGGCGCGCCTGCAGTGCCTCCTGGTACTGAATTTGGCCCTGCGGAGTCACCTCCACCAGAACAGCCCGCATGTCGGACGGATCCCGGGAACGCTTCACCAGGCCGACGTTCTCCAACCGCCGGATCGCCACGGTGGTGGTCGGGGTGCGTACCCGTTCCCGGGTGGCAAGTTCGGTCATCCGGATCGGACCGCTGTCGAGCAACGTCAGCAGGATGGAGATCTGGGCCATCGTCAGATCCGGTTGCGAGGCCCGGTTCGAGTCACCGCGGCGCACCACGGTGATCAGCTTTGCCAGAACCCGCTGCAGGTCGCCGGCCAACGCAACAAGCTGCGGCGGCGTTTCGGACATGGTTTGCCAGTCTAATGGCTTCGCCACGGCGCAGATACCGCCTTAGGACATGGCGCTGCGACTGTCGCGCCACCGGACCAGGGCCTGCGCGGGGCCGAGGTCGTAATCGGGGCCGTCGCAGCCCACCGTCAGCAGTGTCACCCCCAGCCGCGCCAGCGCCTCGGCTGCTGCCACCACGGTCTCGGGGTCTTTGCCGTCCACGCCCGACGACCGCTCGACTGCGGCCGGGTCCCGCCCGACCGCCGCACAGTGACCGTCGAGTACGGCAGCCTTGCCCGGGTAGGTGTTGGCGTTGGTGAACCCGTGCCAGATGTCGGCGTGCTGGGCGACCAGGCGCAGGGTCTTGCGTTCGCCCTGGCCCCCGATCAGGATCGGGATCCGCCGGGTGGGGGCGGGGTTGAGCTTGGCCAGCCGTGCCTCGATGCGCGGCAGGGCGACGGCGAGGTCGTCCAGACGGCTTCCGGCGGTGCCGAACTCATAGCCGTATTCGTTGTAGTCCTTCTGCATCCACCCCGACCCGATGCCCAGGATCAGCCGACCCTCGGAGATGTGATCGACGGTGCGCGCCATATCGGCCAGCAGTTCGGGGTTGCGGTAGGAGTTGCAACTGACCAGCGCGCCGATCTCGATGCGGGAGGTCTGCTCGGCCCAGGCGCCCAGCATCGTCCAGCACTCGAAGTGGGCGCCGTCGGGGTCGCCGTAGAGCGGGTAGAAGTGGTCCCAGTTGAACGCCACATCGACGCCGATGTCCTCGCAGCGGCGCACCGCGTCGCGGAGATAGCCGTAGTGGCTGGAGTGCTGTGGTTGCAGTTGGACGCCGATGCGAATGGGGAGGTTTCCGGGGGAGGCCATGGGGTCAGTCAAGCACTGACCGCAGGATCTCCACCAGCGCCCGGGGCTGGTCGCCCTGCACCGAGTGCCCGGCGTCGGGCACCACGACGACGTGCTGGAATCCCGGCGCGCTGCGGGCGAACTCGGCCGCGTCGTCGTCGTTGACGAAGAAGGATTTCGCGCCCCGCACCAGGGTGGTCGGGGTTTGCAGCACCGGCACGTCGTCCCACAGCCCCTGGAAGCCATCACCCTTGCGGAAGGTGTCGTAGCGCCAGGTCCAGGTGCCGTCGTCGAGTTGTTTGGCGTTGTGAAAAACCCCGCGCTGCAACGACTCCCGGGATCGATGCGGGGAGGCGGCCACCGTCGCATCGACCATGGCCTCGAAGCTGGGGAAGCTGCGTTCGCCCTGCACCAGCGCCACCGCACCCATCTGCGCCTTGGTCATCTGCTCGTGACGTTCCGGCGCCGACGGGGTGACGTCGATCATGACGAGCTTGCGCACCAGGTGCGGCGCGCTGACGGCCAGTCGCATCGCGGTCAGGCCGCCCAGCGACATGCCCACCACAAGATCGGCGCGCGGCGCGAGTTCGGCGATCACCGGTTGGACGGCCGTGGCGTTGAGCGCCGGCCCGTAGTCGCCGTCCTCCCGCCAGTCCGAGCGGCCATGGCCGGGAAGGTCGATCGCCAGCGCGGGAAGGCCCAGCCCGAGGATCACGGTGTCCCAGGTGTGCGCGTTCTGGCCGCCGCCGTGCAGGAACACCACCCTGACCGGCTCAGTGCCCCAGCGCAGCG
>CAXNJA010000211.1:0-4113 GCA_964202555.1 Mycobacterium sp.
CAACGACACCGGCCCGAACACCGATCAACCGACCGGACCCTTGGCCAGCACGACCGGGACGGTGCGCGGGTTGCCGAAGCGATCGATCCAGGTCAGCATCACGGTGTTTCCGGGCCTGCGCTGATCCATGATGTTGGACAGATCCGTCGCCGAGTTCACCGGAATGCCGTCCACAGCGGTGATCACGTCACCGGCCAGAAGACCGGCCCGCCCGGCCGGGGTGTCGGGCAGCACCTGTCGGACAACCGCACCGGCCGGCCCGAACAACGGGAGAGCATCGGCGATCCCCACGCCGATGAAGGCGGAGTCGCCAAGATGCAGCCCGGGCGCCGGGGCGCCGGCCCGGATCTGGTTGGCGATCGCCATTGCCCGATCGATGGGGATGGCGAAGCCCTCGCCGCCGGAGACCCCGCCCATGTTGAATTCCAGGGTCGCGGCGACGGTCACTCCGACGACCTGCCCGGCGCTGTTCACCAACGGGCCACCGGAGTCTCCCGGCCGGATCTGAGCGGCCACCCGGATCAGGTCGAACAGTTCCCGGGAATCACCGCCGGCCTCATTGGTCGCACGTACCGAGGCGCCCAGTTGGGTGACGGCTCCGGGGGCGTAACTCGGCGGACCGCCACTGCCGTTGGAGTTCCCGATGGCGGCAATCGGTTCGCCCACGACGACCGTCGAGGATGTCCCGATGGCTGCGGTGGGCAGGTTGCCGGCACCTCGCAGGCGGATCACCGCGATGTCGTTGGCGCGGTCGAAGCCCAGGACGTCGATCTGGTAGGTCTGGCTGTTGGCCAAACTGATGGCCCGGATTTCGGTGGCGCCTTCGATGACGTGGTTGTTGGTCAGCACGTCGCCGTTCGGGCTCAACACGATGCCGGTGCCCGCCCCGGCAGCGCCCTGGTATCCCAGGGTGGTGTCGATGTCGACCAGTCCCGGCACCACCCGGCCCAGTAGTAGCGACTGATCCAGCGGCGCGGCCGGCGCAGGAGCCGCCGGTTGGGCCGTCGCGGGAGCAACAGTCAGACCCACGAGCAGTGTCAGCGTCATCAGAACGCCCGACAGCCGGCGGACCCGGCTACCTCCGGGGCGTGGATGCATGGAGTCCATGCCCACAACTGTGCCTGAAAACCCGGCAAAAAGGCACTTCGCCGTCTGATTACTTGTCCCGAATGCTTGATGCCGGCGAACTTCGGGCACCAGCGGTGGGGCTGCGATGGCCCATGCCCGCAGAACGCGCGGGTGGCGCCGGTCGACTTGGCGGCCGGACGAGAGCTTCCTCACAGGCTCTGCGCGAATCGAGCGTCGGTAACATCGGCCAGACGATGGACAGCACTCTTCTGCGCTCGCGGCCGGCCGTCTGGACCCTCGCCGGAGCCTTGCTGGCGTTGCTGATCCTGGGTGTGGCGGTTGTCCTCACCCACCGGGTCTACGACCGGCCGGCGGCGGAGTCGGTTGTCCCGTTGACCGACGAACAGTCCCGTCGGCAGGTGGTAGAGGTGGCCCGCCAATTCGCCAGTGCGGGCACGCTGGAGGCACCCACCGCCGAGTACCTGCTGGTGTCGTGCAGCAGTGAGGATCAGCCGCCGTATCAGGGCATCGTGTACATGAGCTTCGACGTTCCCAGGGTTGCCGAGACAGCGGCCTACTTCGACGAGATCCAGCAGGCCATGGCGGCGGCGGGGTGGCGCGAAGGGGAGCCCCCCGGGCGGCATCCAGGCGGGCGAACCCTGGCCAAGGACGGACTGGTGGCGATCTATCACCGTCACCGCGACCTGGCGGGGCGGGGGGAGTTGCAGATTTTCGGGGAGTGCCGCAACGTCACCGATCACCGGTTCGACGCCCCCGGTTTCGTTGACGTCACCGGCGAACTGCGGGGCTGACTCGCGCCAGGCCCACAGATAAGGACTTTGGTCCTCGGCGTTGTGGCCCTTCAGACCGTTTCTGCTACGACGGGTCACACATAGACTGCCGGCCATGACTTATGTGATCACCAGCGCATGTGTGGACGTCAAGCACAAGGCCTGTGCCGCAGAGTGCCCGGTCGACTGCATCTACGAGGGCGACCGGACCATGTACATCAACCCCGAGGAGTGCGTCGACTGCGGCGCCTGCCGGCTGCTGTGCGAGGTCGACGCCATCTACTTCGAGGACGACCTGCCCGAGAGCGAGCAGAAGTTCCGTGCCGATAACGCCGCGTTCTTCACCGACGTTCTGCCCGGCCGCGCTGCACCCCTCGGCACACCGGGTGGGGCAACCGATCTGGGAGCTGTCGGGGTCGACACGCCGATGGTGGCCGGGCTGCCGCGCGCTTAGGATTCGCTGCCCATGAGGGCACTCTTTCGTCGGCGGGATGTAACGCCTGAAGTGGTTTTGCTGAAGTTAAAGTCGGGGGTACGAAATAATTCGTGGGGCAGCACCGGCATCTAGACTATTTTTGCTGGAGCGAACACGACGGACAGGGAGCCACACAAGACATGGCCAGATCACTTCGACGGGCACTTGCCGCTGCGGGCATTGCAATTGTTGCGACGATGGCCACCGCCCCCACCAGCGTGGCGGCGATCGCCCCGTCAGCGAGTGCGGCGACCGTGGCCTCGGTGGTGCCGTACAACGGCCAGACCGTTGGCGTCGCTGCACCCATCATCGTGAACTTCACCCGCCCGGTTGCCGATCGAACCGCCGCCGAGCGGTCCATCCAGGTGACCTCACACAGCGAGATGACGGGCAGGTACGAGTGGCGCAGCGACTCGACGGTGGCCTGGGTGCCCGACCAGTTCTGGCCGGCCCACTCCACGATCCAACTCATGGCAGGCGGGCAGCGGCGCAGCTTCGGCACCGGTTCCACGGTGTTGGGAGTCGGCAGCATCTCCAACTACACCTTCACCGTCAGCATCGACGGGGTGATCATGCGGCAGATGCCGACCTCATTCGGCAAGCCGCGCTTCGCGACCCCGGTGGGCTCATTCAGTGTTCTGGAGAAGTACAAGTCGATCGTGATGGATTCCCGCACCATCGGCATCCCACTTGAGGACCCGGAAGGCTACAAGCTGACGGTCGCCGATGCCGTGCGGATCACCTGGGGCGGCGTGTACATACACTCTGCGCCGTGGTCGGTCGGCTCGCAGGGCTGGCAGAACGTCAGCCACGGCTGCATCAACCTCAGCCCGGACAACGCGCTGTGGTACTTCAACCAGGTTGGCTACGGCGACCCGGTCGTCATCAACTGGTAGCGCCGCCTGCTACTTCGGGTGGGTGGCGCGGAAGTCGATGACCACCTCGTCGGAGACCTTCATCGCCCCCATGAACAGTGAAATCAGTTTCACACCGAAATCGGTCTGCAGCAGACGCACCTGAGTCGACAGGGCCACCACGTCCCCGGTGTCGTCGACGTTGAGGTCGACCACCTGTGCCCGGGAAGTGCCGTGAATCTCCACCGTGCCGTTCATCCGATAGCCGTCGGCGGTCCGGGCGATGTCGTCAGCGGCGAACCGGATCTGCGGAAACTTCTTGGCGTCCAACGACTTCAACGCATTGGAGCGTGCAACGCCTTTCTCGGTGCCACCCAGGGGGGTGACTCCACCCTCGCCGCTAAGCACCTCAAGCGAGTCGACGTCAACGATCAGTTCGACATGCGACGGTGAATCGCCGGCCCACTCCACCGATCCGCGCCAGGACTGCATGGCCATGGTCAGGCGGTGGCCCATCTTGGCGGCCCGCCCGGTGACCCCGGTGCGCAGCAGCAATTCGCCTGCGGTCGGATCCAGGGACCAACTTGGCACGATCAGCCTGGTGTCAGCGTGACGGTTGTGGTGCTCACCGTCGGAGATGACGACGCGGTGGGGGTTGCCGGTGGGGAAGTCGTGGGGGTTGTCGTCGAGGTTGTCGTGGGGGATGTCGTGGGGGACGTCGTGGGGGACGTCGCCGTGGTCTCGGTGGGAGTCGGGGTTGCCGACGACGTGACCGGCGAACTTGATTCCCCGGCCGAGAAGCGCGGCTCCTGGAACTCGATCCAGCCATCGCGGTAGAGCACGGAGTCGCCCTCGGACACCAGCAGTAATTCCGGCGTCACCGCATAGGTGACACCGTCGTTGGATGCGGTGATCGCGCCGTCGG
>CAXNJA010000212.1:0-4100 GCA_964202555.1 Mycobacterium sp.
CCGGTGACTACCAGCCAGCCTGATCGGTAACCGGCCACCCGATAGGCCTTCGACAGGCCGTTGAACGTCAGGCACAGCAGATCCGGCGCCACCGTCGCGAGGCTTACGTGGGTGGAGTCGTCGAAAAGGATCTTGTCGTAGATCTCGTCGGCCAACAGCAGCAGTTGGTGCTTGCGGGCCAGATCGGCCATCTGCTGCAACACTTCCCGGCTGTAGACCGCCCCGGTCGGATTGTTCGGGTTGATCACCACCATGGCCTTGGTACGCGGGGTGATCTTGGACTCGAGGTCGGCGATGTCCGGTTGCCAGCCATTGGTCTCGTCGCACAGGTAGTGCACCGGCGTGCCGCGGGCCAGTGAAGTGGATGCCGTCCACAGCGGGTAGTCCGGCGCCGGGATGAGGACCTGATCGCCGTTGTCGAGTAAGGCCTGCAACGTCATGGTGATCAACTCTGAGACGCCGTTGCCCAGGAACACCGAGTCGACGTCGAAGCGCGGGAATCCGTCGACGAGTTCGTAGCGGGTGACCACCGCTCGGCGTGCGGACAGGATTCCTTTGGAATCCGAATAGCCCTGGGCCTGGGGGAGTGCCTGGATCATGTCGCGCATGATCACGTCGGGCGCCTCGAAGCCGAACGGGGCGGGGTTGCCGATGTTCAGTTTGAGGATGCGGTGACCCTCGGCCTCAAGGCGTGCGGCATGGTCGTGCACCGGTCCGCGGATCTCGTAGAGGACGTCCTGCAGCTTGGTGGACTGCGCGAACGTCCGCGGCCGCGGATGGTGGCTGGTGGAATGCCACGGCGGCAGCTGGTGGGTGGTCACGAGGATGATTGTCCCCCATAGGGCGATGGCTGCCCAAACTGTTTTTCCGTCACGGCTCGGACTCGGTTTCGCCACACGTCGCTCGCGGCTGGCCCGTTCGGCCGCGGGGGGCGGTTAACTGGCTACCGCACACAGGAGGTAACCAGGATGAACCTGACATGCAAGACCATGGCGACGGCATGCGCCGCGGCCGCGCTGACCGTGATCGGTCCGGCAGGTTCGGCTTTGGCTGTGCCGCTCTTCAACGGCATCTATGACATCGACGGGGCGTCTGAAGAGTTCTACTGGACCGTCCAGTCGACCTGCGTCACCGACGGTTGCACCGCGAACATCATCAGCAACCGCGGCTGGACAGCGGTGGCAACCCTGACCGGCGGTCGGTGGAATTTCAACACCTCCAAACCAGACGCGATCGTCTGCCCCGACGGCAGATTTGCGCCGATCGTCCTGCGCTACTCCCTGGACGCGGCGACCTTGGGCGGCGTCGTGACCGCCGACTCCAACGGTGAATGCGCCGGCGGTCAGGTCACCCAGGTTCCGATTCAGATGAAGAAGGTCGGCTAGAACACGGTTGCCAACTGCTCAGAGTTCGGAGTCGTGCCGGTGAAGAGCCTTGCTGAGTCCCGCGCGACTGGTGATACCCAACTTGCGGAACAGGCGGTACAGGTGACCGTCGACGGTGCGCGCTGAGATGCTGAGTTGGGCCGCGATCTCTTTGGTGGTCTTTCCATCTGCGGCGAGCTCGGCGACCCTGCGTTCCTGAGAGCTGAGCGGGGCGATTTCACCCAGGGATTGTTTGACTGAGGCTCCGGCTGCGCGCAGTTCGGCGCGAGCCCGTTCGGCCCACGGACGCGCACCGAGGTGATCGAAGTCGTCGGCCGCGAGTCCCAGTGCGTTCCGCGCCTCGGTGTGGCGCCGCACGCGACGCAGCCACATGCCTTGGGCTAAAAGGATTCTGGCGTGGTCGAACGGAAACTCGTCGATGCCGGGATGGGTGAGTGCGGAGTGGTAGAGATTTCCGGCTTCGGAATCGGGCGCCGTCATCGCCGAAACCGCCACGGTCAGCAACGCGACACGAGGGGAGACGGCTGCCAGGTTCAGCAGCACCGTCTCCGCCGCGAGCGCACGTGCTTCGTCGAGATGTCCGGTGTACAGCGCCGTCTCGACGAAGTCGAGCATGTATTCGCCCACCTCGTGAATGTTGTGGCGCGGCCATTGTCCGGGCGGGCTGATAGCGCTCGCTGCGTGAAACGCCGATTCGTAGTCGGCTTCGGCGAGCCCGACCCGCACCGCGATGCGCTGCGCGCCATCCAGGAGCCGGTGCAGGCCGCGGGTTTCGGACCAGGCGGTCACTTCAGTGGCGTACCTGCGCGCGGTATCCACATCGCCTTGCGTCGCCGCCAGGACCCCAAGGTCGGCGAGCAACTGGTGGCGCCGCAACTGACTGCCCTCGATCTGCTGAGCCATGTCCAGGCAGGCCGCTCCGACTTGCTCGGCCTGCGGCCAGTGTCCGGCGGCGATCAGGTCCAGCATGACCACGCGCCCGCTCTCGATGGCATCGATGGATGCGCCGTGCTCGCTGAGCTGTTCGTAGGCCCGCTGAAGCGGAGCGCGGAAATCGGCCATGACGCCGAGGCAATACGCCGGAAACGACAGCAGCACCATGCGCTGCGCCGGCACCTGCGGCAGCAACTCCACGGACCCGGACAACATCGAACGGACGGCGTTGGCGGTGGCGGCGATGTCCTCGATGCCGGTCCGGTACATCAAGACCGCCGGGTCCAGTCGCGCCTGCAGGGTGAGCAGGGCGGCGTTGGTCTGCTCCCGGTGCCGGAGGCTGCCGGAATAGTTGGAGATCGACACAAGTAGGTAGGCCAGCCGGTTCACCGTCTTGTCGTCGAGGGTGTCGGCCTTGCTCAGCGCGTCGAGTACCCGCCGGTGAGTGGACATCACCTCGCCGTCGGCGTGAAATTGCCGGTAGGAATCCGCTAGGACCGCGAGCGCCGAGTCTCCCGCAGAGGCCTGGGCGCTTTCTGGGACCTCGATCCCGCCGGGCTGACCGGCCCGGGCGGCGACGAACACCGCGTCGGCGAACAGTTCGGCCCGACGGTCCGGGTCCGTACTCAGTTCGGCGGCCCGGCTCAGCCACTCCGCGCCGACCGAAAGTCCGCCTCGTCGGATGGACAGCTTCGCGGCCCGGGCCAGAACCTCGGCCACGTCCTGGTCGGGTTCAAGGGTTGCTGCGGCCAGATGCGCGGCACGGCGGACCAGCACCTCGTCATAGAGTCCGGCGAGGTCTCGGTGGGCTTCGCGGCGTTCCTGGGGATCAGCCTGATGAATGACCGCCGCCCGGACCAGTGGATGCCGAAAGACGATGTCCCCCAACGGATTGACCACCAAGAGGCCCGCCTTGACTGCGGGTGCGACGTTGCGCATCACAAACCGGGCCCCCGTCGATGACGGGACGCTACCGGCGACGCCGTCCAGCGCTGCCCGCAACAACTCGGCTCGTACGCCGACGCCGAGCGCCTCCAGTTGAGCGCCGAAGACCGCCACCAGACGCTCGGTCAACGGCAGCGACCCCAGACGCTCTTCGATACGGTCGCCGAATCGGGGGAGTTCAACCAGGGCCAGCGGATTGCCTTGTGCAGCCTCGAGGATCGCGGTTCTGTTCGCCGCCGGCACCGACACCCCGGCCGACTCCAGCAGTCGAAGCGAATCGTCGGCGTCCAGTGGAGCCAACGGTAGTTCGCCCCATCCCGCGCTGGAAAACCCGGATTCGTGTGACATCCGCAGCCCGGCCACGATCCGGACCCGAGGACCAGTCAGCCGCCGCCCCACAGCTCCCAGCACCTCCGCACTGACCTTGTCCAGCCAGTGCACGTCATCGACCGCGAGTAGCAGCGGCTGGTTCTGTCCGGCGACCGCCAACAGGTTCAGCAGCCCCGACGCCAGTGGCAAGACCGCCACCTCGGAGTCCGGGTCGCCGCCGAACACCGGCGCAAGAACCGCACGGTCTGCATCGTCCAACTTCGCCTGATACGTCTTGAGGCCGAACGCCAGTTGATTCAGCCCACCGAGCGCGAAGGGTTCCTCGGCCGCCACCCCCAGGACCCGCACTATCTGCCAGCCTTCTGCTGCCGCGCGGACACACAATTGCTCGATCAGCGCCGTCTTGCCGACGCCGGGCTCCCCCGACACCACGACCGCAGGCTCGGTGTCTTCGGTCAGCATCTGCGTGAGCTGCGACAACTCGGCCTGCCGACCCACCAGATCACG
>CAXNJA010000213.1:0-4090 GCA_964202555.1 Mycobacterium sp.
CGAGGTGACGCTGGCCCAGTTCGACACCGAGTACGAGGTGCTCTACCCGCCCACCGCCATCGCGGCGGTGCCGGAGTTCGTCGTGGTGCCCCGCGGAATGACCGCACTGTTGGACTCGGCCGGCAAGTTCATCACCGAGGTGGGCGAACTGCTCGCGGCACTGCCCGAAGACCAGCGGCCGGGGCGGGTGATCTGCTTGATCATGACCGACGGGATGGAGAACTCCAGCCACCAGTGGGACTGGGAGGCGGTCAAGAAGCTGATCATCCAGCAGCGTGAGGTCTACGGCTGGAAGTTCATTTTCCTGGGCGCGGATATCGACGCCGTTGAGGTGGGTGCGCGGATGGGCGTGGACCCGCGCTACGCGATGACTTTCGACAAGAGGTCGCACTCCACCGTCCGCGCGGCCTACGCGCGGGCATCAGCTGTCATGACCGATTTCAAGCGTGACTACCTGGATGACGAGGGCTTCACTGAATCTGACCGTGCCCGGGCGATGGGTGAGGCGCCGAAGAAGAAATCGAAGAAGAGGGGCGCCTAGCCCGGCAACTAGCCGGCAGTTCATCCCCCTTTTCGATGGGGGTTGACGTCGACTCCAACGGATGAGGACTGACGCTAAAATTCATGCTGTGACAGCGAGCAGGTCCCGATGAACGTGGTGCGCACAGTCGTGGCCGGTGTGGCCGCCGTTGCGGTGATCGGCACACTGTCGGCGTGCTCCGATGCCGCCGATCCCGATCAGCCGCAGTCCCAGTCGCAGGAGTCCGGCGCCCCGGCCGCCAAAGAAGGACAGCACGGGCCGACGTTCCCCGAGTGCGGCGGAATCAGCGACGAAACCATGGCCCAGCAGACCCGGGTCACCGGACTGGTCAGAACGGCGGTGAACCCCGTCGGCTGCCAATGGCTGGCCGCCGGCGGCATCCTCGGGCCGCACTTCTCGTTCAACTGGTTCCGGGGCAGCCCGATCGGGCGGGAGCGCAAGACCCAGGAACTGTCCCGGACCAGCGTGGAGGACATCACCATCGAGGGCCGAAGCGGCTTCATCGCGGTCAACGACGACCCGCTGCTCGGTGAGAGTCTCTGCGAGGTCGGGATCCAATTCGACGACGACTTCATCGAGTGGTCGGTGAGCTTCGCCGAGAAGCCGTACCCGCCGGCTTGCGACGTGGCCAAGGAGCTGACCCGCCAGTCCATCGTGAACGCCAAATGAGCGGGCCGATGGCGCTGGCAAGTCAGGCCTGGTTCGGTTCGGTTCGATCCTTCAGTAGCGCCTGAGCAGCCCGGCGGCCACTGACCAACGCGCCCTGGATCGAGGACGTATCGCGGTGGTCACCGGCGACGTAGACACCCTGTGCCGTGCGTACCGGACGCTGCAGTTCGAAGGGCACCGGCATCGCCGGAAGTGCGTAGGGGATCGGATATCTCGCGATGAGTTCCCAGCCCTTCGTGGGCCGGCCGTACAGCCAGGCCAGATGTTCGCGGACGGCGTCGTCCTGCCCGGGGGTGTCCCACGTACCCAGTGCCGAGGCCGCGATCAGCGCACTGCCGGGCGGGGCGTAGTCGGGTGCGGCATGACTGAGAACCACGGTGTTGGTCAGTGGTCCGCGGCGAGAGCCGTCGAGGATGAGCACCGCATCTCCGTCGGCGAGTTCCCCCGGCGTGCAGTCGGGCCGGTAGTACCAGGTGGTGACCGAACGTGCGGCAGGCGCCCGGATGTCGGTGACGAGGCCGGCGGCGGTGCTCGGGTCGGTCGCGACGATCACCGCCTCAGCGGGGTGCGCGTCACCGCCGACGACGTCGACACCGCGCGCCGAGACCGCGGCGACCCGATGGCCCAGTCGCACGTCGAGTCCGGCGGCGAGTTGCTCGGGGATGCGCTGCATACCCAGCGCCGGGACGCTCGGGGTGCCCAGGACGAACGACTTGAGCACCACATCCAGGAAACGCCGTGATGTCGAGAGTTCTGAATCCAGGAAGACCCCGGACAAAAACGGGCGCAGCACCGTCTCCATCAGCGTCTGATCCGCCCCGGCACGGCGCAGCGCCTCCTCGCTGGTGACGTCGGCATCGTGGCGCAACGACGAGACCGACCTGACGGCGCGGGAGAGGGCGTAGGCGCCGAAGCGAGCGGTGGACAGCGGGGAGCCGATGTGTGCCCGCAGCGACGGCACGGCCCAGGAGGGCTTGCGGCGCGGATCGGCGACGCGCTCCACCCGGCGGCGCCCACCCCGGTCGACCACGATGCGGGCACCGGCGATGAACGGCTTCAGATCGAGGGTGTGGTGATCGAGAACCCGGGCGCCTTCGGGGTAAGCCGGGTTGTAGAGCTGGAAGCCGCGATCGAGGCGATAACCGTCGACGATGTCAGTGCGAACCCGTCCACCCACCGCGTCTGAGGCTTCGAGCACGGTGACCTCGACACCGTGCCGGGTGAGATGTCGCGCGGCGGCCAGACCGCTCAGTCCGGCTCCGACTATGACGACGGTCATGGCGCTACCTAGTCGCCGGTGAAGTTCGGCGGGCGCTTCTCGAACATTGCAGAGACGGCTTCCTTGAGGTCCCGCGACGGCAGGAATGCGGAGTTCCACGCCGCCACGTAGCGCAGGCTGGCGGCCACGGCGTCGGTGCGTTGCTCGTCGAGCACATCCTTGATGCCGCGCACCGTCAGCGGCGAGTTCGCCGCGATCTCGGCCGCAGTGGCGTGTGCGGCCGCTAAGGCCGCGTCCGCATCCGGCAGCACCTCGTTGACCAAGCCGATCTTCTCGGCGCGGGTGGCGTCGATGTCCTTGCCGGTCAACGCCAATTCGCGTAGGTGGCCGTCGGAGAGGATGTAGGGCAGCCGGGCCAGGCTCCCGACGTCGGCGACGATCGCCAGTTTCACCTCGCGCACCGAGAACTTCGCGTCGGCGCTTGCGTAGCGGATGTCCACCGCACTGATCAGGTCCACCCCGCCGCCGATGCACCACCCGTGGATCGCCGCGACGGTGGGAGTCCGACAGTCGGCCACCGCGGTGATCGCGGCCTGCAGGCGTTTGACCTCGGTGTGGAACTTCGCCCGCGGACGCGCCGAGGCCGCCCCATCTGATCCTGAGCCGCCGTCCACCGACGGCAGGGTGGCGCCCATCGCCAGCAGGTCCAAGCCGAAGCAGAAGTTCTTCCCCGAACCGTTGAGCACGATTGCCCGTACCTCTGGGTCGGCGTCGAGTTCGCCGAAAGCCATCGGCATCTCGTTCCAGAACGCCGGCCCCATGGCGTTGCCTTTGCCCGGTCCGAGCAGGGTGACCTGGGCGACGTTGTCCTTGACCTCGACGGCGAGGGATTCGTAGCTCATGGCCACCAAATTACGGCTGACCGACCTCAGATGTACATCGCGGGGTCGATGTAGCAGGTCGGGTCGACCAGTGGTTCGCGCTGCTTGTCGCTGCGCGCCCGGACCACCGCCGGAATTCCGGTGGCGATCGACTCCGGCGGAACATCATGGGTGACAACGGCATTGGCGCCGACGGCGCTGTCGGCACCGATGAACACCGGGCCCAGCACCTTGGCGCCGGCGCCGACAGTCACCCGGTCGCCGATGGTCGGGTGGCGCTTGCCGTGCTCGAGGGACCGCCCACCGAGGGTGACGCCGTGGTAGAGCATGACGTCGTCGCCGATTTCGGCGGTCTCCCCGATCACCACACCCATGCCGTGGTCGATGAAGAACCTCCGCCCGATCGTCGCTCCGGGGTGGATCTCGATGCCGGTCAACAGGCGGGTCAATTGGCTCAGGATCCGGGCCGGACCCCGCAGTGCGGGCACCGCCCACATCCGGTGCGCCAGTCGGTAGGACCAGATCGCGTGCAAACCCGAGTACACCAGTGCGTTCTCCACGTCACCGCGCGCCGCCGGGTCGTGCACCCGGGCGTTGCGCAGGTCTTCGCGCAGGGTGGACAGCAGGGTCACGGCGTCGTCAATCCCGGATGTCGTCGAAGAGGACCGTGGAGATATAGCGCTCGCCGTAGTCGCAGACCACCGCGACGATCAGCTTGCCGGCGTTCTCCGGGCGCTTGGCCAGTTCCAGGGCCGCCCAGATGATGGCCCCGGTGGAGAT
>CAXNJA010000214.1:0-4018 GCA_964202555.1 Mycobacterium sp.
GGGCAACTCAACAATTTACATAAAGTTACGGCGGCCATAGCGGCAGGGAAACGCCCGGACCCATCCCGAACCCGGAAGCTAAGCCAGCCAGCGCCGATGATACTACCCAACCCGGGTGGAAAAGTAGGACACCGCCGAACACACATTAAAGTCCTGAGCCCCCCATATTCGTATGGGGGGCTCAGGCATTTTTGGTATGTGTATCTGGCCGGCGGAATTTCAGCGAATTTAGGCGAAATTAGACGGGCGAATTCAGGCGAACAGTGTCGACTCGGCTTTCTCCAATGCCAGCAGAGTCTTTTTGCGATCCAATCCGCCGCCGTATCCGGTGAGTCCCCCAGTCGACCCGATCACCCGGTGGCACGGCACGATGATGCTCACCGGGTTGCGCCCGTTTGCCAGGCCGACCGCCCGCGAGGCTCCCGGTGACCCGATCTGTTCGGCGATCTGGCCGTACGAGCGGGTCTCGCCATAGGGAATCGTCTGCAACGCCCTCCAGACTCGGCGCTGGAACGGTGTCCCCGCCACATCGAGATCGACATCGAATTCTGTCAGGGTGCCGGCGAAGTAGCCGAGGAGTTGCTCGACGATCCCGGCGAAGGCGCCGGGGTCGGCCGGCGTCCAATGGGAACGGTCAGGTTCGTGGCTTTGGCCGGCCATCCGCAGGTGCATCAGCGCCGACCCCGCGCCAGCGAGGGTTAATAGCCCGACCGGGCTCTCCACAATCCGATACCGCAAGGACGTCACGCCCCGATGGTCGCACAGTGGCCGATCGGTTGCAGCCCGGCGGGGCTTGACATTGTTTAGCGAAGAGCTTGTTTGACCCTCTAGTAGTTGCTGTTCCTGCACCGGCATATCGGTCGAGCAGTCGCGCGTTCGGCTTGAACGGTCAAACCGCTGCCGCAAAAGCCTGGATCTGTTCGGGTTCGGGGTGAGGATCACCACGCCGACCTCGGCTGTGCCGATCTGTGACTTTCTTTTGCTGAAACGCCCTGACCTTGGCAATTCTTGCGCTAGTAAAGTGGAATGACAAACACAAGCGATCACCTGCAAAGGGTTCTCGATGGCCGCTGGCGCGACACTAAGACCTTGATCCGCGAGAAGCTCTCGATGGAGCTGTTCCGGCCGGAGTTCATCCCGGACAAGTCCGTCGCGCGGGCACGCGTCAACGAGCAACTCAGGATAATCGCGGCGGCCAGGGCCGCAGAGGACGGCTTCCGGAAGGACCACGGTGGTACCGGGAACACCGGCGCGTCGGTCACCAAGAACACGATGCTTGCGATGTCGGATCTGTCCCTGATGGTCAAGGCAGGTGTCCTGTGGGGTTTGTTCGGCGGGGCCGTCGAGAATCTCGGCACCGAACGGCACCACGAGGCTTACGTGCGCCCGTTGATCACCCTGGACCTGCTGGGTTGCTTCGCCATGACCGAGACCGGCCACGGCAGCGACGTCCAGCGACTCGAGACCACCGCCACCTACGATCCGGAAACCGAAGAGTTCGTCATCGACTCTCCGACCCCGTCCGCGCGCAAAGACTACATCGGCGGTGCGGCCGAAAGCGCCTCGGTAGCAGCAGTTTTCGCTCAGCTGATCACCAACGGCGAGAACCACGGCGTTCACTGCGTCGTGGTGCCGATCCGCGACGCCGATGGTAATGACCTGCCCGGCGTCCGGACCTGGGACTGCGACTACAAGGGCGGCCTGCCCGGCGTCGACAACGGCCGGATTATGTTCGACCACGTGCGCGTTCCCCGGGAGAACCTGCTGAACCGGTTCGCCGATGTCGCACCGGATGGCACCTACAGTTCCCCGATCGAGAACTCTGATCGGCGATTCTTCACCATGCTGGGAACACTGGTCCGCGGTCGCATAACGGTCGGCGGTAGCGCTGCGCAGGCGGCTCGAGTTGCTTTGGACATCGCGGTGCGTTACGCGTTGCAGCGCAGGCAGTTCAACGCCCCCGGTGAAGAGCGCGAAGTGCCCATCATGGACTATCTGGTGCATCAGCGGCGGCTGCTGCCGTTCGTCGCGCAGTCCTACGCCCTGCAGTTCGCCCAAAACGATCTGGTGTCCGACTTGCACGATCAGGAGACCGCTGCGGTACGCGACGCGGAGGAGCAGCGGGACCTGGAGACCCGGGCGGCCGGGCTCAAGGCGGCCAGCAGCTGGCACGCCAGTGCGGCGATTCAGGAGGCCCGGGAGGCCTGTGGCGGAGCGGGCTACCTGGCCGAGAACCGGCTGGTCGAACTCCGTGCCGACACCGACGTGTTCACCACCTTCGAGGGCGACAACCATGTTCTGCTGCAACTGGTGGCCAAGCACCTGCTCACCGAATACAACGACGACATTAAGGGCATGAGTCCGTTCGAGTGGGTTCGCTTCGCCGCCAACTATGCAGGCGAGCGGGTGGTGAAAAGGACTGCGGCCGAGACCATCATGCAGACCATCCTGGATACCCGGCAGGACAACGAGGAGGAGGGCAGTCTGTTCAACCGGGGCACCCAGGCAAAGATGTTCGAGGACCGTGAGGAGTACCTGCTGTCCTCGTTGGCGCGGCGGTTGCAGCGCAACTCTAAGAAGATGTCGGCGTTCGATGCTTTCAATGTCGCTCAGGACCACGTCATGCACACCGCCCGCGCCCACATCGACCGCATGCTGCTGGAGTCGTTCATAGCTGGTATCGACCGCTGCGAGGACCCCGAGGCCCGTGAGATCCTCGGCCAGGTTTGCGATCTCTACGCACTCACCGTGATCGAGAGCGACAAGGCCTGGTTCATGGAGCATCGCCTGCTGTCCACCGAGCGCGCCAAAGCGGTCACCCGCGGCATCAACGAACGCTGCCGCACCCTGCGTCCGCACGCCGAAACCCTGGTCGACGCCTTCGGAATTCCGGAGCAACTGCGCTACGCCGAAATGCTGCATCCCGAACACATCCCCGCCCCCGGAGGTTGACCAACCCGATCGTGCTGTCCGGGGCGTCGGTCGCCATCACCGGAGCGGCGACCCGGCAACGGGTGCTGCGCACGCTGGACGCCGGTGCGCGTGCCGATTTATGAGCGAGCGGGTCCGGCGCGACGCCGGTTCTGGGTAATCTGGTCGAGATGGCGGAGCTGGTTCAGCGCTACCTCGACCAACTGGTGGCCGAGTACGCCGTCGTCGACGACGGGGAACTGGCCGACTACATCCCCGAACTGACCCGGGTCGACCCGACCGGCTTCGGTCTGACGCTGTCGTCCTCGGACGGGTTCCTTTACGAATCCGGCGACGCTCGAACGCAATTCACCATCCAGTCCATCTCGAAGCCGTTCACCTACGCCCTGGCGCTCGATTTGGCCGGCCAGGAGGTGGTCGACGCCAAGATCGGTGTGGAGCCCTCAGGTGACGCCTTCAACGAGATCAGCGTCGACCCGCACACCAAAACCCCGAAGAACGCGATGATCAACGCCGGTGCCATCGCGGCGGTATCGCTGGTCCCCGGCGCCGGCCCCGATGAGCGGTTCGCCAAGATCCGGGACTTCTACTCCGCCTGCGCCGGCCGGCCGCTGGAACTCGACGAGGACGTCTACCGCTCGGAGAAGGCCACCGGCGACCGCAACCGGGCGATCGCCTACATGCTGAGCAGTTTCGGGGTGCTCGACGAACCCGATGACGTTCTCGACGTCTATTTCCGGCCATGCTCGCGGCAGGTCACCAGCGTGGACCTCGCCCGGATGGCGGCCACCCTGGCCCGCGGGGGCATCAACCCGCAGACCGGGCGACGGGTCACCAGCACTGCGGTGGTGCGGCGCACGCTGAGTGTGATGGTGACCTGCGGGATGTACAACGGGGCCGGGGACTGGGTGAGTGCGGTTGGCATGCCGGCCAAGAGCGGCGTCGGCGGCGGGATAGCCGCGGTGCTGCCCGGCCAACTCGGCATCGGGGTGTACTCACCGAGACTGGACTCCCGCGGCAACAGCGTGCGCGGGGTGCTGGTGTGCCGGGCGTTGTCCGAACGGTTGGGTCTGCACTTCCTGACCGT
>CAXNJA010000215.1:0-3976 GCA_964202555.1 Mycobacterium sp.
CGGATTGTGATCGGCTTCCTGTTTGCCTTGCACGGCACCGCCAAACTGTTCGGCTGGCCGGCAACCAAGGGGGGCGGCGCGGTCCCGTTCGGCACCTGGCCGTACTGGTGGGCGGGCGTCATCGAACTGGTGGTCGGCGTCCTGGTGGCGCTGGGGGTCTTCACCCGCATCGCCGCGATCCTCGGCTCCGGCACGATGGCCTACGCCTACTTCACCGCGCATCAGTCGAAAGGGTTGCTGCCCATCGAAAACGGCGGTGAACCGGCGGTGCTGTTCTGCTTCGCCTTCCTGCTGATCGCGTTCGCCGGCGCCGGTGCGTTCGCCGTCCTGGACCGCGACCGGCACTCCGTCGACCTGCTGGAAACCCGACCCGGGCAGTAACGCGACGCCAGTCGCATCCTGACGGTAATTCAGGGTGGCGAACTATTTCGACATGTGTCTATATTGATAGTTATCAATCCACATGTCAGCGCCGACCAGGAGGTCCCATGTCGCGCATCCAACTCGCTCTCAATGTCGACAATCTCGATACGGCAATCACGTTCTACACCAAGCTTTTCGGCGCCGGCCCGAGCAAGGTGAAGCCCGGGTATGCGAACTTCGCCATCGCCGAACCCCCGCTGAAACTGGTGCTGCTGGAGAACCCCGGCCAGGGCGGCACCCTGAACCACCTCGGCGTCGAGGTCGGATCCAGCGATCAGGTGCACGCCGAAATCGCCCGACTCACCTCCGAAGGTGTGTTCACCGAGGAGGAGATCGGCACCACCTGCTGCTTCGCCCTGCAGGACAAGGTGTGGGTGACCGGTCCCGATGATGAGCGCTGGGAGGTCTACACCAAGCTGGCCGACTCCGAGACGTTCTTCATCGGCGACCATGAGGTGACCGGGGCCGAACCGGCAGGCGGCTGCTGCGGGTAGACAATCGAAGGCGGCAGGGTCCGCAATCAAGGAGGACGCCCATGCAGTCCATGCTGATATCGCGCCGGGACCTCGATTTTCTGCTGTTCGACTGGCTGCGGATCGACGAACTGACCAAACAGGAGCGGTTCGCCGAGCACTCCCGTGACACCTTCGAGGCGGTGCTGGACCTGTGTGAGCAGTTGGCCACCCGCTACTTCGCCAACCACAACAAAAAGAGCGACGCCCAGGAACCCACCTTCGACGGCCACCGGGTCAACGTCATCCCCGAGGTCAAAGAGGCGCTCGACGCGGTCGCGCAGGCCGACCTGATCGCGATGACGATGGGGCAGCAACACGGCGGCGCGCAACTGCCGGTCACGGTGGCTCAGGCCGCCTTCGCCTGGTTCGCCGCCGCCAACATCAGCACCTCCGGATATCTGATGCTGAGCATGGCCAACGCCAACCTGCTGGCCACGTTCGGCACAGCCGAACAGATCGACACCTTCGTCACACCGATGCTGGCCGGTCGCTTCTCCGGCACCATGGCGCTCTCGGAAACCCAGGCCGGGTCGTCGCTGGCCGACATCACCACCCGCGCCGAACCGCAACCCGACGGCAGCTACCGGCTGTTCGGATCCAAGATGTGGATATCGGGTGCCGAACACGACATGACCGACAACATCATCAATCTGGTGCTGGCCAAGATTCCCGGCGGACCGCCCGGCACCAAGGGCATCTCGCTGTTCATCGTCCCGAAGTACCTCGTCAACGACGACGGTTCCCCCGGCGCGCGAAATGACGTCGCACTGGCCGGGCTGAACCACAAAATGGGTCAGCGCGGCATCACCAACACGGTCTTGAATTTCGGCGACGGCACCTTCACCCCCGACGGCAAGCCCGGCGCGGTCGGTTATCTGGTCGGTGAGCCACACCGCGGCATCACCTACATGTTCACCATGATGAACGAGGCCCGCCTCGGCGTCGGGATAGGCGCGGTGGCGTTGGGCTACACCGGATACCTCAAATCGCTTCAGTACGCCCGCCAGCGCCCGCAGGGCCGAACCGTCACCTCCAAAGACCCTGACACACCTCAGATCCCGATCATCGAGCACGCCGACGTCAAGCGGATGTTGTTGGCGCAGAAAGCCTATGCCGAAGGTGGAATGGCACTGCTGCTGTACTGCGCCAAACTGGTCGATGTCTCGCACAGCGTCGAACCTGAGGCGCAACCCGACCGGGACACCGCCACCATGCTGCTCGACATCCTGACCCCGGTCGCCAAGAGTTGGCCGTCGCAATGGTGCCTGGAGGCCAACAGCCTGGCGATCCAGGTCCTCGGCGGCTACGGCTACAGCCGGGAGTACGACGTCGAACAGCACTACCGGGATAACCGGCTCAACCCGATCCACGAGGGCACCCACGGCATCCAGAGCCTGGACCTGCTGGGCCGAAAGGTGCCCTACCGCAACGGCGCCAATCTCGCCGCCCTGGGCAAGGCGGTGGCACACACGACCGCCACCGCCGCCGAACGCGGTGGCGAACTCGCGGGGATGGCCGCGCGACTCGAAGCGTCCTGGCAACGCCTGGTGGCGGTGACCGCCGGGATGTTCGGCTCCGGCGATGTCGAGGCCGCACTTGCCAACAGCGTGGTGTACCTGGAGGCATTCGGACACATCGTCGTCGCCTGGATGTGGCTGGAACAGGTCCTGGCCGCGCACGGGCAACACGGCGACTTCTACGACGGCAAGCGCCAGGCAGCCCGTTATTTCTTCCACTACGAGTTACCCAAGACCGCTCCGCAACTGGATCTGCTTGAGTCACTGGACCGCACGACCCTGGAGATGCGTGAGGGCTGGTTCTAGCCCTGGAATGTGCCTGCCGGGCAGTCGTTCACGTACAAGTTCATCGTGCCCGATGCCGGGACTTACTGGGCTCATCCGCATGTCGGGGTCGAGTTGGACACCGGGCTTTATCTGCCACTGATCGTCGATGACCCGGCACTGCCACAACACTTATCACGCCGAGGCCGGAATGGTCAGCACCTTCGACTACCTCAACTGAGCGACCGGACCGTCGCCGCGTCGATCACCGGACGGCAATTCCAGCTCGGCAGCCAGCGCTTCGCCGACCCGCTTGGCAACCCCTGATGCGGCGACGGCGATCGCTAATCCCAGGACGCACCAGTACAACCCGAGCATGGGCGCCGCCAACCATCCGACGGCATCCTTGGCGCTGAACCACAGGACAACCAGGATCACCACCGCGCCGGCAGTGGGTAGCGTCAGGCCGGTGGCCTTCCCGGTTCCGCCGTGCAGGACGGCGAATCGTTTCGCACCGACGAACCAGACCGCGGCGACTTCGACAAGGAAGTAGCACACCATCAGACACACCGAACCGGCGACTCCGAACAGGAAATAGGTGTCGGTCGCCGCGTTCCCGGTCACCGGGGGCGGCCACCCGACGACGCCACAGACGACATTAACCATCAGTGCGACGGCAACCACGGCCCAGACGGCGCGGCGCGGTCCGCCCGTCTCAGGGTTGATGTGCACCAACGCTTTCGGGCCCAAGCCGTCGCGGCTGAAAGCGAACAGCATGCGCCCCGACGCCGTGGCAGTGGCCATGTGGCAGCCGAACGCGCCCACGGTGGCGGTGAGGATCACCAGCAGGCTGAACCATTTGCCGATATAGGTATTACCCAAGTCACCCAGGGTGTTGGCGGAACGTTCGAACGCGTCCAGTCCAGCCTTGTCGGTGCCGAAACCGATTGTCTGGGCGAACATCACAACCACGAACAGCAACCCCGTCAACGCAAGGGTGCCCATCAGTGCGCGGGGGATGTTGCGCTGGGGGTCGGCGGTCTCCTCCCCCATTGATGCGCACGCCTCGAATCCGGCCCAACTGAGAAAGGCTGCGACCACCCCGCCCAGGACCGCTGATACCGGCACCCCGGAGAGGGAGAACGTGCTGAAGTCCATGCCGGTCGTCGGCGCGCCGCCGCGGCCGATGATCACCGCCGCCAGCACCATCATCGCGATGATGCCGACCCCCTCGATACCGAGCAGGATCTTGGCCAA
>CAXNJA010000216.1:0-3972 GCA_964202555.1 Mycobacterium sp.
GTCGCCGACCAGGGGGATGCGGTCGGCGTTGTCACCTGCCGAGTTGAGGTTGTCGGACATGCCGTTGGCGCTGTCCTGCACCTGGGTGCCGACTTCTGCGAAGATCGCGATCGCGTGATGCACGGCCGTCCCGATGAGCACCCAGACGGTGATCCAGGCGATGACCAGCACGTCACTGATCAGCTGGGCGGTCAGCCGGGCCGGGGTGGTGGCGTAGGGCAGGAAACGCGATTTCATGGGTTCGATCCCAGCACAAAGCGGGCATCAGTGGCCGATAGGCTGGCGCGGTGCGTCCCGCCCTGACCGACTACCGACATCTGGCCAGCGGCAAAGTGCGTGAGCTTTACCGCATCGACGACGACCACCTGCTCTTCGTCGCCACCGACCGGATCTCGGCTTTCGACTACATCCTGGACACTGCGATCCCGGACAAGGGCCGCATCCTGACCGCAATGAGCGTCTTCTTCTTCGGTCTGGTTGATGCACCCAATCACCTGGCCGGACCCCCCGACGACCCGCGAATTCCGGCCGAGGTCCTGGGCCGTGCGCTGGTGGTCCGCCGACTGAACATGGTGCCTGTCGAGTGCGTGGCCCGCGGGTACCTCACCGGCTCGGGACTGCTGGACTATCAGCGCACCGGCGCGGTGTGCGGGATCCATCTGCCGGCCGGCCTGGTTGAGGCGAGCAAGTTCGACCAGCCGCTGTTCACTCCTGCGACCAAAGCTGAAATCGGTGCGCATGACGAGAACATCCCCTTCGAACGAGTGGTGGAGATGGTGGGGGAAGACCGGGCCGCCGAGTTACGTGACCTCACCCTGGAGACCTACAGCCAGGCCGCCGAACACGCTTTGACGAAGGGAATCATCATCGCCGACACGAAGTTCGAGTTCGGCGCCGACGACGAGGGCCGGTTGGTTCTCGCCGACGAGGTCTTCACCCCCGACTCATCCCGGTACTGGCCCGCCGACAGCTACACCGAAGGCCAGGTTGCACCGAGCTTCGACAAGCAATTCGTCCGCAACTGGCTGACCGGGCCGGACTCGGGTTGGGACCGCCACGGGTCTGGGCCCCCGCCGCCGCTGCCGCCCGATATCGTGCAGGCCACCCGCGAGCGCTATATCGAAGCCTACGAAAGGATTTCCGGGTTGAGATTTGTCGACTGGATCGGGGTGCAGCCATGAGCAGCACTCAATCCGCCGCTCCGACGCCCAAGCGCGTCGATGCCGAACGAGTCCACCACGACGACGTTTTCCTGGACCCCTATGAGTGGATGCGCGATAAGTTCGATCCAGAGGTCATCGCACACCTCGAAGCGGAGAACACCCACGTCGACGAGGTGACCGCCTATCAGGAACCGCTGCGGCAGAGGATCTTCGATGAGATCAAGGCCCGCACCAAGGAAACCGACCTCTCGGTCCCGTTGCGCCGCGGGGACTGGTGGTACTACGGCCGCAGCCTGGAGGGCAAGCAGTACGGCGTGCACTGCCGACGCCCGATATCGGGACCGGACGACTGGGACCCCCCAGTGTTCGACGAACAGACCGCCATCCCGGGCGAGCAGATCCTTCTGGATGAGAACCTTGAAGCCGAGGGCCACGACTACTTCGCCGTCGGTGCCGCCAGTGTCAGCCCAGACGGGCACATCCTGGCCTACTCCACCGATGTCGTCGGTGACGAGCGATACACATTGCAGTTCAAGGATTTACGTACCGGGGAACTTTCTGCAGACCGCATTACCGGAATCGCCTCAGGCATCACCTGGGCTACCGACAGCGCGACCGTGTACTACACCACCGTCGATGAGGCGTGGCGCCCGGACACCGTGTGGCGGCACCGTCTTGGCCACGCCGGCCACGACGAGCAGGTGTTCACCGAGCCTGATGAACGGTTCTGGGTCGCGGTCGGCCGCACCCGCAGTAACGCCTACATCGTCATCGCGGCGGGTTCGTCGATCACCTCCGAGGTACGGGTGGCCGACGCCTCGTACCCGCAAGCCGAATTCGTCCCCGTGCTACCCAGGCGCGACGGTGTCGAGTACTCGGTGGACCACGTCATCGTCGGCGGCGAGGACCGCTTCCTGATCCTGCACAACGACGGCGCCCCCAACTTCACCCTTGTCGACGCGCCGGTCGACGATCCGTCCGCGCAGCGGACCCTCATCCCGGCCCGCGACGATGTTCGCCTCGAGGGCGTGGATGTCTTCGCCGGGCACATCGTGGTGCACGACCGCCGTGAGGCCCTGCCCAGACTGCAACTGTGGCCGGTGACGGAGACCGGCTACGGGACACCGGCGGACATCACCTTCGACTCCGAACTCATGGCGTGCGGACTCGGTGGCAACCCCAACTGGGATGCACCGCGCCTGCGGGTCGGCGCAACCTCCTTCATGACCCCGATGCGGATCTACGACATAGATCTTCGGGCCGCAGAGGTGGGCGGCGGTGAGCGCACTCTGCTGCGCGAACAGCCGGTCTTGGGTGGATACCGGCGCGAGGACTATGTGGAGCGGCGGGACTGGGCGCTGGCTGAGGACGGCACCCGGATCCCGATCTCGCTGATGTACCGCAAAGACACCCAATTCCCCGCTCCCACAGTGCTGTACGGCTACGGCGCATATGAGTCGAGCGAGGATCCGAGGTTCTCCATCGCCCGGTTGTCGCTGCTTGACCGCGGCATGGTGTTCGCGGTCGCGCACGTCCGCGGCGGCGGCGAGATGGGCAGGCTGTGGTACGAGCGCGGGAAACTTCTCGAGAAGAAGAACACGTTCACCGACTTCATCGCTGCGGGGCGCCACCTCGTCGATTCCGGTCTGACCGGGCCGCGCAACCTGGTGGCACTAGGCGGCAGCGCAGGGGGCCTGCTGATGGGTGCCGTGGCGAACATGGCCCCGGAACTCTTCGCCGGCATCCTGGCTCAGGTTCCCTTCGTCGACCCCCTCACGACGATCCTTGACCCTTCGCTGCCGCTGACCGTGACCGAGTGGGACGAGTGGGGCAATCCCCTCGAGGACTCTGACGTCTACTTCTACATGAAGTCCTACTCGCCGTACGAGAACGTGGAAGCCAAGGAGTACCCGGCGATCCTGGCGATGACGTCGCTCAACGACACCCGGGTCTTCTACGTCGAGCCGGCCAAATGGGTTGCCGCGCTGAGACATGCGAAGACCGATCCGCACCCGGTTCTGCTGCGCACCCAGATGGCAGCCGGACACGGCGGCATCAGCGGCCGCTACGAGCGTTGGCGGGAAGCGGCGTTCCAGTATGCGTGGCTGCTGGCCACGGCGGATTCCGACCGCTTCGGCAAGGGTGCGGCCGAGAGCTAACGGGCGGTGCCACTGGCCGTCGTCGCGATGCCCCCGTCGACCGGGATGATCGCTCCGTTCACGTAGGACCCGGCGCGGCTGGCCAAGAACACCGCGGTGCCGGCCATGTCGTCATCACGGCCGATGCGCCGCAGTGGTGCCGACGCGGCGATCGCGTCGCCGAAGGCATCCAAGGTGGCCGCCATCATCTTCGACGGGAAGGGTCCCGGCGCGATCGCATTGACGGTGATGTGCTGCGGGCCAAGCTCTTTGGCCAGCACGCGAGTCAGTTGATGGATGGCGGCCTTGCTGGCTGAGTAGGAGTAGGTCGACATCGGGGTGACGTGGATGCCGTCGATGCTGCCGATGTTGATGATCCTGGCCGGATCGTCGTGGCTGCCGGCCTTGCGCAGCGCGGGCAGCAACTCCTGAACCATCCAGAACGGGGACTTGACGTTGAGGTCGAGCACCCGATCCCAGGCCGCGGCGGGAAAGCTGTCCAGCGGCTCGCCCCAGGTGGCTCCGGCGTTGTTGACCAGGATGTCCAGCGCATCCGTCTGGTTCAGCACATCGGCGGCAAGTCTCTTGCACTCATCCTGGCGGGCCAGATCGGCCGGCACGCCACGCACCTGCCCGAACTCCGACAGTGCGGCGACGGCCTGCTCGCAGGC
>CAXNJA010000217.1:0-3970 GCA_964202555.1 Mycobacterium sp.
AGATCTTGCCCACCGCAGTCACCGGAAGCGCCGGCACGATGATCACTGCCTTGGGGGCGGCGGAACGTTCGGCAATATGCTCACCCGCAAAACGGAGCAACTCGGCTTCCTCAACCGTGACGCCGGGACGCAACTGCACGTAGGCCACCGGCACCTCGCCGGCATGCGGATCGGGACGGCCGACGGCAGCACTCATTTCGACCGCCGGATGCCCGGCCAGGACTTCCTCGATGCTCTTCGGGTCGATGTTGTGACCGCCGCGAATGATCAGTTCCTTCTTGCGTCCGGTCAGCCAGAAGTAGCCGTCGCCGTCCATTCGTCCGAGGTCGCCGGTATTCAGCCAGCGTTGCGTTCCGTCTGATGACGGACGCTCGAGCCACGCGCCGGCATCGTGAGCTGGATCCAGATAGCCGGTGAAGACATTCGGCCCGTTGAGGGCAATCACGCCAGGCTCGTCGACTTCGGCATCGCGCTGATAGCGTCCGTCGCCATCGAGGATCAGCACCCGCATCTCTTCCCAGGGAATCCGCATGCCGATCGACCCGATGCGCGACTCGCCGTCGGGCGGATTCAGCGACGCGACGCACGACGATTCCGTAAGCCCGTAACCCTCGAGAATTCGCATGCCGGTCTCGCTCTCGAATTTCCGGAAAAGCTCCACCGGCATCGGCGCGCCGCCGCAGATGGCGAGCGACAGGCATGACAGATCGTGGCCGGCGCGCGGTGCCTGGAGCAGACCCGCAAAAACGGTGGGCACACCCGAGAATGAACTGACCTGATGGTGAGCGATGATTTCCCAGAATCGTGGAATCAGTCCGGGCGCGCGGTAGCCGGCCGGCGGCCCCAGTAGCAGGTGGCCTCCGTGGGCAAAGACGGCAAGGCCGGTGCCAAGCTGTGCATTGACATGAAAGAGGGGCAAGGCGGTCAGGACCGTTATGCCCGGCCCAAGGAAATGCGCTGCGGCAAGTCGCCCAAGCTGGATGGCATTGGCTGTCTCGTTGCGATGTGTATGCAGGGCGATCTTGGGCAGTCCGGTGGTGCCCCCGGTGCAGAAATACGAGGCGACGTCCGGTGCCTGCGGGGCGACAAAATCGAGCGCTGCACCCGATGCCTTGCCCAGCTCGACATGAAAATCCAGCACCGGAATGCCGGCAAGGGCATCGGGCAGGCCTGCGGCGCGCGTTGGGCTGGCCGAGCCGGGGGGCCGCCCCGGCAGATGACGGGCTAGGTCAACGGCGAGAATTCCTTGCACGCTGTCGACCGCAGGCAGGGCAGCCTCGACCCGGCGCCAGATTTCGTCGTCGGGTGCCGGTCCGGTGGTGATCACCCAGCGTGTCCGGGCTGCCTGCAGGAGCTGCCCGAGCTGGGCGCTCTCGAGCAAGGAGTTGACCGCGAAGGCGATGCCGGCGGTTTCCGCCCCCCATACCGCCAGGTGCGTCTCGGGCAGGTTCGGCAACACGTAGGCGACGACATCGCCAGGCTGCACGCCGAGCCGCCGCAGCATGTTCGCGGCGCGCGTCACATCGGCCAGCCATTCTCGGTAGGTCCAGCGTGCCGGATCGGCGTAATCCTCGGTACGCAGGAAAAAGGAGAGCGCGGGCGCCTCCGGATTGGCCGCGGCAGTATCGCGAATCATTTCGTAGGTGCTGGTGAGCCGGGAGAACGGTTCGCCTTCGTTGTGCTCGATGGCAATGATGTCCCGCAGTTGACTGACGCTCATTGATATTCCTCTTCAAGAGTTCCCGGCGACCGGGGCCGAGTCGACTTGCACACTACTAAGACGCGCGCCGACGAATCGCCGTCGCCGCAAACAGGGCCGGCGGCTGTCGTCGGTGAGCGTGCGCGTCGATGAGGGCCGAATGCTGCTGTGCATGAACTTCGACCGGTCAGCCATCGACTCCGCGGCGCTGCTGCTGTCGGCATTCGCGGCCCCGCGTGAGGAGAAGCCGGATGCGTTGTTCCAGCGGGACTGGCGGGCGACGGTGAACGGCCTGATCGAAGGAACTGGACCGGATGCAGGCCGCATGATCGGAATCGTCATCTCGGCGCTCAGCCGCCTTCGGTTGCCGCATAATCTGATTCATTAATTCCGATTAATGCCGTTCGTCCCGAGGAGCCCTGAATTGCCCGCTGTTGAAATCAAACTCGTGCGTCCCCGCGTCGAGGAACTCCTGTCGCGCTACGAAAGCGCGATCGGTGCGGACTTCCCCGGGTACCGCAACCATGTGTATCGGACCATCACCTACGCGATGCACTTCCTGGACGGCGCCGCCGAGGATGAGCAACTCGTGGAGACCGCAATGGTCTACCACGATATCGGGTTGTGGACCGATCATGAGTTGGCCTACCTGGAGCCCTCGGAAGCCGTGGCCCTTGCCGACAACGAGAAATTCGGCTGGGGTCTGGACCCGGAGGCGTTGCGCGGAGCCATCCACTGGCACCACAAGGTGCTTTCCTATCGCGGGCCGCACGAACGGATCATCGAGGCATGCCGGAAGGCCGACTGGATCGATGCCTCCAAAGGCCTGGTGCGCAAGGGCGTGAGCCGGGCCACCATCAAGGAAGTCGGGGCAGCTTTCCCTAATCGGGGGTTCCACGCCACCCTGCTGCGTCTGGCGAAGGATTACGGCGGCTCAACCCTCGTGGGTGGCTGGAAGGTCACGCGCGGCATCGTGAAATGGTGAGCGGTGCCGTTCGGCGGGACTCACGCTGATCCTTCCCGAATCGTGAGGCGTCACCGTTAATCCCACGGGTCGACGTTGTTCACGCCGTCTATGCAGATGAGCGCCGCCGAGCCCAAGGGGAATGAATACGGGCCCCGGGAGCGTTTCGTTGACGGTGAGCGTGATCGCCTATATCGGTGCCGCCCTGTCAGTGGCGGCTGGCCTTGCCGGCCTTCTGTATCCGCGTCGGGTCAGCGCGACGATCGGACTGCAGTTGCCGTCTGCGCTTGGCGTGTCTGAGTTCCGCGCAACCTACGGCGGACTGTTCATGGGCGCTGGTCTTGCAGTCCTCATCCTCGGATCCCAGGATGCCGCCTTAGTACTCGGAGCGGCCTGGTTGGGCGCGTTCACGGCCCGTGCACTGTCGGCGTTCATTGACCGATCGACATCGAAAGAGAATGTGGCCGGACTCATGATCGAGGCGGTCATCGGCACGATGCTTATCCTCGGCTGAACCCCGGCCGGGATGTCCTTCTGCGCAATGCCTGTGTGTCATCGACCGAGAGCCGGTGCTGCTGTGGCCCATGGCGATAGCCGCCGCGCTAACCTCTGTGCTGACTGGCTGAGCCAAAGACGAGGAGACCAACGATGGCGGCGGACAGACTGATCTCAAGCGGCAGCCCCTGGGAGGTCTCCATCGGCTATTCCCGGGCGACGGTCGCCGGCGACTACGTGCACGTCTCGGGTTCCACCGCGAGCATCGGCGGTGAAGTGCAGCATGCGGGCGACGCCTACCGCCAGACCCTGGTCGCATTGAATGACGTCATCGCCCCCGCGCTCGCGCAAGTCGGCTACGCACTGGCAGACGTGGTGCGTTCGCGGGTCTACCTGGTCAACGCCTCCGATATCGACGGGGTCGCCAAGGCGCACGGCGAGGTGTTCGGCGAGATCCGGCCGGCCGCAACCATGGTCGCCGGGGTGACGATGGTCGATCCGAAGATGTTGGTAGAAGTCGAAGTCGACGCCTGGAAGCGCGGCTAGTCAGGGTCCAGTGCTCCGGTGAGGTGGTCGTAGGCAACGTTGCAATGCAGGCGGACGCCGGTGACTAAGGTGTCGTCGTCGGCGTAGAAGTGCGGGTTGTGGTTCATCGCCATGCCACGACCGCCCGCGATCGGGCGGGGATTGCCGTTGTCATCCAGTTCGGTGTCTTGGACACCGAGGGTGACGTAGAGGCCGCCGTAACGGTTGACGAACTCGGAGACGTCGTCATAGCCGAGGGTGGCTTCGGTCTGCACGACTTTGTCGGC
>CAXNJA010000218.1:0-3911 GCA_964202555.1 Mycobacterium sp.
ACCTTATTGGAAACCAGTGTCAACAAGGGTGTGACGCGTCGGGTTGCTGGCACACTGGGGTCCGTGGCAGCACTGAATCCGGAGTTGCAACCGCGGCGGGCCAGGCCGGCACCGGTATGGGTCATCACCGCGGTGATCGTGGCCTTCGCTCTGTTCGGCAGCACCCTTCGAGGCGTCGTGTACGACAGCACTGCGCTGTCGACGGCCGGCACGGTTTTCGCGGGAATCTTCGTGCAGGCCCTGCCATTTCTCGCCCTCGGGGTGACGCTGAGCGCTCTGCTCGCAACGTTCGTGACCCCCGAACGGTTGTCCAGTTGGCTGCCGCGCAGGCCCTCGGTGGCAGTGGTGGCCGCGGCGGCCAGTGGTGCCGCACTACCGGGGTGTGAATGTGGCTCGGTACCACTGGCCCGCCGTCTGTTCGGCGAGGGCGCCCTGGGCGCTGCTGCTCTGACGTTCATGTTGGCCGCTCCGGCGATCAACCCCATCGTCGTGGTCTCCACGGTGGTGGCCTTCCCCGGCATGCCCGAGATGGTGGCGGCCAGAGTCGGTGCATCCCTGCTCACCGCGATCATCATGGGGTTGGCATGGTCGCGCTGGGGTAAAAGCGAATGGATCACCCGCCGGCTGCCTTCGACCGGACCCGTCGGCGGTCCGCGCTGGCGGGTATTCACTGAGACCGCCCGGCATGACTTCCTTGCCGCCGCTTCGTTTCTGGTGATCGGCGCAGCCGCTGCCGCGGCGATGCATGTTCTGGTGCCCCAGTGGGTTTTCGAGCGGTTGGCGGGTCAGTTGCTGCTCGGAGTGCTGGTGATGGCGCTTCTGGCGGTGGTGCTGGCGCTGTGCTCGGAGGGCGATGCGTTCGTCGCTGCGAGCCTGACCATGGTCCCGTTGGTGCCACGGCTGGTGTTCCTCGTCGTCGGACCCGCGATCGACATCAAGCTGTTCGCCATGCAGTCGGGGATGTTCGGCCGGGCTTTTGCAGTCCGCTTCGCTCCGGCGACCTTCGTGGTGGCCACCGTCGTCGCCACCGTCGTCGGCGTGCTGACTCTGGGCGGTGCCGGATGAGCCGGGAATCCGAGAACATCATGCTGCTGATGATCGGCTTGGCCACCGGGATGATCACCGTGACCGGCGCGTTCGTCCGCTACGTCAAACCCGCCCTGGAGCCGTGGCTGTATCTGACCGCGGCGGTGTTGATCGGCCTCGCGCTGGTCGCGATCATCGGCGACCTCCGGCGCCCGGCAGCCTCCTCCGATCACGATCACGATCACGGTCAGGACGACGGGGGTCATTCCCACACCAACGGGGCGGTCTGGCTGCTGCTGATCCCGGTGGTGGTGCTGATCTTCGTGACGCCGCCGGCGCTTCGGCCCCAGGCGAGCGTGCCCAGCATCAGCGCCGTATCGGCTGATTCGATGCGTCGGGCCTTCCCGCCGCTTCCCCCGGGGCGCGCGCCGGAGGTGTCAGTGCCCGACTTGATGATCCGCGGGGTTCAGGACTCGGCGGGCACGCTGGACGGCAGGCTGATCACCGTGATCGGCTTCACGCTGCGCGACGGCGACGCCGTGGATCTGGGCAGGTTCTCAGTGCTGTGCTGCGCCGCCGATGCCCGGCTGGCACGGGTGCGTCTCGGTGGCAGCGGGGCCGCCGAGGCCGCCGGCCTTCCGGAGCACTCCTGGGTGCGGGTGGAGGGCACCGTTCGCCCCGGACTGCCCGGCGAACCGATTCTGGGAATCCCCATTGTCGAAGTCGACTCCGTCACGCCGATCGAGGCTCCCGAGAACGTCTACTCCTGAGCCGCGCCCACCCCGTGGTCGTGCTCCGTGGGACGATCAGGTTTCATGCGTGCCTTCGCCTGCCCGGTCTGCCGCGGCTTCGTCCCGTTCGAGGCGCAGCACTGCCCGTCCTGCGCGGTGGGCGTCGGGTTACATCTGCCCAATCACTCGATGCTGGCCATCAACGAGGGCACCGCGGCGGTGGACGGACAGGTCTGGGTCCGCTGCACCCAACATGAACCGCTGGGCTGCAACTGGCTGGTGCCAACCGAGTACGAGGCGGCCGCCCGTGGGCGTTGCCTGGCTGATTCGCTGATCCGCCGCGAGCCCGACCTGGACGACACCATCGCCCGGGAGAAACTTGTGCCCACCGCGTTGGCCCTGCGCCGACTGGTCTATCAACTCGCCGACATCGGCCTGCCGGTCGACCCGTACTGGCGCCGCGACGGCGGCCTGGCATTCGACCTGCTCTCCAGTTACAGCACCGGCGAGAAGATCCTCATCGGCCACGCCAACGGAGTGATCACCATCGATCTGGTGGAATCCCTTGACGCGTATAGGGAATCGCTGCGGGTTCGACTGGGCGAGCCGTACCGGACCATGCTCGGCCACTTCCGTCACGAGGCCGGCCACTACTACCAGAACATCCTGGTGGAGAACGGTCCCGGAGCGCAGAAGTACCTGGACCGTTGCCGCGAGTTGTTCGGCGATGAGCGTGCGAGCTATTCCGACGCCCTGGACCGGCACTACAAGTTCGGCGCACCGGCAGAGTGGCAGGACACCTTCATCTCCGAGTACGCCACGATGCATCCCTGGGAGGACTTCGCCGAGTGCTTCGCGCACTACCTGCACATCACCGACACACTGGACACAACCCGTGAGGCGGGCATGGTGCTGCACGCCGACCGGGTGCGGTTCGCCGGGCCGCGTGATATCGCCCCACTGGAGTCTTATTGCGCGGGACCGATTGAGCACCTCCTCTTCGACTGGAGGTGGATCTCGTTGTTCTTCAACCGGGTGAACATGGCGATGGGCAAGAATCCGCTGTACCCGTTCGAGATCACCCAACCGGTCGCGGACAAACTCGGCTTTGTGCACGCGGTGGTGGCTGACGCGGCGGGCAGGAGATGAGCCGAAACCAGAAAACCGCGCCTGAAATTCTCAGGAGCGGCTTTCCGTATCGGGGTGGCTGACGCATGGCGGCCTACGGCCGAACAGCTGAGCGAGTTTTGCTGACTACCCGAAGTCCAGCACGTCGAGGCTGGACTCGATCAACAACGTGACGACCGTGTGGCGGATGCCATGGAGGTGGAGTTCGGGGAGCTTGTCCTCACCGAGCGCCGCCCGAGCCCATGTGACCCGCCCGCCGCACTCGCACACAGTTGCGCAATCAATGCAGTCTTGCCGACCCCGGGCTCGCCACAGACGACGGCAGCACGCTCGGCATTCTCGGTCAGAACCCGGCTGAGCTGGGATAATTCAGCCTGCCGACCCTCCCGCCCCCGGGGATTGACGGCCATGACACGCGAGAGATCGCTCCAATGGTGGTGAAAGGTCCTCGCGCAGCAACTATTCGACACCCTGGCCGCACACCACCACCACCTCGCCCCACTGCTCGTCGAACAACCACCGACAGGGCAGCGTAGGTCGTGCGGTGAGAAGCCCCAAGGCCTATTACCGGCCGTTGGTGCCGTTGGTGCCGTTGGTGCCGCCCGGGTAGGCGGTGCCGCCGGTGCCGCCGGTACCGCCGCGACCGAAGAAGCCACTATTGCCGCCGTCACCACCGCCCCCGCCGTTACCGAAGGGAATCGTGGTGGCGTCACTGCTCATCACCTGTCCGCTGTCGGACACCGCCACGAACGTGCCGTCGCCAAAGGTCACCGACTGCCAAATGCCTGGTGCGGGGGATTCTCGAATGGTCCAGTTGATGCCATCCGGGGAAGTCATCACCTGTTGGCCGAAACCGTCGTAGGACACCGCCGCGAAGAGGCCGTCGCCATAGCCCACCGAATGCCAGAAGTTGCCTGCGGCGGCGGTGCGGCCGGTCCAGGTGACGCCGTCCGGTGAGGTCATCACCTGCTGGCCGGCACCTGGGCCGGACACCGCCACGAACTGGCCGTCGCCGTAGACCATCCC
>CAXNJA010000219.1:0-3902 GCA_964202555.1 Mycobacterium sp.
TCACGGGCCGCAACGTCGCAGCGGTACATCACGAATTTGCGCGCGGCGATGGTCACCGCCCAGAAGAACGCCAGCAACGCCGCCACCACCGCCCACAATGGCAGCGAGACCATCAATTCCCTCACGCCGGGAAAACTAGCAGTGCCGCGCTCGGGGAACCCGGCCTTCCCCACCGTGCGTTCACCCCTTGGGGCCGCATCGTCACGGGCCCGCACTCAACACAGGGAGTCGTCATGCTGAACAAGATCGCCGGTGCGCTGGGCCAGGTAGCCGAGGGGGCGGGCACCATCGTCGGGATCCGGCACGGAACCGAGGAACCGACGTTCACGGTGGAACGCCGGATTGGCAGTCCCAGCGGGGACGTCGAGATCCGCCGCTACGGGTCCCGGATCGCCGCCGAGACCACCATCGACGCCGATGAAGAGGCGGCCCGCAACGAAGGCTTCCGGCGGCTTGCCCGCTACATCTTCGGCGGCAACCAGGGCAAGACCAAGATCGCCATGACCGCACCGGTCGTCCAGGAGAAGGGCCAGAAGATCGCGATGACGGCACCGGTCGCCGCACAGCGGGCCGACGGCGGCCAATGGGTGATCCGCTTTTTCATGCCGTCCGAGCACTCCATGGATACCCTGCCCACCCCCAACGACGAGCGGGTACATCTGGTCACCGTTGCCGGCGAGCGGGTAGCGGTGCTGCGCTTCGCCGGCGTCGCCAACACGGAGGCGGTGGCCGCGCGCACCGAAGAACTTTTGAAAACCCTGCGCGACAACGATATTGAGCCCGCAGGTGAACCGCTGACCTGGTTCTACGATCCGCCGTGGACGATCCCGTTCCGGCGCCGCAACGAGGTCGTGGTCAGCCTGGGAGCGATCTAGGAGGCAGGGGCAGGCGCGGGAGCCGGGGCAGGCGCCGGGGCCGGAGCAGGGGCGTCAGCCGGGGCCGGCACCTTATCCGGGGCAGGCTGGGCGGGAGCCGGAGCAGGCGCACCGGGGGCCGGAGCGGGCGCTGCGGGCGCCGGCGCGGCGGCTGTCGATCCGCGAGAGCTCTGCTCAGAGGTTGCCTCAGGGGTTGTCGCCGAGTCGGTGGCGGGAGACGCGGCGGGGTCGCCGGGTGCGGCGGGCGCCGCGGCCGCGGCCGCGGATGGGCCCGACGGCCCGTCACCCGGAGTCGACGAGGGGGCCGGAGCGGCCACAGGTACTTTCGGCGCAGCTGGCGGGGCCGACTCAGCCGCAGGGAGGTCCACCGGCGCAAGATCGGGGAGGTCCACCGGCGCATCAGGCGCGGGCGCAGCGAGCGGGCCCTGGTTGCCGGGCACGCTTTCTGCCAGCCGCTGCTCGTTCACCGGACGCTGCGCGAGCAGCATCAGGGCGTCGCTGGCGGAGATGTCCTGGCCGCGGACTGCGTTCCAGACGTCGCGCAGGAACCCGAGGCGGGGATTCGGCGGCGCCTCCTGGGTGGTCCCCGGCGGGAGGCTATCCGGGCTGGGTAGGTGCGCGGCGCCGTCCGCCGGAGTGACGCTGGCCGGCGCGACCGGGAGGGCCCCGGGGACCGGCGCGGAGCCGGGGGCGAGCAGGACTGCGGGGGGCACAGCGGCAGGTGCGGGCGGTAAATCAGCCGGAACAGGCACGAGAGCAGCAGGTGCGGGTGCAGGCTCGGGGATCACCGGTTCGGCCGCGGCGACCGGAGCCACGACCGCCGCCAAGCCCAAACCCAGGGCACCCACGGCGACCCGGGCCGATTGTGTACCGCCGCCTACAAGACGCACGTCTTACCTCCGTGCCGTTGAACGCTTACACAAACCTGTCTGATCATGCCTGCGATTCGTTACAGGCGCCACTCGGCTCACCCTCCGATACCAGCGCCGGTCGCTTACTTTAACCAGTCGGTGGTCGTCACCCACGGGCGGACCTGGGGCGGCCGATCGATCGCCGGTGGACGACAATGCAGGAATGCGACTTCGACTGGCCGCTGCGGCCCTCACCGGTGTGCTGGGATGGTCGGCCGTGGTGACCGAAGTCAGTGCCGCCCCCGACGGGGCCGTACCCCCGGTGAGCGCACAGGCCCGGGCTGCCGGGCTCATCGACGTCCGGACCGCGGTTCCCGACGCCGTCGTCGATCTGCGGTACGCCACCGCCGACAACTTCGTCGGCATCCAGTTGTACCCCGCCGACGCTCGCTGCCTGGTGCACGAGTCGCTCGCCCCCGGACTGGCCACCGCGGCGGCCGCCCTGCGGCGGCAGGGCTACCGGCTGGTGTTCTGGGACTGCTACCGACCGCACGACGTCCAGGTTCGGATGTTCGAGGCCGTGCCTGACCCGGCGTGGGTGGCCCAGCCCAGCGCCTACGCCCGCAGCCACGAATCAGGCCGATCGGTGGACGTGACACTGGCAGCGGGTGGGCGACTGGTGGATATGGGCACCGGCTTCGACGACTTCTCCCCTCGCGCAACCGCATACGCCACCGAGGGCGTCACCGCGGCGGCGCAGGCGAACCGAGCGGTGCTGCGCACCGCGATGGCCGCCGGCGGATTGACCGTCTACTCCGGTGAGTGGTGGCACTTCGACGGACCCGGCGCGGGCGAACCGCGGCCGATCTTGGACGTGCCCGTCAACTAGCGGGGATAGCCCGCACTGCCCCGAAACTCCCCCACAGCAACTACCGGCGACTAGCCTGGTCAATGGTTGTGCCGCGGTGTTTCGGTGTGACTGCAGCGCGCGGGCGAACGGGGGGGAAATGCGCAACGTGGGCCGTTCAATTCTGGTAGCCCTGCTGGCGGTTGTCGCGGTCGCCACCGTCGTCGCCGCCTCGACCGTTCATGCGTTCACCTCCGTCGTCTCCCTGACGGCAACGGCACTGTATCTGGGCGGCACCGATCACCCACTGAGCGTGCCGGGTGACACCCCGTCCTACATCGAGGACTACGTGGACTGGGCTTACGACAGCTTCATCGGCCCGTCGGGCCTGTGCACCGGCGGCGCCCCGGGCTGCGCGCAGCTAGCGGTGTATACCCCGGAGCAGTTCTGGCCGCTCACCGGTTTGAGGTCGATGCGATTCGACGACTCGGTGACGATCGGGCTGGGCAATCTCGACGCCTGCCTGCGCGGTGCCGAGTGCACGGTGACTGAGCCGCCCTACACCGCGTCCGGAGTTCGCCGACTCACCGACACCGCCTACACAGTCTTCAGCTACTCCCAGAGCGGCACCATCGCCAGCATGATGAAGAGCGATCTCATCGCCAATCCGCCGGTCGGGCCGGTCAGCTTCGTCTTCGAGTCCAACCCCAACCGGCCGAACGGTGGAGTGCTGGAACGGTTCGTCGGAGTCCAGATACCCATCCTCGGCGTGACATTCAGCGGCGCCACCGTCACCAACTCCCCGCAGCCGACTCCACTGACGACGGTCGACATCGTCCACCAGTACGACCCGGTGGGTGACTTTCCGCTGAACCCGCTCAACCCGCTTTCACTGATCAATGCGCTGATCGGCTTCGCTTACGAGCACCCCGAACTTGGGACCGGAACAGCGGAATTGCAAGGCCAGTATCAGGATTCGACCTACTACCTGGTGCCGACCGAGACACTGCCGATGGTCAGGCCGTTGACCATCGTGCCCTACCTGGGGCCGCTGATGGCGACGGTGATCGACCCGCCCCTGCGGGTTCTGGTCGAGACCGGCTACAACCGCACCATCAATCCGGGTGCACCGACACCGGCAAAATACCTCTACATTCCGAATCCGTTCGACGTCGCGATCAACACGCTCCAGGCGATTCCGACCGGCTGGGATAACGGAATCGCCTATGTCACCGGAGATCCCGCCAACCGTCCGTTCCACACCGCCCCGCAGGGCCCCTACGGGGTGGGGGGACCACCGGTCGACGCCGGAGCCATCGACCCTTACGG
>CAXNJA010000220.1:0-3871 GCA_964202555.1 Mycobacterium sp.
TGCCCGACCACAGCCGGGCCTATCCCGTCATCGCGGCGATGGACGTTGCCGATGCCGATGAGGGCGACGACATCGTTCACCGCCGCGTCACCGTCACGGTGAGGAAGTGCGTGGCGCAGGAGATGCAGGGGTCGTAGTTGCGGATCGTGCGCTCACACAAGGCGGTCAGTGCCGCATCGTCGAGGTCGGCTTGTGCGGTCACCAGTTGAGTCAGGTCGTCTTCGATCGCGGCCTGATTCTGCGACGTCGGCGGAACGATCTGCGCCGCAACCACCAGCCCGCCTTCGTCGATCTCGTAGCGGTGGTAGAGCAGCCCGCGGGGCGCCTCGCTGACGCCGTGCCCGATACCCGGCCTGGCCTCCACCGGGACGAAGGGCCGGGCCGGACGCTGGTAGTTCTCGATGATGCGCAGCGCCTCTTCGACTGCGTACACCACCTCGACGGCACGAACAATGATGCTGCGGAACGGATTCCGGCACTGCGAACCAAGACCTGCAGCGCCGGCCGCTTCCCTGGCCAGCGGGGAGAGCCGGTCGTAGTTGAGCGTGTAGCGGGCCAGCGGGCCGGTGAGGTGGCGATGGCCGTCCAAGGTGGCGTGCAGTGCGGTGGAGTGCGGTACCTGGGTCTCTCGGACATGCTCGCCGAACTGCGAAACCGGGAAACTCGGCCCCGCACTGCGCGCGATCACGCCGTCCTCGAGGGGGTATCGGTCGCCGGTCAAGGCCAGCAGTTCATGGTCGATCGTCAGATCCGGGAAATCGAAGCCGGCCACCCACCTCACGGTCGCCATGGCATCGTCGAGTGCGCGACGCAACTGCTCGGCCATCGGCCTGAGGTCGGCCCGGGTCGGCACCGAGTAGAAACCCCCCAACCGGACGTTGACCGGGTGGATCGCCCGGCCGCCGATCAGTTCCTGCAACTGATTACCGGCCTTCTTCAGCGACAGCCCGCGTTCCACGGCTTCGCGCTGGGTCTTGGCGATGGTGATCACGTCTGGGGCGCCGAGGAAATCCGGGGCGTGCAGCAGGTAAATGTGCAGGACGTGGCTGTGGATCCACTCGCCGCAGTACAACAGCCGGCGCAGTGCGATCAGTTCGGGGTCCAACCTGACCCCGCAGGCGTCCTCGATCGCGTTGCAGGCACTGGTTTGGTAGGCGACCGGGCAGATGCCGCAGATCCGGGCGGTCAGGTCCGGCGGTTCGGTGTAGGACCTGCCGCGCAGGAAAGCCTCGAAAAACCTCGGTGGCTCATAGATGTTCAGCTCGACGCGTTCGGGTCGCCCGTCGCGCAGTTCCACGTGCAGGGCACCCTCACCCTCGACCCGGGTCAGGGCACCGACGCGCAGGGTGCGGGCGGATTCGGTCATTCACCGCTCCGCTGGGCCTCGAACTGGGTGACGTTGAAGGTGTCGAACACCCGGTCGACGTCGCCGCCGGACATCCCGTCGCGGCGCAGCAGCGGAATCATCGCGCCTATGTTGGGTGTGGCCGTCGGGCCGAAGCAGCCGTAACAACCGCGGTGATGACGCGGGCAAAGCGCTCCGCAGCCGGCGTGGGTGACCGGTCCCAGACACGGAATGCCTTCGGCGACAGTCACACAGGCGACACCGGACCGTTTGCACTCGGTGCACACCGTGGCGGCCGGAAGCTTGGGTTTGCGGCCAACGAGCAATGCGGCCAGGGTGTCGAGCAGCTGGCGCTTGTCGATCGGGCAGCCGCGCAGTTCGTAGTCCACCGTCACGTACGCCGAGGCGGCGTTGGAGGTGGCCAGGGTGTGGATGTAGTCCGGGCGCGCATAGACCACCGAGGTGAACTCCCCGACATCGGCGAAGTTGCGCAGCGCCTGGATCCCGCCGGCGGTCGCGCACGCCCCGATCGCCACCAGAACCCCGGATTGGGCTCGGATCTCGGCGATCCTGCGCTCATCGACCGGCGTGGTGATGGAGCCCTCGACAAGCGAGACGTCGTACGGACCGGCGACGATGGCGCTGGATGCCTCGACGAAGGTGGCGATCTGAATCTGCTCGGCCAGCAGCAGAAGTTCGTCCTCACAGTCCAGCAAGGTCAATTGGCATCCGTCGCAGGAGGCGAACTTCCACACCGCCAGGCTCGGCCCATTCCCCGGTCGCTCCGCTCCTGCCCGCGGCCCATTCCCCGGTCGCTCCGCTCCTGCCCGCTGGGTCATCTAGAGCTGCTCGACTTCCAGCAGCGGCCGCGCCACGTCGTAGCCCACCACCGGACCGTCGCGGCACAGCAGCAGCGGACCGAGCTGACAGTGTCCGCACCAGCCGACGCCGCACTGCATGTTGCGCTCCAGGGAGACCCGGATGGCTTGAGCCGCAACACCTTTGTCCAGCAGCGTCCCGGCACTGTGCCGCATCATCAGCTCAGGTCCGCACAGGAAAGCCGTAGTTCGGCTCGGCCGCAGGGTGAGCCGGCGCAGCGACTCGGTGACGAAGCCGGTCTGTCCCGGCCAGCCCTGGATGGGCACGTCGACGGTCTGGTAGAGCTCCAGATCCGGATTGTGTTGCCAGGACGAGAGTTCCGCGCCGAATAGGAACTCCTGTTGAGCGCGGGCCCCGGCTACAACGACCACCCGGCCGTAGCGTTGCCGGTCCGCCAGCGCCCCGAGAACAACCGGCCGCAGCGGAGCCAGACCGACGCCGCCGGCGACGATGACCAGGTCACGGCCGGCGGCATCGTCGAGCCCCCAACTGGTGCCGAACGGTCCGCGCACCCCCACAGTCGCGCCCGGTTGGGCTGCACACAGCGCCGCACTGACCGCCCCGACAGCGCGAATGGTATGGATGAGAGCGCCGTCGGCCGCCAAGCCGGAGACCGAGACTGCGATCTCCCCCACCCCGAACGCATACAGCATCATGAACTGTCCCGGGGCGGGCGGCGCAACACCTTCTGCCGCCGGCTCCAAACGGAGGGTGACCGAATCGGCGGTCTCCACCACACGTGATGCCACCTGGTAGGGCACCGGCGCCATTGTCGTCAGCCTCGGGCGCACCGCTGTCTCAGTCATCCCCGGGCTCCCGGGCCTGCTCGCGGGCGAAGACCGCCATCTCCTCGGTGATGTCGATGCCGGTCGGGCACCAGGCGATGCAGCGGCCGCAGCCCACGCAACCGGAGGTGTCGAATTGGTCGTGCCAGGAACTCAACTTGTGTGTCAGCCAGTGCCGGTACCGCGACGGCGCCGATGGCCGGACCGGACCATCGTGGATGAAGGTGAAGTCCAGTTCGAAGCAGGAGGCCCACTCGGTCCACCGCTCGGCGTGCTGCCCGGTCAGGTCGGTCACATCAGAGGTGCTGGTGCAAAAACAGGTCGGGCACACCATGGTGCAGTTCCCACAGGTGAGGCATCGGCTGGCGACTTGGGACCAGTGCTCGGATTCCCGTGAGTCGACCAGTAGCTGACGCAGGTCCACCTCGGGCATCCGCCGTCCCATCGCCGTTGCGGCCGCGGCGACGCCAGCGGCGGCAGCGCTGAGCTCGTCGGGCTGCGCGGGCCGGCCCGGAATCGAGGAAAGCAGTTGTGCGCCTTCGTCGGAACCGACTTCGACCAGGTACGTGACAGACTCGCCGCCGACGAATTCGGTCAGTGCGAGGTCATAGCGCGGCGGCTGAGCCGGGCCCTCGCCACAGCCCGGCGGCTGAGCCGGGCCCTCGCCACAGCCCGGTCCGCAGCCCGGCCCGGTGCCCATCGAGGCGCAAAAGCACAGATCGCCCGGCTCGGTGCAGTTGACGCCGATGATCAAGACCCCGTCGCGCCGGCCGACGTAGGGGCCGTCCGGGTGGGCGCCGCCGGCCAGCACGCGGTCGAGCACGCCGATGGCGGCCAGGTCGCAGGCACGCACGCCCAGGAA
>CAXNJA010000221.1:0-3857 GCA_964202555.1 Mycobacterium sp.
TCGACCTCGGTCCACGGCGGCACCGGGGACTGGGTGAGGAACCGGGGCCGCTCCAGGGCGGCGGTGACCTCGTGCAGCCGCACCCCGACCGAGACGACCTCGTCGTGGCGGGACTCCGGGGCGCCGGCGACGTAGGTGTCCGCCCGCCACCCCGACACCACGTAGCGGCCATCGGTGGAGCGCACCGGCCGAGCCAGCCGCACACCGTCGACGAACAGCGTCTCGCGCACCTTGGCCGACCAGGCGGCCCGGGCGTGGTCGGCGATCAGGGACAACACGATCTCCCCGTACCGCCAGCCGCCGTCCCAGAGCCGCTCAGGCTCGGATTCCTTGAGACCGAACGCGGCCAGGACATGGCCCGGCGGGCGTTCGTCGATCACACCGTCAGGGTAAGGCGTGCAGCGCACAACACGCGTTCAACAGGCCGTCAGTACATCGCCATGTCGGGATCGCAGTACTGCGCCCACGCCGCAATGCCGCCCCGCAGGTGCCGCACCTGGCTGACCCCGGCGCGCTGCAGTGCGGCCAGCGCCTGCGCCGAGCGGGTCCCGGTCTTGCAGTAGAGCACCGGGATCCGGCCGGCCGGCAGCAGACCCGGACCGTCCGGTGACTCCAGCGCCGATGTGGGGATGTGGTGGGCGCCGTCGATGCGGTTGATCTCCCACTCGGCCGGTTCCCGAACGTCGATCAGCGCCACGGGGGCACCGGATTCCAGCAGGTCGCGAAGCTCGGCCGGGGTCAGGCCCGGATCGTTGGTGGGGTCCAGGCCGGGGTCTAGGCCGGCATCCATCCCGCACAGCGCCTCGTAGTCGGCCAGCGCGGTGATCGGCGGGCGCTGGGGATCCCGGCGCAGGGTGATCGTGCGGTAGGACATCTGCAGCGCGTCGTAGAGCAGCAGCCGGCCCAGCAGTGACTCGCCGATACCGGTGATGAGCTTGATGGCTTCGGTGCCCATCACCGCGGCGATCGAGGCGCACAGCACACCGAGCACCCCGCCCTCGGCGCACGACGGAACCGTCCCGGCCGGCGGCGGCTCCGGATAGAGGTCGCGGTAGTTCAGGCCGCGCTGTTGGCCGTCCGGGCCGTCGGGGGCATCCTCCCAGAACACCGACACCTGACCGGAGAACCGGTGGATCGAACCCCACACATAGGGCTTATGTGCCAGCGCCGCAGCGTCATTGACAAGGTAGCGGGTGGCGAAGTTGTCGGCGCCGTCGAGGATCAGGTCGTACTCGGCGAACAGCGGCACGGCGTTGTCGGCCGCCAGTCGCATCGGGTGCACCTGCACGGTGACCATCGGGTTGATCTCGGCGATCGCGTCGCGGGCGCTGTCGACTTTGAGCCGGCCGACATCGGCGCAGCCGTGGATGATCTGGCGCTGCAGGTTGGACTCCTCGACGACATCGAAGTCGACGACGCCCAGTGTGCCGACGCCGGCGGCGGCCAGATACAGCAGCGCCGGGGAGCCCAGTCCGCCCGCGCCGATGACCAGCACCCGCGCGTTCTTCAGCCGCTTCTGACCGTCGAGTCCGAAGTCGGGCAGCAGCAGGTGCCGGCTGTAGCGGGCGATCTCGGCGGCGGTGAGCTCCGCGGCGGGTTCGACCAGCGGCGGCACGGGCATGGCTTCATTGTCGCGCGGCCAGGCACACCGCCGCCGGCCGGTGCGACAGGGGCATCGCCGGTGATACACCTCATGGATGAGGAGCGTTAGCGTGCGGGACCTTCGCAACAGCGGCGGTGACGTGATTTCCCGAGTGGAGCACGGGGAGACCGTTGTCGTCACCAGGGACGGACGGCCGGTCGCAGAGCTGCGACCGCTGCCACGGCTGACCGCCACCCCCGCCGAACTGATCGCTCGGCGGCGGCATCTGCCGCCAATCGACCCCGCGGCCTTCTAGGTCATTGATGGTTACCGAGTCTGCTACCGGGTCTGCCGCGCTCACCGGGGCGGTCAGCACTGCTAGTCCGAGCATGTTACGTAGACCGGTCCGTATTCGTAGGCGGATGCTGCGGGTGCCAATCCCACCGCTTGCCCTTCCTCGACGTGACGGTGGGTCTGGTGCAAGGTCACGAGAATTTGTTGATCGATTGTGGGACAACGCTTTCTGAGGCCGCTGGAATCGCCGGGGCACCTGGTTGATCCAGACCGAAAACAAGTTCCGGGTCTGCCGGATCCCAGGTGTTCAAGAACTGTGATTTCGCCCCAACCCTGCGGGTTCGATCGAGCAACTCCTTGGCGCGACACAGCTGCGACTGCTGCCATGCCTCTAGCGCATCGGTCACCGACTGATGCGTGTCGAGTGCTTCGGCCAGCGCCCACCCGTCGGCTGCCGCCTTGGCAGTTCCCGCAGCGGCATGGGGACGCGCGACAATCCCTGCGTCACCGATCAGACAGACCCGACCAAACGCCATCTGGTCGATGTCAATATCGTAAACGGCCTGCACGAAAGGCTCTACGGTCTCCACGACTACGTCGCTCAATATCGCGGGGAGGTCTCGCAGCGCCATTTCCTCGATGGAAGTAATTTGCTTCGGGCAAACGAACCGATGCCATCGGCGGCGACCAGCAGATCAGATTCGACAGAGCGTTGATCGCTGAATGCCACCGAAACGCTATCCATCGTTTGGCGGAAAGCTGTCATTTCAGAACCCAGGTGGTAGTCGTTCACCCCAAAGTGTTCCAGCGTTGCCGCATACACGGTGTTCCAAGAACTGAACAGGTAGCTCTGAGCCTTGTCGTACACCATGTCGCCCCCGCGGTCCAGATAGCGAATGCGACTCGTGCGCAAGCAAATATCTTCCAAGTCAACACCTGCCCGCGTTTGCAGGTAGCGGTAGGCGGGCGGCAATAACCCGATACCTGCACCGCGTTGCTGTAGCCGAGTCGCCGAGCGCTCGTACACCGATACGTCGTGCCCGGAGTCGCGTAGTAGACAGGCAGCGGTTAGTCCGCCCAGCGAACCTCCCACTACGGAGATCTTCATCGCCACGACTCTAAGACAAGACTCACATGACGCGTTAGCACTGGACATCCGCTTCGCCCTCGGTGCGAGCGAAGGCGAGCAGAAGCGATGTGAGATCACCGTCGGGTAGTGCCATGCCGCCGGCGTTGCCGCAGAACGCAGATGAACGCGGCCGGTGGGGCCGACCTCGACTCACTCTTGGAACCGGGGTTGTGATGAACCTCGGCAGTCTCAGATCGGATGTCAGGCGATCGGGTACGGCCAGGGGTTGAACCGGCACGTCTTGCCGTCCGGCTTGACCGACTGCGGGTCGAAGCGGGCGGCGTCGTTGTCGGAGGTGGAGAAGGTCTGCTGCATCATGATCGGCGCCAGGCCCCCGTCGCGTTCGCACGCCTCGTGCGCGGTGTAACCCATCGCGTGGCCGACCTCGTGGTTGATCAGGTACTGCCGGTAGGACCCGATGTCACCCTGGAACGGCACCGCACCGCGCACCCAGCGGGCCAGGTTGATGAACACCCGCGGCTCGCCCTCCGGCCCGTAAATCGGGTTGTAGCAAGACGTTTCGATCGGGATCTCGTAGCCGCAGCCCTCCCGGACGCTGACCGGGGAGGTCAGCGACACCCGGAAGTCCGGTTTGGCGGCGGGGTCGTCGATGCGCTGGAACGCGAACTGCGGATCGTGCGTCCAACTCTTGGGGTTGCTCAGCGTCTCGGTGACCATCCGGGCGTAGCCCTCGTCACCGCCGAAGGATGAGGTGTCGATGCCGTCCTCCACCTCGACGGTGTAGGTGAACGTCTTGGCGGTGCCCTGCCCCACCTTCGGCGCCGTGCCCGGAATCATGCGCCAGGTCCTGGCGCCGACATCGGTGAACGGACCGCCGGCGGGCAGGATGCC
>CAXNJA010000222.1:0-3836 GCA_964202555.1 Mycobacterium sp.
CTTGTCCAGCGCGTGCGCTCGGTAGGCGAACTGCTCGGTGGTTTCGTGGGTGGCCGACCCTTGCACGCCCTCGGCGCGGATGTGGGTGGGCTGGTTCATGAAGGTGCGGGCCAGGGTGATGATCGGGTCCGGCATGGTCGCCGAGAACAGCATCGACTGCCGGGTGTCCGGGGTCTGGCGCAGGATCCGCTCGATGTCGGGCAAAAAGCCCAGGTCCAGCATCTCGTCGGCCTCGTCGAGCACCAGCACCGACAGCCCGCCGAGTTGCAGGTGGCCCTGCTGAGCCAGGTCGAGCAACCGTCCCGGGGTGCCCACGACGACGTCGGCGCCCTTCTGCAGCGACTCGATCTGCGGCTCGTAGGGGCGGCCGCCGTAGATGGACACCACCGACAGCTTCCGGTCTTGCGCGGCAAGGTATTTCGCGGCGCCGGTCAGGTCTTCGAAGACCTGGATGCACAGCTCGCGGGTCGGCACCACGATCAGGGCGCGGGGAGTGCCGTTCAGCTCGGGCTCACCCGGCGCGGTGATCCGGTGCAGCAGGGGGACGCCGAAGGCGAAGGTCTTGCCCATGCCGGTGCGGGCCTGGCCGATGAGGTCATCCCCGGCCAGGGCCAGCGGCAGGGTGAGTTCCTGGATGGCGAAGGCATTCTCGATGCCCTGTTCGGCCAGTGCGCGGACGATCTCCTCGCGGACGCCCAGTTGGGCGAAGCTGATCGGGGCGGGGACGGGGTCTTGGGTATGCAAATGGGTCATGAATGGTCTTTCCGTTGTCGTTCCTCGTACTTGCTTTCACGCGCGCACGAGTAGTGATTTCGGAATGCGGGCCTCGCGCCGAGGAGGCGGGCCCACTGCGTGCACGCACATTACCGAGGTCCATGCTACCTGGTTGGCCCTATTTGACGGCATGGCCGGGATTAGAGTGGCTCCCATGGACGCGGCCGGGGTGACCACAGGGGTGACCACAGGGGAGATGACCCAGCGGGTTTCGCTTCCGACGGTCCCGGCCGATCATCGCGGCATCACCGAACTGTTCGCCCTGCTTGCCTATGGCGAGGTGGCGGCCTTCTACCGGCTCACCGACGAGGCGCGGATGGCCCCGGACCTGCGCGGCCGGATCAACATGGCGCGGATGGCCGCCGCGGAGATGGCGCACTACGAACTGCTGCGCTCCACCCTGGAGGCCCGTGGGGTCGACGTGCTGGCCGCGATGACCCGCTACGCGCCGGCGTTGGAGCAGTATCACCGGCTGACCACCCCCAGCACCTGGCTGGAGGCGCTGGTCAAGACCTACGTCGGTGACGCGATGGCCGCCGACCTGTACCTGGCCATCGCCGGTTCGCTACCGGCGGAGGTCGCCGACGTGGTGCGCTCGGTACTGGCCGAGACCGTGCATTCGCAATTCGTGGTGGCCGAGGTGGTCACGGCGGTCAACTCCAGCGGCCGGCAACGCAGCCGGTTGGCGTTGTGGGCGCGCCGACTGCTCGGCGAGGCCATCACCCAGGCGCAGTACGTGCTGGCCGAACGCGATGAACTGGTGGACCTGGTGCTGGCCGGTGGCGGGATCGGCCAGATCACCGACCTGTACGAGCGACTGCAGCGCACGCACAGCGAGCGGATGCACCACCTGGGCCTGGCCTGACGGCAGCGCTCAGCGGTTGCAGGTCGTGCTGGTCGAGAAGTCGGTCTGGGACACCACCGTCGCGCCGCCGGCATCGGTGATCCAGCAGTTCAACTGGCTGCCGCGGCTGTTGGCGGTCACATAGTTGACCGGCAGGTTGGCGATGATCGTCATCGTCCAGGGCAGCGTCGCGTTCTCCACGGTGCGCAGTGCGCCGGTCTCGTCGGCGTAGACCACGGTGACCGGTTCATTGGGCCGCTGGTTACCGGCGACGGTGTAGGTGATCTGGCGCAGATCCATCCTGGGCTGCGCGGCCGCCAGTGGGTTGGCGTCCACCAGCACCGGAACTTCCACGACGTCCATCGGGTTGACCGGCTGCGGTCCCAGGGGAGGGTCCATGGGCTGAGGGCTGACGGTCGCGATCACCGTCCGGTGCACGCTTGAGCTCTCACCGCCGGTGGCCGCAAGCCCGGCGTTGACGATGCACAGGGCGGCCACCGCGGTGGTCGCCAGGCCCAGGGCCGGGATGGTCAGGCGCGGCCAGCGGGCCCGTCGTTCCTCGTTCACCCGGCCAGTGTGCGGCGGCCCGCCGGGCCCCCGGACACGGCGCACGCAGCAGTTGTCATGCTGTTACCGCAGCTTGACCACCTTGTTTGCGTCGCGGGTGCGCCGGGCCGCAACAGCCGGCCGCGGCGTCCACTAGCCTCACGGAGGACGTGCTTGCAGGAACATGAAGGAAAGGGTCCGGCGTGGAGGTCAAGATCGGTGTCTCGGACAGCCCGCGGGAGCTGGTCTTCAACAGTTCCGAAACGCCGGAACAGGTCGAGCACCACATCAAGACGGCGCTGGCCGCCGGCGAGTCCGAGGTCCTGAGCCTGACCGACGACAAGGGCCGGCGGTTTCTGGTGCAGACCGGCCGGATCGCCTACGTCGAGATCGGTGCCGCCGACGTGCGCCGGGTCGGTTTCGGTCCCGCTTCCTGATCTCAGCCGCGGGTCAGCGGCACGTGTGACAGCCCGCCCCAGGCGAACTGAACGGTGCCCTCGACGGCGTCGTCCTTGGAGATCGGGCGGTCGGCGCCCAGCCAGTAGCGTGCGCAGTCCACGCTGATGCCCACCAGTCCCACCGCGATCATGCGGGCGCGGTGCGGGTCCAGGCCCGAGTCCTGGCTGATCAGGTCGAACACCGCGTCGGTGCAGGCTTCGATCGCGACGCGGACCTGGTCGGCCACCTGCGCCTCGCTGCCGTAGTCGTTCTCGAAGATCAGCCGGTAACCCTGGCTGTCGTGTTCGATGAAGTCGAAGAACGCCTGGACCGCCGCGCGTAGCCGCTGCCGGTTGTCGGTGGTGGTGCGCAGCGCCTGACGCACCCCGGCCACCAGGATGTCCCCGTGCTGGCCCAGCACCGCCAGATAGAGATCCAGTTTGCTGGAAAAATGCTGGTAGAGCACGGGTTTGCTGACCCCGGCCCGGTCGGCGATCTCGTCCATCCCGGTCGCGTGGTAGCCGCGGTCGACGAACACCTCGCTGGCCGTGGCCAGCAGCTGATCGCGGCGCTCGCCGCGGGGCAGCCGACCGCTGCGGGCGCGTTTCGGCGCGGCCGCGTCGGTCAGGTTGCTCATCGGAACGACACTACTACCAGGCCTCCCGCGTGCCCCTGGCTCGGCTGGGCGGGGGTTATGCCATCCTGGGTCGGTGACCAATGAGTCGGGGCACCCAGGGGGTGGTCGCGTGCCGGTCCTGCAGGCCGAGCGGGATCAGCCGCTGCGCGCGCTGCGTGACCCGCTGGCCGAAGACGCCGACCGGCTGCGGTCCGACCGCGAGGACCACGCCGAGGTCGGCAAACAGAGCTGGCTGGGCCGGTTCGTCTCGACCTACGGCTGGCGGGCCTACGCCCTGCCGCTGCTGGTGGCTCTCACCGGGGTGGTGCTGTATCAGACGATGACCGGCACTGCTGTCCCCGTCGCCGAGGAGCCGGTGAAGAGTCCGCCGACGATCGGCTCGGCCGGCACCAGCATCATCGGCGCCCCGCCGCGCGGGCTGACCGAGTTCGACGCCAACCTGCCCACCGGCATCCTGCCCGCCGGCGGTCCGTTCACCGATGTCGGCGCCAGGACCTGGCGCATGATTCCGGGCACGGCGCCGAAGGTGGGGCAGGGCACCGCCAAGACGTTCACCTACACCGTCGAGGTGGAGGACGGCATCGACACCTCATCCTT
>CAXNJA010000223.1:0-3824 GCA_964202555.1 Mycobacterium sp.
CCGGGTGATCCACGCTGACCGGCTGCGCCCCAGCCTGTTCGAATACCTGAGGTGACCACCATGACCACACGAACCAAGGACGCCACCGGCCTCGACGCCCTGAGCCCGGCCACCCATCCGGCCCGCGACGCGGCCGGATTCCGCGCGATCCGCGCTGCTATGCGGCAGGTCGAGGACGCTGATCACATCCTGCGGGACGCTGTGCGGACCGCTAGGGCCGCAGGAGACTCCTGGACGGTCATCGGTGCCGCCCTCGGAACCACTCGTCAGGCGGCGTTTCAGCGCTTCGGCCAGGACTGCTAGTCCAACCATTTAATCCGTAGGTTCGGGATTCGAACCCCCGGCGACCCACTCTCCGAGTCGAGCTCGGTCAGCATCTTGGGCCGCTTCCCCCAGACGTTGCTGGAATCACTCTGACGCGATGAGACGTACTGAGATCAATCGCCGAGTCGCCGGCCTCGAGGGCAAATTCCGCGCCGTTCCCTCCTGACCCGCAACCGGCGTCTGCACAGTAGCCTCGAGCACCTCGCTCGAGGAGAGTTCGAGCACGCCCAATACGCGTCCCTCAACCGAGAGCCGATACCCGTATAGGAGCGGCATAGAACCTGGTGCGCTGCATTCCGCGGCGAGCACGCCAGTCGCAGCGGCATCCGACGGCTGAAGATCGCTCTCTCCCTCGCAGCGTTCGCGTCTTTGCGTCGCGACCCCCTGCTGCGCCATGAAGTCTGTAAAGCCGACCCGTGCGGCAACGACCACGTCGAGTGCGAGCGAGCCCTTCGCGACTCGACCGGGTTCCCGCGGCCAGCAGCGCTTTGCCAGAATGACGGCGTGGACGGTGGAGAACTCCCGGCGTCGCTGCTGGCCGAGGTGACTGAACTGGCAGTGGCCCTTGTCGACGCCGGCCGGTTCGTTCCCGGGATGAGCGTCGTCGATGGCACGGGGATCCGCAGTTGGTGGTGGCCGCTGCCAGCGGCCAGCGACCGTGCGGCCCTGCGCGCACTTCTGCCGGGAACCGATGCCGCGTCGCACGCCATCATCGCCGATGCTCTCGCCGTCGCTGTCGACCAGCAGGTGCGCGCGCGGGTGTCGGGCGCCGACCTGGTACCCCGACGACCCGGGAGAAGGACGCTGCCGGAGGCCTGGATCACCGCGTTGGGCAAGGAGTCACCATGGCTGGAAGGCTCATTCGACCCCGACCGTGCTCGAGATTTCGAGCAATCGGTGGTCGAATGGGTCCGCTCGGGCCGCGTCGCGGTTGGACGACTCCAGTTGTGCTTGCGCATCCAGGAACCGGTTGATCTCGACGGGTTGGCGCTTCCGTGGGTGGTCGAGGTCCTGATCGAGGACGTCGACGAACCCGGATCACGCATCCCGCTGGAAGCGTGGTGGGCCGGGGCGGCGACGGTCGATGCCGAGGCCGGTCGAGCCCTGCTCGCCGACCTCGCCCGCATGACACGGGTGGCCCCGGAACTTGCCGGGCTGCTCGACGAGGCGGTGCCGGCGAGGGTCGACCTTGACGAAGCAAACGTCACGCTGCTGCTCACGGACCGCGTTGGGCCGCTGACCGACTCCGGGGTCACCGTCCTCCTGCCCTCCTGGTGGACCGGCCGCCGCCGGCTGGGGCTGCGCGCCAAGGCGACCACCCGAAAGGCGTCCCGTTCGGGTGCGGTCGTGACCGAAGGATTCGGGTTGGACGAGCTGGTCGACTTCCGCTGGGAGGCGGCGCTGGGCGAGCAGCGGTTGACGAAGGCCGACCTGCAGACGCTCGAGGCCGCCGCGGCGGCCCGTCGTTCCCTGGTACGACTTCGCGGGCAATGGGTAGAGGTCCGCGGATCGGACGTGGACGGTGTCATGGCCCGGGTCGGCCGATCGCAGAGGGCGAGCGCGGCAGCGTTGCTGCGCATGTCCGTCGGCATACCGGTCGCGTCAGCGCTAGGCGACAACCTCGGCGACATCCCGGTGCACGGCGTCACCGCGACCGGGTGGCTCGGGCAGTTGCTAGACCAGGCGCAGCACGCCCGGGTACAGCCGATTCCGAAGCCTCCCGGATTCAACGGCACACTGCGCGAGTATCAGGCGCGAGGGGTCGGCTGGCTCGCGTTCCTGGGCAGGCTGGGACTCGGCGCCTGTTTGGCCGACGACATGGGTCTTGGCAAGACGGCCCAGCTCATCGGCAGCCTGCTCATCGACCCGTTGCCGGAGCCAACCGTCGTCGTGTGTCCGGTGTCCGTCCTGGGGAACTGGCAGCGCGAACTGGCGACATTCGCACCCGGTCTACGCGTCATGATCCACCACGGACCCGACCGGGACGTCGACCGATTGCCCGACGCGGTGGCCCGGTATGACGTCGTCCTCACGACCTACTCGCTGGTGGCCCGCGACATCGACGTGCTCAGCGGGATCGAGTGGGGTCGGCTGGTTCTGGACGAGGCGCAGCAGGTCAAGAACTCCGGCACCGCCCAGGCCCAGGCGGTTCGCCGACTGCGAGCCGGTCGCCGTGTCGCCCTGACCGGAACGCCTGTGGAGAACAGGTTGTCCGAGCTCTGGTCGATCATGCAGGTGGTCTCGCCCGGACTACTGGGATCGTCGCGAGAATTCCGCGAGCGGTTCGCCGTCCCGATCGAGCGCGATGCAGACCAGGCGGCAACCCAGCAGCTGCGCCGCATCACGGGTCCGTTCGTGCTGCGCCGGCTGAAGTCTGACCTGGGCATCGCCGACGAGCTACCGGCCAAGATCGAGCGAACCGACCACTGCCGACTTACCCGTGAGCAGGCCACCCTCTACAAGGCCGTCGTCGACGACCTGCTCGAGCGCGTCGATGAGTCGGAGGGCATCGACCGGCGCGGCGCTGTCCTAGCCGGTCTCACCAAACTCAAGCAGGTCTGCAACCATCCGGCCCTCCTGCTGGGCGACGACTCGGCCCTGCCCGGACGCAGTGGAAAGCTGAACCGGATCGAGGAGTTGCTCGAGGAGATCGTCGATAGTGGCGACCGCGTCCTGGCGTTCACCCAGTACGCCACCTGGGGTGACCTCCTCACGCCGTACTTGTCCGAACGGCTCAACATCGAGGCGCTCTGGCTGCACGGCGGAGTGCCCCGAAAGCAGCGGGACTCCATGGTGGAGCAGTTCCAGTCCGACGTTGGACCGCCGCTGATGCTCATCTCGTTGCGGGCGGGCGGCACCGGGCTGAACCTGACCAAGGCATCACACGTCATCCACCTTGACCGATGGTGGAACCCGGCCGTGGAGGACCAGGCCACCGACCGCGCTCACCGCATCGGCCAGGCACGCTCGGTCTTCGTCCACCGCCTCGTGACCACCGGAACTGTTGAGGAGCGGATCGACGAGATGATCACCCGCAAGCGAGACCTGGCCCAGCGCGTCGTGGGATCCGGGGAGTCCTGGCTGACCGAGTTGAGCACGGACGACCTACGCGAGATCGTGACCCTTCGCGCCGACGCGGTGGACGCATGACGTCGCGCAATCGTCAGTGGGACAGCCCATGGCCGTCCTTCCCCGTGTCCGCCCCGATCAGAGTCGAGGGCGGGCTGGCGGCGCGGAGTCGGCGCGGGGCCATCGCCACCACCTGGTGGTCCAAGCGGTTCATCGAGGTACTTGAGTCCTTCGGGCTCGGCAGCCGTCTCCAGCGCGGTCGCGGCTATGCGCGGGCCGGTCAGGTGCTGACCTTGGACGTCTCCGCCGGCCTCATCGCCGCACAGGTTCAGGGCTCACGAAGGGTGCCCTACCTCGTGACCCTCGACACCACGCCGCCCAACGATCGCCAATGGCGCGTCGTGGACGCCGCCCTTCGGTCCCGAGTGGGC
>CAXNJA010000224.1:0-3819 GCA_964202555.1 Mycobacterium sp.
TGCCGGAGTCATTGAGGGCATCGCGAGCGTGGAGGCCGACGAACTCGCAGCTGCCCACAAGCGCATCGCGGCGCTGGAGGCCGAGCTGGCTTTGACCCGCGACGCCTGTGAGCTGTTCGACGAGCAGGCGGTGGTGCCCCCAAAACACCGACGCGCGATCGCTGAAGGGCTGATCGCGCGAGGACATTCAGCCCGATCCTCCTGTCGAATAACGGGATTAGCGCGTTCGCTGTTGCAATACCACCGCCGTCGCCCTGTCCCAGATCGCGAGGTGCGTCGACTGATTGTGGCCGACACGATCACCGAGATCCACCAACGTTCTCGCGGCACCTACGGGCGCCGGCGGGTCCGCGCCGCGCTGCTGGCCGACTACGAGATGAACGTCAACCACAAGCTGGTCAACTCGATCATGGCCGAACACGGTCTCTACGGGTTGCCGCGCCCAGGTCGGCGAAAGCCCAATCTGATCGGTGTCGACACCCCAGTGGACCTGGTCAACCGGCGGTTCAGCGCCACGATGCCCAACCAACTGTGGTGCACGGACATCACCGAACACCCCGCGCGGGACGGCAAGGTGTACTGCTGCGCGATCCTGGACTGCTTCTCGCGCATGATCGTGGCCCGCACCTTCTCGACCACCGCCGACACCGCACTGGTCAACAACGCGGTCAACATGGCCGTCGCCAACAGAACCCGAAGTGGCCCAACGATTCTGCACGCCGACCACGGCACCCAATTCACCTCCTGGAGCTTCGGGGAGAACATGCGACGATGGGACCTACTCGGCTCGTTCGGCACCGTTGATGAGGCTCGTTGAAAGTCCCCAGGTGTGCTCGTTGAAATTCCTCACCTGCGGGGCTTTGTCAGCGTAGTGGTTGGCGGTTGCCGGTGGTGGTTCGGCGCAGTGTTTCCGCGGCGGCGTGGTGGTCTCGGAGGCGGTAGGACTCGCCGTCGAGGTTGACCACGATGGAGCGGTGCAGGAGGCGGTCGAGCATGGCGGCGGCGACGGTGGTGTCGCCGAGGATTTCTCCCCAGGACCCCACGCCGCGGTTGGTGGTGATGACGATGCTGGTCTTCAAATATCGTTGGGAGACAACCTGAAACAGTGCTGAGGCGGCTTCGGCGGGCAGTGGCAGGTAGCCGAGTTCGTCGATCACGAGCAGGGTCGGCCCGGCGAAGAAGCGCATGGTGGTGGCCCAGCGGCCCTCGATCGCGGCGCGGTGGCAGCGGGCGGCGAGATCGGCGGCGGTGGTGAAGTAGGTGCGGTAGCCGGCGTGGGCGGCGGCGCGGGCCAGTCCGACCGAGAGGTGGGTTTTCCCGGTTCCGGGTGGGCCGATGAGCAGGATGTTGGTGGCGGTCTCCAGGTAGCGGCAGCTGCCTAGGTCGTTGATCAGGGATCGGTCGATGCCCACGGCGGCGTCGACGTCGAAGTCGGCCAGGGTGGCCGGGGTGGGCAGGCAGGCGAAGCGCAGTCGGCCGGCCAGCCGCCGGGCGGTGGAGGCGTTGACCTCGACGGCCAGCAGTCGTTGCAGGGCGGCGGTCACCGACAGGCCCTCGGCGCTGGCCTGGTCCAAGACCGCGGGCAGCGCTTCGGCGGCGTCGTGGAGTTTGAGCTCGGCCAGGTGAGAACGCAGCTGTTGATAGACGCTGGCCGCGGTGGCGGGCGAGTCGTCGATAGGGCCGGGGCTGGTCTTGGCCGTGCGGGGTGTGCTGGTCATTTCAGGGTCCTTTTCTGGGCTGCCCGCTCGTAGGCGGAGAGGTCGATGACAGTGGAATCGGTTGTGCTGGTTGATGGTTGGACGCCGTCGGTCCCGCCGGCCTGGGCGGCGATGAGTTTGGCGGCTGCGGCCTTGGCTGCCGGGCCCGGTGGGATGCGTTCCTTGCGCCGATGCGGGCGACCACTGGTAGCGGTGGCCATGGCCGCGGCGTTGAGCGCCAGGACATGGCCGCTGTCGCGCACCGCGACGCCCAGGCCGTCGGCGGCCAGCCGGTGGCGGGCGATCACGATGCCTGCGACGGTGGCGATATCGACGACCTGCCCGCCGATCGGGTGGGAGACGATCACCTGCGCGCCGGCCAACTCCGGGGGCACCGAGTAGCGGTTGCCGCGGTAGGACACCAACGCCTGCCGGGAGGCGGCGCGGGTCTCGGTGATCACCGCCGGATACGGCGCGGGCACCGCCGCCAACGGCTCGCCCGCAGCGAGCACGGCCACCGAGGACCGGCCGTCGGCGCCGGCCCGTAGCCGGGTGTCCCCGCGCAGCGAAGCGAACCGGTCCAGGCTGGCCTGAGCTTGCTCGACGGTCAGCTCATCGGCCAGGGTGCGCCACCACCGCTGAGCGGCGATGTGGTTGACCTTCTCCACCACGCCCTTGCGGTTGCCGCGCCGCGGCGGGCAGATCGCCACCGACACCCCGTAGTGCTTGGCCACCCCGGCGAACGAGGCGCTGACCCGCCCGGTAGGCGGATCGCACACCGTGGCCATCCGGTCGAAGCGCCACACCCTGCTCACCCCGCCCAGAGCGCGGGTGACGCGGTCCAGCCCGGCGATCAAGTGCGGCTGGTCCTGCGACGCCGATAACGACGCCCGCCACTTGCCCGAATGCGCCAGCGAGCCGACCAACAGATCCGCGGACTTGCCCCACCCCCACGCTGCGGGTGGATTCGGCAATTCCAGCCAGTCCCATTGGGTTTCATCACCCGGGTCATGGTCGATGACGGCGTTGGCCCGCTGGGTCGCGGTCCGACACACCTGACAGACCGGGCGCAGATCCCGCTCCCGGATGATCCGGGTCAGGCTCGGATACGACAGCTCGAACCCCATGTCCGCCAACTCGTCGAACAGGGTGCAGGCCCACAAGTGCGGGTCCTCGATCAACCGGGCAGTGACGTAGTCGGCGAACGGCTCGAACAGATCCGGTCCGGGCCGCGCCCGGACCCCCGGCGTGCCGTCACCGGCCAGGTACTTACGGACCGTCTTGCGGTCGAGATTGGCGTGGTTGGCGATCGCCGTGATCGTCCAACCCCGCTTGCGCAGGGCATGTAGTTCCAAATCGTCCTCCCATGTGAGCATGAGAAAGCGGGCCTCCTTCAACGAAGCAACTGGCGTCAGACACCAGCAGCATCGAAGGAGGCCCGCCCTTCTCGGCGGAGCCACACGGGTGGGGAAATTCAGTGAGCGTCAGTGGGGATTTTCAGTGAGCGCCATCAACGCGATATCAGGAGCTAAATGAGCCAGTCGCGCTCAGCGCTATCGACGAAGGTGCCCGAATTAGGCAGGGCTCGCCGTTCACAGCTAATGGGGCCGTCCAACAGGTCTATCTCGTTCGGCTTCAAGACGACTTCGTGAACGAACTGGCTCAGCGATTCCCTGAGTTGGCGGCCCTCCTACTTTTCGTCCCTGCTAAGCATCCGACCCATCGATCGCTGGAGACGCCAATGCCGGCTCAGCTCTATTCGGATTTCGCCCTCGCGGTGGAAAAGTCTGGACTTCGCTTCCCCGCAGACTCGAACCTCGTCCGGTCCTTCGTGAGCAGCATGTTAGCCAAACCCTTCGCAATCCTCACGGGCCTCGCCGGTTCGGGCAAGACCCAGCTCGCCATGCGACTCGGTGAGTGGTTTGGCACCGATGAACACGGGCGTCACCGACATGTGGTCGTGCCTGTGCGACCCGACTGGACGGGGCCGGAATCAATCTTCGGGTATGAGGATGCGCTGCGCACCTCAACTTCGGGAGCACCGGTGTGGTTTGTCCCGGAAGCGTTCGAGTTCATTCTTCGCGCCGCGGAAGATCCCGATCACCCTTACTTACTGATTCTC
>CAXNJA010000225.1:0-3814 GCA_964202555.1 Mycobacterium sp.
ACCCGGTCACGAAGGGCGCTGACCGCCCGGCTGGTGAAGACCGACGACACCGTCTTGCGGTATCGGGTGTGCTCAGGCGGCTCGACCGCCAGCAGCGACGGCGGCAGCAGTGGGTGCAGCAGGTCGGTCCGGGTGCGCTGTTCCAGCCAGCGCAGCGGTGTGGGCAGGGTCGAGCCCATCGAGATCACCCGGAAGTCATCGGAGCGCAGCACTTCGTGGGCGATGGCGTGGTCGACGGTCAGATAGCTGACCCGGGCCCGCACCAGCGGTCCCTGTGTGCGGATCTCCTCGAAGAACGAGACCGGGTCGGCGCGGACCGCAGGATCGGCGATGAACCGCGCTTGCGGGTCGCCTCGGCGGGCCGAGATGTTCACCACCGAACGCACGACCCCGTGCATGGCCAGCCAGTGCAGCCGCTCGCGTGTGGATGCCATGGTTCAGGCCGGGGGTGTCCAGCTGACCGGAAGCCTCTTGATGCCGTGAATGAAGGCTGACAGCAACATCGACGGCTCCTCGGTCACGGCGATGTCGGGGATCCGGTTGCGAAGTTCCTCGAACACCATCGCAATCTCGCGGCGGGCCAGATTAGCCCCGAGGCAGAAGTGCGTGCCCCCGCCGCCGAACCCGACGTGATGGTTCGGCGTGCGGGTGACGTCGAACATCCATGGGTTGTCGAACTTGTCCTCGTCGCGGTTCGCCGAGCTGTACCACATCGTCACCTTGTCACCAGCCGGAATCCTGATCCCGCTGACGTCAACGTCGCGGGTGGTGGTGCGGCGCATGTAGACCACCGGGGAGGCCCAGCGCACGATCTCCTCGACGGCGCTGTGGGTGTGGGTGTCGAAGTCGTTCCACCAGATCTGGCGCTGTTCGGGATAGCGGGTGAGCGCCAGCACCCCGTGGCTGATGGCGTTGCGGGTGGTCTCGTTGCCGGCCACCGCCAGCAGGATGAAGAACGACGCAATTTCGGCCGACGACAGCTTCTCGCCGTCGACCTCCGCGGCCACCAATGCGGTGGTGAGGTCATCGCGGGGGTGGGCCCGGCGGTCCTCGGCGAGCGCGGTGGCGTACGCGCCGATGTCGATGGCGACCTTCAGAAACTCCTCGTAGTCGGTGGTCAGGTCGGGGTCGCCGAAGCCGAGGATGATGTTGGTCCAATGGAAAATCTGGTGGTGGTCGTCCTCGGGGACGCCCATCATGTCGCAGATCACCTGCAGCGGCAGCGGACCGGAAAGTTCGGTCACCAGTTCGCCGTTGCCGTCGGGGTGATTGGCGATGAGGTCTTGCACCAGTCGCTGGGCGCGGGCGCGTACCGACTCCTCGGTGCGGGCGACCACCTTGGGGGTGAAGGCGCTGCGGACGATGCCGCGCAGTCGGGCGTGGCGGGGATCGTCAAGGGAGATCATCGAGCCGAAGTACTCGGCCACTTCGGGCTGCTGGTCGGCGATGGTGATGTTGGGGCAGGAACTGAAGATCTCCGGGTGCCGGCTGGCGAAGTGGACGTCGTCGAACTTCGTCAGGGCCCAGTGGCCCGGGCCGGCGTCGAAACCCTCGAACTCGATCTCGTGGAAGAACTTGATCGGCGCCTCCCGGCGCAGGGTGGCGAAGGCCCCGTCCCGAATCGAATCGTCGAGGCCCCAAAACCGCAGTACTCCCAGATTGATGTCCTCGAGAGGGATCTGCGCAGGAGGCTGACCGTTGACCCGGGTCTCGATTCCCATGAAAGTGACGTCCCCTCAATTCGGCGGTGAGTCTCTACTCCACCTTAGAGAGGTTCGACGACTTACCGACACGGTCAGGGGGACCACTAGGGCGACCAGCTGTCGATCGGCCCCTCGCTAGTCGGTCTCCTCGACCACCTTCTTGATGCGTTCCAGCGTGGTCCGCATGTCCCGGACGTTGCGCCGCCCGCGCAAATGGCCGGCGAACATCCAGAAAACCCGAACTGGGAGCGCGCTGTTGAGCCGGAACGACTCGGTGACGTCGGTGCCCTCGCCGCGCGGGGTGAGCCGGTAGTGCCAGTTGTTGATCGCCTGATCACCGGGGCCCAGGACGGCGAACCCGAACTCCCGGCCCGGTTCGCAGGCCGTCACTCGGCAGGTCGTCCAGTAGACAGGCCCGATCTCGTTGCGCCGGACATGGCCGCGGAACTTCGCGCCCAGCACCGGGCCGTCAGCCCCGTCGAGCCATTCGGCTTCAAAGACCTCAGGGGAGAACCGGCCGGTATTGCGAACGTCGGCGATCAGATTCCAGATCTTGTCGGCCGGAGCGGACATGTGGACCGTCACAGAGCCTTCCATGCCGGTGATCCTATGGCTGCTAGAGCCGGTAAACGTTGTCCGGGGTGATTACCGAGGTGATGGCGGTGGCCAGTGCCGCACTGGGATCGCCTCCACCGGGCACGGCGATGTCGGTGTTGATCATCACGACCAGCGTGGTTTCGCGCTCCGGAAGGTAAATCGCGACGGTCTGGTAGCCGGGCACACTGCCGTTGTGCCCAATCCATCCGGCGACCGTGAAAACCCCCATGCCGTAACCGAAGTCGGGAGCCCGCCCCGGTTCGGGAATGACACTCAGTCGCTGTGCCTGCAGTTCAGGGCTCAGCAACGCCCCGGTCGCCAGGGCGGGCATCCAGGTACGCATGTCCTCCAGGGTGGACGTCATTGCCCCGGCCGCCCAGGTGAAACTGGCCGTCCAGTCGGTGGCACTGATCGGCGGCCCGCCGAACTCGAAGGATTCGGTGTAACCGAGGGCATGCGGGCCGGGGAACTGGGTTCCGGTGGGAAGGGCGGTCTGGTCCAGACCCAGTGGAGCCAGAATGTGCTCGGTCAGGTAGTCGGCGAGTGGCCTGCCGCTGACTCGTTCCACCAGCAAGCCGAGCAGGATGTAGTTGGTGTTGGAATACTCGAACCTCTCTCCGGGGAGGAACTGCGCGGGTTGGGAGAAGGCCCAGCCGAGCAGTTCGGCGGGGGTGAATTCCCATTGTGGATCGACGGCCACGGCTTGGTCGAAGCCCTCGACTTCTGTGTAGTCGGACAGGCCGCTGCGCATGGTGGCCAATTGGCGCACGGTGATGGCTTCACCGTTGGGGACGCCGTCGACATAACCATCGATGGGGTCGTCCAGTCTGACCTTGCCCTCGTCGGCCAGCTTGAGCATCGCGGTAGCGGTGAATGTTTTTGTGACACTGCCGATTCGGCTGAAGAAGTCAACCTGCATCGGGCTTCCGGTGGCAGTGTCGGCTACGCCGAAGGCCTTGACGTAGTCGCCGTTACGCGACCAGATGCCGACCATTGCTCCCGGAATCCCGGCGGATTTCATCGCATCGGGCACGGTTTCGTCCAGCAACCCCGACCGGATGGGGTCCAGCGAGCGTTCTTCGTCAACCGAGACCGATACGTCCTGCTGCGTGTTAGGCGATGTGGCACAACCGGCGATCAGCGTCGACCCAGCCGCCAGCGCTGCAAGCCAGCGGCTTGAGTTGACCTTCAGTTCCCCCACCTCTTTCGCGGCGTAGCCTCTCGGCCATGGGTATCACACTGTGGGCACCCCGCGTCGATCGGCGGATCGGTGCGCCGCCCGAAGCGGTGTGGCGAGTGCTGACCGACATCGAGCAGTGGCCGTTGTGGGGGCCGTCGGTGCGCCGTGCGGAGTTGCACGGTGGCGGCACGGAGGTGACCGCTGCCGCCCGCGGCACGGTATGGACGGCCGTCGGGGTCGCGTTTCCGTTCCAGATCACCAAGTTCCAACCCGGCCGGCGATGGGACTGGACGGTGGCCGGGGTCCCCGCCACCGGGCACGAGGTGATCGAGAC
>CAXNJA010000226.1:0-3802 GCA_964202555.1 Mycobacterium sp.
ATCCGTTCCAGGCCGGTGGAGAACATCGGATTGGCGGCCAGTGCGCCTCCGGATGGATTGACTCTCGTCGCCCCGGCCAGTCCCAGCGCCTCGGTGAGGATCAGGTGCTGATGGGTGAACGGCGCGTAGATCTCAGCCACGTCGACCGACCCCAGATCGCCTCCGGTCGCCGCCCGGACCGAGGCGGCCGTCGACGGCGAGGTGGTCAGATCGCGTGCGCCGAGCACCGGAGTTTCGATGCGGTGCTCAAAACCCGTTATCCAGGCTGGTCTTTCGCGCAGTTCCCGGGCCCTGTCGTCGGCCGCCAGAACGATCGCCGAAGCGCCGTCGGTGATCGGCGCGATGTCGTGCCGGTGCAAGGGATCGGCGAAGAACGGCCGGGCCAGCAGTTCGTCGACGCTTTTCGACGGCTTCTCGGAGTCGGTACGCCCGGCGGCGGCGAAACTCTCCCACGCCACCTGCGCCATCTGCTCCTGTGTCCACTTGCCGGCCTCCAGGCCCAGTCGCGCCTGCAGTGCGGCCATCGAGACCGCATCGGGCATCAGCGGTGCCACCGTGTACGGGTCGGTCTGCAAGGCCAGCACCCGGCGCAACGTCCCCGCGCTGGACTTGCCGAATCCATACACCAGTGCGGTGTCCACCTGGCCGGTCAGCACTTTGATGTAGGCCTCGTACAGCGCCCACGCGGCGTCCATCTCGACGTGGGACTCGTTGATCGGTGGCACCGCGCCGATCGAGTCGATCGCGTTCAGGAAGGAGAACGCCCGCCCGGCAAGGTAATCCGAGGACCCTGAGCACCAAAACCCGATGTCGCGCTGCGTGATTCCGAGATCGTCGTAAACCTCTGCGAAGCAGGGCATCAGCATCTCCACGCCGTTGGTGGTGCCGTCGGTCCGGCGAACGTGCGGCGCGTGTGCGAAGCCGACGACTGCCACTTCTCTGCTCATCTGCGGTCCACGTCCCCTTTACAGGTGGTGCTTGTAGCTGTCGTAGCCGGCATCCGGCTCCCCGGAAGGCTTGAAATGCTCGATGTTGTCGATACCCAGACCCCACTGGTCGCGGGGCTTCCAGACCGCCTGCACCCGCATGCCCATTCGGACGTCGGCGGCGTCAATCTCGGTGACCACGTGCAGGAAGGGGATATCGGCGCCGTCGAGAAGAATGTAGGCCGCGACGTAGGGCGGCTTGATCCGCTGGCCGGCGAAGGGGATGTTGATGATCGCAAACGTCGTCACGGTGCCCTTGTCGGACAGTTCGGTGAACTGGTCGAGTTGCTTACCGGTGGCCGGATCCGCTTCGCGTGGCGGGAAATACACCTTCCCGTGGTCACCGGAACGGGCGCCCAGCAAGGTTCCCAACTGCAGCGCGCGCAGATAGATGCTCTCCGGGCCCGACGCGCTGTGCTGCACGCCCAGGCTGGCCGGTGTCACGATCATTGTGATCGGGTCGCGGTCATCGGCATGGTCGGGTACCGGTTCGGGTGTCTCACCGGGGGCGAAGTAAGCGATGTCGGTGATCGACCCGACCGGTTCATCGATCCAGTGCGCATGGACGCGGTCGCCGGTCTGCAGGCCTGCGGGGGCGTCGATCGCGTGCAGCAGTGGGGTGTCGGCGCCGTCGAGTTTGATCAGTGCCCAGGCGAACGGCCGGTCCAACGGCTGACCCTCCAGTGGGTGGGCCTGCCAACTCCACGACACCACCGTCCCGACGCTGTCTACCGGCACGATTTCGGTGAGTTGCTCACAGGTGATCGGGTCGTATTCGACGACCGGAACGTGCACTCGCCCGTCGGAGCCGCGGACGCCGACGATGCGGCGATCGCGCAGTGCGGTGAAGAAGGCGCCCAGGGTTGGGCCTACTGAACGGGTGTAGTCAAATGACAGTGTCAGCGGCGCGGAAAGCGGGGGTTCGTGGGAATCTATCAAGGCTGAGATGCTTTGGCTGACGCTCACACCATCGAGTAGAACAGGTTCTAACTAGGCTGGCAAGAACTGCTGGCAGGAACAGTTCGCAAGGACTGCGCACTGGAACGGAAGAGGGAGACAGCGATGAAACTCGGTCTGCAACTCGGGTACTGGAGCGCCCAGCCGCCCACCAATCACGCCGAGCTGGTCGCCACCGCCGAGGAAGCCGGCTTCGACACCGTGTTCACTGCCGAAGCGTGGGGCTCAGACGCCTTCACCCCGCTGGCGTGGTGGGGACGCCAGACCACCCGGATGCGGCTCGGCACATCCGTGGTGCAGTTGTCGGCGCGCACTCCGACCGCCTGTGCGATGGCTTCGCTGACGTTGGATCATCTCTCCGGCGGCCGCCATCTTCTGGGTCTCGGTGTCTCCGGCCCGCAGGTGGTGGAGGGCTGGTACGGCCAGCGCTTCCCTAAGCCGTTGGCGCGCACCCGGGAGTACATCGACATCATCCGTCAGGTCTGGGCGCGCCAGGGCCCTGTCACCAGTGCGGGTCCGCACTATCCGCTGCCGCTGACCGGCGAGGGGACTACCGGGCTGGGCAAGTCCCTCAAGCCGATCGTGCATCCGCTGCGCGCCGACATTCCGATCATGCTCGGTGCCGAGGGGCCGAAGAACATCGCCATGGCTGCCGAGATCTGCGACGGCTGGTTGCCGATTTTCTACTCGCCCCGACTGGCGGACATGTACAACGAATGGCTCGATGAGGGCTTCGCCCGCCCCGGTGCCCGTCGAAGCCGGGCCGACTTCGAGATCTGCGCCACCGCACAGGTTGTCGTCACTGACGACCGGCCGGCGGCCTTCTCGATGATCAAACCGTTCCTGGCGCTGTACATGGGTGGCATGGGCTCGGAGGACACCAACTTCCACGCCGAGGTGTACCGCCGGATGGGTTACGCCCAGGTGGTCGAGGACGTCACCACGTTGTTCCGGTCCGGACGCAAGGACGAAGCGGCCACGGTCATCCCCGACGAACTTGTCGACGACGCTGCGATCGTCGGCGACATCGACCACGTCCGCAAGCAGATCGCGGTATGGGAGGCCGCCGGTGTGACGATGATGGTGATCGGTGCCCGCAGTCCCGAGCAGATCAGGGAAGTCGCTGCGCTGCTATGAGCTCAGCGCAGTACGTTCGCCTCGCCGAACGTCATTTCGACGTTGCCCACCGAGCCGGACACGAGAGCTCGCTTGGGCAGGCCGAGGCCGGCAAGTTCCCGGGCGTAGGGGTGATCGCCCAACTTCAGCCGGGCCCCGCCGAGCCGAAACCGCACCCCGGAATTCCGCATCTCCCAGGGCACTTCGCGGGTGGTGCCGTCAGCGTGGGTGTAGGTCGTCAGTATTTGGGGCTTGGACCGCATCGGTATCGGCAGGCCCCTTTTGAATTCGATGCCCGCGATCAGCGACCCGCCCTCGGACACCGAGAAGCTGAACGGGTTGGCGTCCCGAATGTTGAACTCCGCCATGATCTTCGGGAAACCCCAAATGGTGCGGCCCGCCTCCAGGGTGAACGGCTGGTCCACCGGCAGATGGTGAATGAAAGCCGCCGCGTCCGCGAGAGCGCGCGGGCCTGTTGCCTGCGAACCCGGCGGGTTGACCATCACGCAGGTTCCGAACTCGTTGTAGCGGCCGAGGTCGCCGTCGAGGTAGCGGGCCAGCATCAGCGTCACCACGGCCCGCTCAGGGCGGAAGCGGCAGACCTGCAGCCCGCTGTGGTCGATGAGTCGTTGGGCGGCATCGGCGGGCACCGAGAACATCGCCGTATGCACATCGGCCTTGCGGACCCGCACCGGCATGGTGAGCACGGTGCCGGCGATGGTGTGCTGAACGGCCATGGAGCC
>CAXNJA010000227.1:0-3779 GCA_964202555.1 Mycobacterium sp.
AGGTCTTTGGAGAGGTGGTAGCCCTCTTCCGGGCTGTAGGGCTGCTCGATGAAGCGGTTGTCCTCGATCAGGTCGGGATACCACTGGTTGGTCTCGCCGCCGATGAACCCGTAGAACCGGTCGAAACCCTTCTGCAGCGGCCATTCCGACTTACTGCCGCCGCTGGAGACGTCCTCCTCGGGAACGTTGTGGTTCTTGCCCAGCCAGAATGTGCTGTAGCCGTTGTCCTGCAACACCTGTGCGACGGTGGCGCACTGCGCGGGGGTGCGGGCGGCAGCACCCGGGAACCCGTTGGAACCCTCGGTGATGGCGGCGAATCGGTTGACGTGGTGGTTGCGCCCGGTGAGGAAGCAGGACCGCGTCGGTGAGCACAGTGCGGTGGTGTGCCACTGGGTGTACATCAGACCGTTGTCGGCCAGTTTCTGCATCACCGGCATGTTGATCCGGCCACCGTAGGGCGACCAGGCGGCCATACCGGTGTCGTCGTAGAGCACCACCAGAATGTTGGGCGCGCCTTCGGGCGCCTTCTTCAATTCGAACGGTTTCCAGTCCGCGACCGAATCGCGGACGTCCAACTCGATCTTGCCGTCGAAGCCCTCGTTGATGCCGGTGCCGTACCCGGGCGGGCCGTCACCGCCACCACCGGCTACGCCGCCGCCGCCCTCTTTGGAGCAGCCCGCCGCAAAGGCCGAGGCCGCCGCGACACCCGCACCGGCGGCCAGACCACCCAGAACCTTGCGTCGGGAAAGGCTTCCCCCGTTCGGTTGCTCTTCGGGGGACTCAGTCCTGTCGGTTCCGGAATCGGTCATTCGAGGAAACCTCTATCCATTTGCTGTAGCCGCAGGGGCGGGGGAAGTCGGGTGACCAATAGTGCAATTTTTGTCAAAATCAATCAAGTGTATGACTGCGGTGTCGCGGTGGGCATACAGTCAGTCAGCTGTATGACTCAGTTGTCCGTTGACTTAGCGTGAAGGAGCACCCCAAGTGGAACGCGTCGATGTCGTCATCGTTGGAGCCGGACTCTCAGGCCTGAGCGCCGCCCGCACCCTAACCCGGGCCGGACGGACCGTCGCGGTGCTGGAGGCGCGCAATCGCGTCGCCGGGCGCAATCTCGGTGGCGTTTTCAGCAACGGCGTGCCCATCGAGATGGGCGGTCAATGGTTCGGCCCCACGCAGGTTGAGGCGCTGGCCCTCACCAAGGAGTTGGGCCTGGAAACCTTCCCGGCCTACGACGAGGGCGACGCGCTCATGGTCTACGACGGGCAGGTCCACCGGTACGGCGGGAACGGCCGCGATGACACGTTCGGATTCCCCCCCGACACCGTCGCCGAAGTACAACGGGTCTGGGTCCAGATCCGCGCACTCTCCGACACGATCGACACCAGCGCGCCCTGGGCCACCGCGGGTGCCGAGGACCTGGATCGGCAAACCCTGGATCAGTGGCTGGTCGGCCAGACCACCGACACGCTGGCGTTACGACTCTTCCGCTTGATCGTGCCCGCCATATTCTCCGCCGAGGCACCCGAGATGTCGCTGCTGCACTTCCTGTTCTACTGCAAATCCGGAGACAACCTCGATACCCTCGTCTCCACGACCGGCGGTGCGCAGGAGACTCGAGTCGTCGGCGGGACCCATCAGCTGTCGGAGCGCATGGCTGCCGAACTCGGCAGCGTCGTCCGACTCAATACCGTCGTCACCGGCATTGAACACAACAACTCCGGCGTCGTCGTCAGTTTCGATGGTGGTCAAATCTCCGCCGCCCACGCCATCGTCGCGATCCCTCCGACACTCGCCGGACGCCTGCGCTACCAGCCGGCCATGCCATCGGCGCGCGATGCTTTGTTCCAGCAGTTCCCTGCCGGCTGCGTCATCAAATTCAACGTCGCCTATCCCACGCCATTCTGGCGCGAAGGCGGGTTGTGCGGCTTCGTCATGAGTCTCGATGACGAATTCAACATCGTCGCCGACAACTCCCCGCCAGATGGATCCTGCGGGGTGCTCGCCGGCTTCCTGGAAGGCTCCCACGCACGACAGGCGGCCGCGATGACACCCGCCGAACGCCGCCAGAAGGTACTCGGCAGCCTCACCAAGTATTTCGGCGAACAGGCGGCCGAACCGCTCGATTTTCTCGAACAAGACTGGAACGCAGAGGAGTTCACCCGCGGCTGTTACGGCGGCCGCCTCGGGGCCGGGGTGTGGACCCAGTACGGGAAGGCGTTGGCCGCCCCTGTTGGCCGCATCCACTGGGCGGGCGCTGAAACCTCCGACATCTGGAACGGATACATGGACGGGGCGATCCGCTCCGGCTACCGCGCCGCCGCCGACATTCTCGGTGAGACACCGTAAGCGTGGCTCTCATGCGCCGCCTGATGTTGAGGTTCTGCATCGCTCTGATCCTGGTTGCCGCAGCGGCATGTTCGGCTAAACCGGCGCGGACTCAAGCCATGGCCGATGCTCCGAACATCGTTTTCATCCTCACCGACAACCTCGGCTACGGGGAGGTCGGCGCGTACGGGGGCGGCCTGACCCGGGGCGCACCGACTCCACGGATCGACTCACTGGCTCAAGACGGCACCCGGTTTTTGAACGTCAACATGGAGACCCAGTGCACGCCCAGTCGTTCCAGCCTGTTGACCGGTCGCTGGGCGATTCGTTCGGGCACCTACGCCGTGCCGTTCGGAGGTGTCGCCGACGGCCTCACGCAGTGGGAAGTCACCATGGGCGAGGCGCTGTCTGACGCCGGCTATGCCACCGGCTACTTCGGCAAGTGGCACCTGGGTAGCAAGGATGGGCGTCTGCCCAATGATCAAGGCTTCGACGAGTGGTTCGGCATTCCACGGACAACCGACGAAGCCCTCTGGCCGGAATCGCCAGGGTGGTCCCCCGACATCATGCCCGCCGAGCAGATGATGGAGGGACGCAAAGGTGAGAAGAGCCGGGAGCTAGGTGTCTACGACCTGACTCAGCGTCGGTTGATCGACGCCGAAATCACCCGCCGCGCTGTGTCATTCATCGGCAAGCAGAGCGGCTCGGGAAAGCCGTTGTTCACCTATGTGGCACTGACCCAACCGCATCTGCCGACTGAGCCGAATCCGGATTTCAAGGGCAAGACCGGCAACGGCGACTGGGCCGACGTGCTCACTGAGACCGACACCCACGTAGGCCAGATCCTCGACGCCGTCGACAAAGCCGGTATCCGCGACAACACCATCGTCGTGTTCACCAGCGACAACGGTCCGGAGTTCATCCGGCCCTGGGATGGTTGGGCAGGTCCGTGGCGCGGCCAGTACTTCACCGCACTCGAAGGCGGTATCCGCGTTCCGTTCATGATCCGTTGGCCGGGCCGGATCCCGGCTGGGCGCGAGACCAACGAGATGGTGCACGGCGTCGACATGTTCGCCACTCTTGCGCGGTTCAGCGGTGCCACGGTGCCCACTGACCGGCCCTTCGACAGTATCGACCAGTCCGAGTTCTTCCTGGGTAACACGGAGAAATCAGCCCGCGAGGGTTTCCCGATCTGGTGCTCGGATCGACTGCAGGCGGTGAAATGGCGGAACTGGAAGCTCCATTTCTACCGGCAGGACACCATGTTCGATCCGCCGGTCAAATACCCAATCCCGATGGTATTCAACCTCTTCACCGATCCCCGGGAGGAAAAGCCGACTCCGGACTCCTGGGTGGTCGGCCCGGTGCTGAAAATCGTCGGCGAGTTCGACCGCAGCGTCAAGGAACATCCGCTGATCCCCATGGGCACACCAGATCCCTACACCCCCTGACCT
>CAXNJA010000228.1:0-3776 GCA_964202555.1 Mycobacterium sp.
AAGCATCACGGCCAGCTTCGAGCGACCATAGGCGGGCATCGCGGACCACTTCCGGGTACGCAGGTGCGGATCGTCGAATGCGAACGTGGCCGTCTTGTGGGCGTCGGAGCCGACGTTGATGATCTGTGAACGCACCCGGCCGATAAGCAGGTTGGTCAATGCGAACGGGCCCAGGAAGTTGGTGCCCAGGGTGGCCTCGAACCCGTCCACGGTGTCGGTCCGGTTTGCGGCCACCATGCCTGCGTTGTTGATCAGAATGTCGACGTCGCCGTCAACCAGCGCCGGGAAGACGCGCACCGATGCCTGATCCGCGAGATCGAGCTTCACCACCGAGGTGTCACCACCCATCTCTGCAGCGCGCTGGGCTCCGAGTTCGAGGTTGCGGACCGCCAGGATCACCTGGGCGCCCGCTCGCGCCAGCGCCCGGGCGGTGGCGAAGCCGACACCGTTGGTCGCGCCGGTCACGATGATGCGCTTGCCGTCAAGATTGCCCAGTCGGCCCGCCGACCACCGTGTCGTCACCGTGAGCAGCCTAAGACATCGGCGCGTATCGCTGCGGTGCCAGCTCCGCAGCCCCGGTCGCGTCGCTCAGGCCTGCTAATCGTCTGAGACGCAGGTAGTAGCCTGCGGCGAGTCCGGACTGGCCGACGCCGATAACCACGACGTCGACGTCGCCGACGTTCACCTGTTGACGGCGGTGTTGCGGGCGTCGGCGAGTGCCTGCAGTGCAGGGATGCCGACGGGTTCGACGGCGAGCAGGGGGACGACGGCGATGCGGTCGGCGTAATCATCTCGCACCGTTGCGATTTGAGCGATTTCGGCGGCAGCGCGTCGCCGCAGCAGCGGCGAGGTGGGTTCGGCGGCGGCCAGCGAGTTGTTGATCACCCAGGCCCACGGGTGGATGCCAGCGCGTTCGAGCTCACTGCGCAGGCCCGCGGCCTCCAGCATCGGGGTGGTTTCGGCGAGGGTGACGATGATGACCTTGGTGAGTTCGGGATCCTGCAACCGCATCAGGGGTGTGGTGAAGGGCCGATCACCGAGTTGGCGGGCGACTTCGCGGTGATAGGAACCGGTGGCGTCCAGCAGCAGCAGGGTGTGGCCGGTGGGGGCGGTATCGACGACGACAAACTGACGGCGCGACTCGCTGATGACCTTCGAGAAGGCCTGGAAGACAGCGACTTCCTCGGTGCACGGTGAGCGCAGGTCCTCGGCGAGCATCAGCCGACCCTGCTCATCGAGGTCGGCACCCTTGGTGGCCAGGACATGCTCACGGTAGACGCGACTGGCCTCAGCGGGGTCGATGCTGGAGACGCTCAGGTGCTCCAAGGTTCCGTGCAGGGTGTCGGTGAGATGGCCGGCGGGGTCGGTGGTGGTCAGGTGTACCGGGTGCCCGCGTTCGGCGAGTGCGACGGCGATGGCGGCGGCGACGGTAGTCTTGCCGACCCCACCCTTACCCATGCACATGATCAAGCCCTTGTCGCCGGTGGCGATCTGGTCGACCAGCGAGGCCAGCGGAGCCTCGGGTCCCTCGACTGGGGGCTGGTGGGCCTGGCCGGTGGTGGCGTCGGGGGTGAACAGTGTTGCCAGGGAGTCGATTCCGACGATGTTGGTGGCCTTGAGGTCCACCAGATCCAGGGGCAACGCCTGTAGCTCCTCGGGGAGGGCGGCGATGGCCGCCTGTTCGCGGCGGTAGATCGCTGAGGCGAGTGGGTCGCTGTCGTCGGCGGGCTGAGGCAGGACGCCGTTGATCACCACATACTGGTGGTTGAGTCCGATGGCGGCCAATTCCCGGTGGGTGCGGGTGATCTCGGCCAGGGTCGAGGTCTGGGCGCGGGCCACCAGCACCAGGCGGGTGCGGGTCGGGTCGGCCAGCGCTTGCACGGCGGCGGCGTAGACAGCGCGCTGCTTCTCCAGGCCGGCCAACGGGCCCAGACAGGAGGCGTCGCCCTTGCCTTCGTTGAGGAAGTCCGTCCAGGAGCCGGGCAGTTGCAACAGCCGGATGGTGTGACCGGTCGGAGCGGTGTCAAACAGGATGTGGTCGAACTGCCCGATGCGGCCCCCGGAGTCGGTGAGCAGTTCGGTGAACTCGTTGAAGGAGGCGATCTCGGTGGTGCACGACCCGGAGAGTTGCTCGGTGATCGAGGCCACCTCCGCCTCGGGCAGCAGACCCCGAACGGGCCCGACGATGCGTTCCCGGTAAGCCTCGGCCGCCAGATCGGGATCGATCTCCAACGCTGAGAGCCCGGCCACCGCAGGGATGGCGGTGATGGTGTTGCCGATCGTCAACCCGAAGACCTGCCCGACGTTGGAGGCGGGATCGGTACTGACCAGCAGCACCAACCTGCCTTGGCTGGCCAGGTTGATCGCGGTGGCACACGCAATGGAGGTCTTGCCCACCCCACCCTTACCCGTGAAGAATAGAAAACGCGGCGGATGGTCAAGGAATTTCATCGGGGTGCAGGTCCTCTGGTTGGTGGTGGCAGCGCAGGGGCGCCGGTCGGGGCTAGCAGCAGCTTGAGGCGCCGCCGCAGCAGCCGTCCGCGGAGGCACTCGCCTCGGTGATGCCCAACCCGGCGCCATTCGGCACATCAAGACCGGCCCAGGTGGCCAGTTGGGTGCGATCGGGGTAGCGACCGGTCATCGCGGTGACCCCATCGACCAGGACCAGCGGCAGGCCGGCCGATCCGGAGAGATGCAGGAATGACTTGGCTGCGTCGTTGTCGGCGAAGGCCTGCGGTTCACTGGTCAGGTTGTAGCGGGCGATATCACCGCCTCGGCTGCGGATGAAATCCATGTCGGCGGAGAAGGTCACCAACTGCTGGTCGACGTCCTCCCCACACACACCGGTGGCACAGCACAGAGCGGGCTCGAATACCTCGATCTTGCTCATCGGATCTCCTTATCAGGTTGGGCAACAGACGGATTCAGTTCAGTGGCCAGCCGCTGGACGCGGGTAGCGATGTCGGCGCGGACCAACCGCATCCGCTCAATCCCCTCGATACCGCGCTCAGAGGGCTCATCGGTATCCCAGTTCTCCAACCGGGTCCCCGGCGGAACGTCGACACGGGCCTCACGACCCAGCGTGACCACCAGGTCCACCTCGCGCAGCAGTGCCGAGTCGATCGGCTTGGGGTGCTCCCCGGTGATATCGACACCTACCTCGAGCAGCGACTGCGCCGACAGCGCGTTGATCGCCGAACCCGGAACAGTGCCAGCCGAATACACGTCGATGCGGTCACCGGCCAGCTTGTGCATCAGTCCGGCGGCCATCTGGGACTTGCCGCCGTTCTTCACGCAGACGAACAACACCGAGGGCTTCTTCACGAGTCAGTCTCGGCAGCAGCGTCGCTAGGCAGCAGTTCAGCGACCAGGGCCTGCACACGGGTCTTGATCTCGTCGCGGATCGGGCGCACCGCGTCGATGCCCTTGCCGGCCGGATCCTCCAGCGCCCAGTCGCGGTAGCTAATCCCGGGGAACACTGGGCAAGCGTCGCCGCAGCCCATCGTGATGACCACATCCGAGGTCTCCACCGCTTCATGGGTGAGCAGTTTCGGTGACTGGTCGGAGATGTCGATGCCGACCTCTGCCATTGCCTCCACCGCGGCCGGATTGATTCGCGGCCCCGGGTCACTGCCCGCGGAGCGGACCTCGACGGTATCGCCGGCCAGGTCGCGCAGGAAGCCTGCCGCCATCTGGGAGCGACCGGCGTTATGGATGCAGACGAACAGCACACTCGGACGAGAAGTCATGGAGCACCTACCTTTCAGAGTGGAAGC
>CAXNJA010000229.1:0-3761 GCA_964202555.1 Mycobacterium sp.
GGCGGCGAGGGCGGCGGCCACTGCGGCGAGGTGGGCTCGATCGTGTTGTGGCCGCAGGTTGTCAAGGAAGTGGCGCCCCGACCGGTGCTGGCGGCAGGTGGCATCGGAAGCGGCTACCAGACCGCCGCCGCGCTGGCCATGGGGTGCCAGGGGACGTGGTCAGGCTCGCAGTGGCTGATGGTCGAGGAGGCCGAGAACACCCCGGTCCAGCAGGCCGCCTACGTCCGGGCCAGCAGCCGAGACACCGTCCGGAGCCGGTCGTTCACCGGCAAGCCCTGTCGCATGCTTCGCAACGAGTGGACGCAGGCTTGGGAAACCGAGGGGAATCCGCAACCGTTGGGAATGCCGTTGCAGTACATGGTTTCTGGGATGGCGGTGGCCGCCACAAGCAAGTACCCCGACGAGACTATTGACGTGGCGTTCAATCCGGTCGGTCAGGTGGTCGGACAGTTCAGCAAGGTCGAAAAGACCGCCGCGGTGATCGAGCGATGGGTCATGGAGTACCTGGACGCCACCAACCGACTCAATGAACTCAACGAGGCGGCTGCGTCAGTCTGAGTTCAGCCGGCCGGGACGAAGGAACTGCCGTTGCCCCAGTCACCGACCTTCAGGATTCCCGCCTGCCAGCCCTGCTCCCCCAAGCAGCGCATCGGCAGTCCGTCGGGTGACTGTGCCGCCGACCGAGGGCCGGGGCACGGCGAACCGACCTCCTGGACCCCGTACAGCCTGTCCGAGATCACCCAGAAGCCGGTGCCTGGCGGCGGGCGATCCATGCCCACATAGGAGAGATTCGGAATGAAACGGCATGCCAGTGCCTCACCGCCGGCCCCGCGGCCGAATACGAAACGGTCCCAGCGGTAACACGGTGCGCTGAGCGCAGCGTCGTAGACCATGTTGGGGACATCGCCGGGATAGGACGTCTGGGTTCCGTCGGCACCGGCCGCCGGCGCCGCCCCGAGCGCGCCGCCCAGGACGGCTGATGCGATCACAATTTCGCGGAACATTCCCGAAGCCTAACCGCTGACCCAGTACGCCTCCGGCAAACGGCGCACTTGATAGGCTCCCGCCAACCGGCGCTCCAGGGAATTCTAGGGGAATCGAATGGTTGACGAGGTGCTCAGATCCGACGGCGACGCCCCGCCGCGCGCCCTCCCCGACGACCCTGTCGGTTACGGATCGACCGCCACACCATGGTGTTTCGAGGCCCGGTACATCCCGCGGAATCTGGTCGGCCACTGGACCGACGTGGTTTCCCTGACCGGCGGCCGGACCGGTGTCCTACTCGGTTGCTGCCCACCGGAGGGCCGGCGCACCAGCATCGAGGCGCTGCGCTCGCGGTCGCGGGCCGAGCTCATGCGAACCGCTGACCCGGTGCGGACCCTGAGCGGTTTCGCCAACTCGCCGATGTCGGCTCTGTGCGCTGTGATAGACGGCGACACAATGACTTTCAGTATCAATGGTCATTCAAGTGCCGCACTCAGCTCGGCGGGGATGGCACCGGTGGCGCTCAGCGCCGGCGCCGGTCGGTCCTCGGTCAGCCCGCTGGCAGCCGGCACCACTGTGCTGATGTCCTCGGGACCGATTCGCTCTGCGGGCACCCTGCTCGGCGACTGCACGGGCGTACACCTCGACCAGCTGGCCGACCGGGTCATCCAGGGGCTCGCCTCGGACAGCGGCGCCGCAGCGGTGCTCTACCGGCACCCTCCACAGCCGCTGAGCATCACCATGCCCGCCGACCCGTCCAGCCTGGCAGTCAGCCGCGGCCTGTTGCGGGATTGGCTGTCCGCGGCGGGACTCGGCACGGAGATGGCCGCCGATGTACTGCTCGCCGCAGGCGAAGCAACTGCCAACTCCACCGAGCACGCCGTGGTCAGTTCTCCCGGACCGGTCGAGATCACCCTCGAGGGTCAGCTCCGCGAATCCGCCCTACGGTTGACGATTTCCGACAACGGCTGTTGGAAGCCGGCCGACGATTCGCCCGGACACCGGGGCCACGGCCTGCTGCTCATGAGAGCGTTGGTCGATTCCGTCGACGTCACTACCGGCCCGGATGGAACCAACGTCACCATGGTCAAGGAGTTGTCACGATGACCCAAGCCCGGTTTTCCGTCACCCGCCCCACCGCCGGCCACCCGGCCGTGGTGGCGGTTTCGGGCGATATCGACCTCGCCAACGTTGATGAGTTCAAAGACGCCATGGCCAAGGCCTGCAACGGATCCGCTGCACTCACGGTCGATCTCACCGGCGTGAGCTATTGCGACAGCGCCGCCGTTCGCGCGTTGTTCGCCCTGGCCGCGACAACTGAGCTGTCCATGATCGTCAGGCCGAGCGGTCACATCACCACCCTGCTGGCGATCTCAGGCCTGGATCGGGTGGCTGATGTGGTCAGGACGGAGTAGAGATGCCGGCACCGCTGTTCCGACCCCGCCAGAACGACGCGCACGGTGAACTTTTCAACCGGATCCTTGAACGCGTCCATCAGGATCTGCCGGAGGCGGTGGCACTAGCCGTCAGCGTCCATACCAAACATGACGGGATGACCGTCCTGGCTACCCGCGGCATCGGGTCCGGCTATCTCGACGCCCAGGCCGGGGGCCTCGGTGGGCCACTGGCGGTTGCTGTGGACCATCAGGTGCCGGTCGTGAGCCTGGATCTGTGGTCCGATGACCGCTGGCCTGATCTGACTCTGGAGGCGGTGCAGTCCCGACTGGCCGTCCATGAGGATCTTGCCGCGGTGGAGGGCGCGATGGCCGTGCCGGGGGTTTGGCGGGCCGACGAGACGGTGGTGCTGTCATGCCTGCTCAGCGTTCCCGCCAACGCCACCACCGTGACGACCCTGATCGGCTACGAGCAACTGATCACCGCCGCCCTGGTGACCTCCGCCGCCGAAGGCGACACCGGGATCGCCGACATGCTTGCCGTGCTGCAATCGCGTGGCGCCATCGAACAGGCCAAGGGCGCGATCATGGGTTGCCTGGGCTGCGATGCCGAATCCGCCTGGTCGACGCTGCGGCGCGCCAGTCACGAATCCAACGTCAAACTGCGGGTTCTCGCTGTTGCCCTGGTCGAGCACATCGGTGGGGTGCCCGCCGAGCAACCCGGTAGTAGCGCACCAATCCAGCCCGATGAGCGCGCCCAGAAAGCAGCGCGGCTGCTGTGGGCGGTGCTGACCCACGCGCCCAGGCCGGCCACGACGGCCCAGCCGGCGACAGCAGAGCACTGATTGTCGCTGCGCCGACGCGAAACGCCGCCGCAGCAACGCCGGATTCGCCGCCGGAGGTGGTTCGCTAGTGCCGAGCAACCCGAAGGAGCACATTGTGTCGCGAAGGATTCTGCCAGTTGCCCTGGCCTCAGCAGCGGCGGCGGCTGCCGCGCTACTGGTTCCCACAGCGGCTGCTGATCCGACCGAGACCAGCACCGCCGACTATCCCAGCGACGAGTACGGCTATACCGACTCGGCGGCCCGATGCGATGCCGCTCAGACCGTCATGGAGTTCGGCCGCACATCCCGCGCCTTGGTAGCGATCTGCGTCAACCCCGACGGGCAACTGGAATACCGCGGCGTCCGACTCAGCGATCAGGCGGCGCTGACGATGCCGGCCAGCCGCGGCGCCGACGGCGCGATCACCGCATCCAACGACGGTGTCACCTATGCGGTGACGCCGGAATTACTGCTGGTGTCCGAGGGCGACTCCGTGCTCTACCGCGATGGCTGGATCGAGTTCCAGGAGCCGCGCTTCTCGGCCGGGGAATCAAGTTCG
>CAXNJA010000230.1:0-3741 GCA_964202555.1 Mycobacterium sp.
AGGAACACCGTCGGCGCCCGCCAGGGCAGCGTGTCGAGGGCCTTGGCGAACTCGTCGGGGTCGGTGAGCTCGCCCCAGGACTCGATTGCCGCGGCGCGCTTGTCGAACTCGGCCAGTGGGTTGGCGTAGTGCGAGGTCAGTCCTTGGAACCCGAAGTAGGGGTAGAACGACAGGAAGCTGTAGTCCGCCGTCATCACCACGGTCTCGTCGCGCGGCTTGCCGGTGGCCGCCAGGATCGCCTCGTCGACTTGCGGGTAGTACTTCTCGGCGCCGGGCGGACGACGGTCCCCGCGTTGGCCGTTGCCGTCGGTGTCGGTGTAGGCCACCGTGATGTCGGGCCGCAGCACGTGCGGAATGTCCTGGCTGAACCCGATCGCCCCGATCAGCCCGATGGCGATGGCCACCGGGATGATGCGGTTGTTCCAGCGCGCCGCCGCCGCCCGCGCCACCTCGATGAAGCCGAACACCCCCGCCGCCGACAGCAGCACCGACAGGGTCGGCTGCAGCCGGAACGACAGCAACGTGGTCCCGACCAGGGTGGTCAACATCGACAGCAGCGACCATGCGTACAACGACAGCACGCCCAGGCCCAGTGCCGCGGCGCGCACGGACCCCGATCTCTTTCCCGGCTCGCTTCGCTCTTGCCCGCCGAAGCTCCGCCAGGCCAGCCACACCGTGCCCAGCATGCACAGCGCACCGAGCAGCGAGAACTGCAGCATCGGGAAGGTCAGCACCGCGCCGTCGCCGGGCAGGTAATGCTGGGCGACGCCGGCGTCGGCCAGCGGGCCGCGCACCGCGCGAATCATGAACGGCAACCAGGTGATTGCGCCCACGGCCGCGGCGAGCACCGCCATCACCGCCAGTCGCTGCAGCGGGCCGACGCTGCGGTGCACCACGGCGGCCACCATCGCCATGATCGTGACGGTGAACGCGGTGTAAGCCAACAGCAGGGTGTAGAAGGTGGCGGCGAAACCGAGGAACAGCCCGACTCCGACGACGGCCGCCCAGCCGCCGCGCCGCGAATGTCCTTGCAACCCAGACCAGGCCAGCACCAACACCGGCGGGATCAGCACGGTGATGATGGCGGCGTAGGGCTCAGGGGAGGCGTAGGCCAGCGTGACCGCGGCGGTGGCCGTGGTGACGGCCAGTGCGTACTCGAAGCGGATCATCGCCGCCCACAACGTGAACGCCACCGCGACGGCGACCGCCAGCGAGATGATCGACCACGGTTTGTACATTTCCCAGGCCGGGGTGCCGGTCAGCGCGGCGGCCCGCCCACCCAGCCAGAACCAGCCCGGCGGATAAAACGGCGGCAACCCCGCATACGTCATGTCCCGCAGGGCGGGGTTGTCGGCCAACCGGGTCAGGTACTCGGTGCGGAACTGCTGATCCACCGAGATGCCATACAGATACAGCTTGGTCGCGCCCAGGGGCATGCCGAGACTCACTGTCACGAAGACAGACAGCAGCACCGGCGCTGCGATCCGGGCCACCCACCGCAGCCCCTCGCGCAGTCGCCACAGCGCACCAACCGCCACCAGGCCGAGCAGGCAGGCCACCTGTCCGGCGGTGGTCAGGGCGTGTAACTGGTTAGACGACGGGAACGCCGGCCACTCCACCGTTGAAATCGCTTCCAGCGCAAACACCGACACCACGACGGCGAGCACAACTGCCAGCGCCATCTGACCGGCGACCGAGACGCCGTTGCGGACCGCCCTCACGGCCGGCTAGATCGGCAGCTTGCGGAAGATGGGACGCGGGATGTGCCGCAGCACCATCATGACGTAGCGGAAGGCCCCTGGCGCCCAGACCAAATCCTTGCCCTTGGCCGACGCCGTGACGGCGAGGTCGGCGACGTATTCCTTGTCGACCGTCAGAGGCGCTTCCTTGACGTGCGCGCTCATCCGGGTACGCACCTGGCCGGGACGGATCACCAGCACGTTGACGCCGTGCGGCCGTAACGCCTCGCCGAGACCGAGGTAGAAGCCGTCCAATCCGGCTTTGGTGGAGCCGTAGACGAAGTTGGACCGGCGTACCCGTTCGCCGGCAGCTGAACTCATCGCGATGATCCGCCCGAAGCCCTGCCCACGCATCTTCTCGCCGAGCAGGACACCCACCGAAACTGCTGCGGTGTAGTTGATCTCGGCGATCTGCACCGCCTTGCGCTGGTTCTGCCACAATTCCTCGGCATCCCCGAGCAAGCCGAACGCCACGATCGCGACGTCGATGTCTATTGGGGCGCCGTCGGCACTAAAGCACTCGTCGATCACCGCCGGATGGCTGGCGGTGTCCACGGCGTCGAAGTCCACCAGGGTCACCGACTTCGCGCCGGCCCGGGTCATCTGCGCGGCGGCGGCCTCTCGGCCGGGATCGTCGGGAAGCGCGGCCAGGATGATCCGGGCCGGAGCGTCGCGCAGGTAGCGCTCGCAGATCGCCAGTCCGATCTCGGAGGTGCCGCCGAGTAGCAGAATGGTTTGTGGGTTTCCCACTGCGTCAATCACAGCAACTCCAAACGTCGGGCCATGTCCGAGGTAAACACCCCGTACGGATCCACCCTGCGGCGCACAGCAATCCACTCGTCGATGCGTGGGTACATGGCGTGGAAAGTCTCCGCGCTGGTGCGGGAATCCTTGGCGGTGTAAAGCCGCCCGCCGAACTGCAGTACCCGGCGGTCCAGGTCGGAGACGAATTCGCTAAGACCGGCTTTGATGGGGAAGTCCACGCAAACGTTCCAGCCCGGGATCGGGAAGCTCAGTGGCGCTTGGTTTCCCGGTCCGAACAGTTTGAACACGTTGAGGAAGGTGTAGTGGCCGGATGCCTGGATGTCGACGATGATGGCCTTGAACTCCTCGACCGCCTCGATCGGCACGACGAACTGGTACTGCAGGAAGCCGGCCGGCCCGTAGGCCCGGTTCCACTCTCCGAACATGTCCAACGGGTGGTAGAACTGCGTGAGGTTCTGGACTTTGTTGCGGTAGGTGCCCGACTTGCGGTACCACAACTCGCCGATCGGTCCGAAGGTGTACTTGTTGGCCAGCCCGTTCGGGAAGAGGTCGGGGAAGGTAAGTAATTGCGGCGCATCGAATTTCAGTGGATTGCGCTGAAGCTTCTCGGGTAGCTGGTCCAGCCGTGCCAGTGAGCCGCGGGAGATGGCGGCGCGGCCAAGTTTCGGCGGCGGGCTGATGGCGTCGAACCAGGCGCTGGAGTAGGTGTAGTTGGACTCGCTGCCGTCGCTGTGGAAGGCGACCGTCTCGTCGAGGCTTCGGGTGACGTCACCGTCGGCGATGAAGTACGCGGTCTCCGTCGGCGTCATCTCGATGCTGGCGCGCATGATGATTCCGGTCAGGCCGTTGCCGCCGACTGTGGCCCAGAACAGATCCGACTCCGGGCCGTCGGGGGTGACGGTGCGGATAGCGCCGTCAGCGGTGAGCAGGTCGATGGACCGGACGTGGTTGCCGAAGCTTCCGGCGCTGTGGTGGTTCTTGCCGTGGATGTCGCAGCCGATCGCCCCGCCGACGGTGACCTGCCGGGTGCCGGGCAACACCGGAACCCACAGCCCGCACGGCAGTGCGGCCTTCATCAACCGATCCAGGCTCACCCCGCCGTCGACGTCGACGATCCGGGTGGCGGCGTCGATGGAGTGGATGCGGTTCAGCGCGGTCATGTCGATGACCAGACCGCCGCCGTTCTGGGCGTTGTCGCCGTAGGAGCGGCCCAGCCCGCGGGCGATCACGCCGCGGC
>CAXNJA010000231.1:0-3730 GCA_964202555.1 Mycobacterium sp.
CGCAGCGCGTCGGAGAGCCGTTTGAGCACAGCCACGCCGCAGCCCTCGCCACGGACGAATCCGTCGGCTGCCGCGTCGAACGCGTGGCACGCGCCGGTGGGCGACATGGCCTCGGCCTGGTCGAAGCTGCGCGTCACGACGGGCGAGAGCAACAGGTTGACCCCGCCGGCGATGGCGAGTTCGGATTGACCGGTCCGCAGGCTCTGGCAAGCCAGGTGGATCGCGACCAACGAGGAGGAGCAGGCGGTGTCGACGGTCAACGACGGGCCGCGCACGTCCAGGAAGTAGGACAACCGGTTGGCGATGATGCTCAGGGCGCCACCGGTTCCCGTCCACGCGTCGACCTGGCCGAGGTCGCGGGATGCCAGGAACCCGTACTCGCTGACGCACGCGCCGACGAACACACCCGTCTGGGAACGCTGCAACGACTCCGCCGGGATACCCGCGTGCTCGAGTGCTTCGACGGTGACCTCGAGGACCAGGCGCTGCTGAGGATCGATGTAGTCGGCCTCGCGCGGCGTGATACCGAAGAAGTCGGCGTCGAATCCCGCGACGTCGGACAGGAACGATCCCCATCGAGTGGTCGCCGCCAGGGCCTGGGCCGTCTGCGGGGAGCCGTCGTCGAACGCCTTCCAGCGGTCCTCGGGCACGGTGGTCACCGCCGAGCGCCGCGCGGCGATGAAGTCCCACAACGCATCTGAGGAGTTGACGTCTCCCGGGAACCGGCAGCCCAACCCGATGATGGCGATCGGTTCGGACAGGCTGGCGGGACTGCCTTCGCCCGGGCGCGCGGCCTCGGCGTCGGGATGGGTCAGCGCGCGCGCCAAGCTGTTGACGGTCGGGTTCTGCCAGATGTCGACCGGCGACACGGGCCGGCCCAGTGACTCCGACAACTCGCCGGCCAGGACCACCCCGTCTCGCGACCCGAGCCCGAGTTCGTTGAACGGTGTGTCGACGTCGACCTTGTCAACACTGCAGCCGACGTTGGTGACGAGGTAGTCGACCAGCCAGTGGCGGAGATCGGCCTCCTCATCACCGGGGTGGGTCATACGGCCGCGCCTAGCCCGTCCATTCGCTCGAACTCACCCTCGCGGTACTGCTGCCCGCACGACGCCCGGCGGATCTTGCCGCTGGTGGTGATCGGGATGGACCCGGGTGACACCAGCACCAGATCATCGACACGCAGGTTGTGCAGCTTCCAGATCGCCTCGGCCACATCGTGTCTCACCGAGTCCAGCTGTGACGTGGGCTTCACCTCGACGATGGCCACCAGGTTCTCGGAGGCCTCGTCCTCGACCGATATGGCGGCGACCCTGCCGCCGGTGATCTCACGGATGGTGGCCTCGATGTCCTCGGGGTAGTGGTTGCGCCCGTCGACGATCAGTAGATCCTTGAGACGGCCCATGATGAACAGTTCGCCGTCGGAAACCGCGCCGAGGTCACCGGTTCGCAGCCACGGGCCCGCCGGGGTGCCCTCAGACGGGTTGTTGATGCGGGCGCGGAAGACCTTGGTGGTCTGTTCGGGCTTGCGCCAGTAGCCCAGCGCCACGTTGTCGCCGCGCGTCCAGATCTCGCCGATGGTGCCGGCGGGCTGCTCGACGCCGGTCTCCGGGTCGACGATCCGGACCGGATAGGCCTGCGGAGGGCCGTAGCTGACCAGTTGGGTTCCGCCGTCCTGCTCCGAATCGCGGCGCCGGGCGGCGCCGACAGCAAGCTGCTGCAGGTCGAAGCGTGCGGTGCGGACGGTGTCCGAAATCGGCGGCGAGGCCACGTACAGCGTTGCCTCGGCCAGTCCGTAGGAGGGCCGGATGACCTTCTCGGTGAGCCCGAACTTCGCAAACCGGTCGATGAACCGCTTGACGGTGCCGTAGTGCACCCGCTCGGCACCACTGAGGATCCCGTGTACGCGACTGAGGTCGAGGCCCTCCATATCGGCATCAGACGTCCGGCGGGCCGCAAGCTCGAAGGCGAAGTTCGGTGCGCCGGAGAAGCACAACGGGTTCTGCGCCATCAGCTGCATCCAGCTCGCCGGTTTGGCCAGGAACGCCAGCGGGCTCGTCAGCACCGCGTCGCAGCCGGTCACCAGTGGTGAGCAGACACCCATGATCAGGCCGAGGTCGTGGAAGAAGGGCAGCCATGACACCACCGAGGTCTCCGCGGGCACCGTGCCACCGAATTCGATGAAGTAGTCGTTGATGACCTGCTCGATATTGCTGGTCACGTTGCGGTGCGAGACGATCACGCCGGCAGCGGTGCGGGTCGAGCCCGAGGTGTACTGCAGGTAGGCGGGTCCGTGACGCGAATCGTCGGTCTCGTCGAGTGTGCGGGTGGGGGCGACGTCGATGACGTCGACCTCGATGACGGTCGGGGCCGGCCGGCCGCCGCGCGGGTTGGCGTACTTGTTGACGTCGGCAACCGCGGCCGAGGTGGTCAGCAGAACCGATGGCACACTGTCGTCCAGCGCGGATTCCACCCGCTGGTCGTGCACGCCGAACATCGGAACAGACAGCGGCACGGCGATCAGTCCGGCCTGCAGCGAGGCGTAGAAGGCCACGACGTAGTCGAGCCCCTGCGGGGCCAGGATCGCCACCCGGTCGCCCTTGGTGGCGGTCCGTCGCAACTCCTCGGCCAGCGACAGCACGCGGCGATAGAGCTTGGTCCAGGTGAGGCTCTCGGGGTGGCCGGTTCCGAGAACCGCGCCGTCCATGAACGTGAAGGCCGGGGCGTCGCCCTGGGTGGTCGCCCGGTGGCGCAGCAGCGCAGGGAGGGTCATGTCGGTGTTCCGCATGCGGATTAGCCTCATTCGTCGAGCGGGCCTCACCGGCAATTCGGCCGAAGCGCGCTACAGGATCCCGGAGATCGCTGGCAGAGAGAACGACGCTATTCTCCGCGATGTGGGTGACCTCCATCGTACAGGCCGATGACGGTCGTGACCCGTCAGCCAAAGACCTTGGTGCCACCGCACTCTCACTAGCTGCGGTCAGATGCGACTGTGAAGTTCACCAGCAAAGCCACCCAACCCGCGTTAGGCGACCCTTTGCTCCACCCACTGTGACAGCTGGGGCAGGTTGGTGTTGATGTAGAAGTGGTCGCCCGGGAACACCGTGAGGTCGAACGGACCCGTGGTGCGCTGCTTCCACGGCTCCACCAGTTCCGCGGTCGCCAACTCATCGTTGTCGCCCATCAGCGCGTGGATCGGACAGGACACCGTCGCATCGGGCGGGCACTCGTAGGACGCGATGGCCTTCAGCCCGCGTAGCGTCGGCAGCAGGGTCGCGGCGAACTGGTCATTGTTGAGGAACTCCGGGTTGGCGCCGGTGACATCGCTGACCATGCTCAGCAGGTCCAGATCCGAACCCGTCACATCTGCGCGGTTTCGCATCAGTCCGGGCGCCGCACTGGCCGATACGAACAGCGCGCTTATCGGATTTCCGGCCCGTTCGAAGCGCAGTGCGACTTCGAAGGCCAGCAGCGCTCCCATGCTGTGACCGAAGAACGCCACCGGCCCCGGTTGCGGGTCGTCGGGCTTGAACATCGCGCACAGGCGGTCGGCCATGTCCGGGATGCTGGTGTACTGCGAAAGATCCTTGCCGGCCCGCTTGCCGGGGTACTGAACCGCAACGCAGGTCATGCCGTCGGTGAAAGCCTTGGCGAACGGCACGTAGAACTTCGCCGATCCACCGGTGTGCGGGAACACGAAAAGCCTGGGCTTGACGGGGTTGCGCGCGTC
>CAXNJA010000232.1:0-3703 GCA_964202555.1 Mycobacterium sp.
TGGACTGGGACTACCTCACCGAGCCGCAGAAGGAAGTCGGCGGCCGCGAAATCTATTGGCCGCGCGGCAAAGTCCTCGGCGGCTCGTCCTCGATGAACGCCATGATGTGGGTCCCCGGCTTCCCCGCCGATTACGACGAGTGGGGCCAGCACGCCGGGGAGCAGTGGGACTACGAGCACCTGCGGACCTACCGCGACCGCGCCGAGAACGGCGCCCTGGTCATCTCCGAACAGCGCAGCCCGAGGGCGTCGACCTCGGCCTGGTTACGGGCCGCCGAGCAGGCCGGCTACCGGTTGACCACCCCTGATGCCCCGATGGATGACGGGTTCTGCCAGACGGCGGTCAACCAGCGCCGCGGTGCCCGGTGGAGTTGCGCCGACGCGTATCTCAAGCCGGTGCTGTACCGGCGGAACCTGCGCCTGCTCACCAACTCCACGGTGCGGCGGGTGCTGATCGGCGGCGGCCGCGCGGTCGGAGTGGAGTTCGACGACGCCGACGGCCGCCGGCAGACCGTGTGGGCCTCCAAGGAGGTGGTGCTGTGCGCCGGCGCGGTCAACACCCCTCAACTGATGATGCTGTCCGGGATCGGCGACCAGAAGGAACTCGCCGAGTTCGGTATCGAGCTGGTCAAGCACGCGCCCGAAGTGGGCAAGAACATGCTCGACCACCTGATCACCCCACTGGGCTTCGAGGTACGCGGCGACAGTCTCTTCGACGCCGAGAAGCCGGCGGAACTGGCCAACTACCTGCTGCGCCGACGTGGGATGCTGACCTCCAACGTCGGCGAGGCCTACGGCTTCGTGCGCAGCCGGCCCGACCTGGACCTGCCCGATATCGAATTGATCTGGGCACCGGCACCGTTCTACGAGGAGGGCATCGGCGAGCAGGTGCACGGCCACGGCATCGCGACCGGGCCGGTGCTGCTCAAACCACGCAGCAGCGGCACGGTCACCCTGCGGTCCGCCGACCCGGCCGCCAAACCGGTGATCGACCCGCGCTACCTGTCCGACCCCGACGGCGTCGACCGCGCGGCGATGCTGTCCGGACTGCGGGCGGCCGCCACGATCGCCCAGTCCCCCGCCCTCAAGGACGTGGTGGGCCGGATCCTTCGTCCCCTGCACTCGACGACCCTCGACGACGAAACCCTCGAGCGGGCATTGGAGAGTTGCTCGCACACCCTCTACCACCCCGTCGGGACCTGCCGGATGGGCCGCGACGACGCCAGCGTGGTCGACCCGGAGCTGCGGGTTCGTGGCGTCGAGGGCTTGCGGATCGCCGACGCCTCGGTGATGCCCAGCATCGTCCGCGGCCACACCCACGCTCCAACGGTGGTGATCGGGGAGAAAGCGGCGGATCTAATCGCCTCAGCGGGATGACCGCGGTGTGAGCCCAATCGGCGTCCGGCATGGCCCCAGGGCCCCGATCAGTGCCCCGCGGAATGACCCACCCGCCCGCTGAGGGATGCTGATGTTGGTTGCCACCCGCCGCCAGTGCGACTATGGAGCGGCAACTTTTGGCGCAGCGGAAGGCACCAGGCAAAAGCGATGTACGACCAAGCCACCGGATGGGACTCCGACACCCAGGATGTGGGAAGCCGTATCGACCCGGTACTGGCGCGGAGTTGGCTGCTGGTAAACGGTGCCCAGTTCGACAAGTTCGCCCCCGCAGTGCGCTCCCGCGCCGACATCGTCGTCCTTGACATCGAGGACGCCGTGGCGCCGAGCGGCAAAGTGGCCGCCCGGGAGAATGTGGTCCGCTGGCTGGCCGACGGCAAGACCGACTGGGTCCGGGTGAACGGGTTCGGCACCCAGTTCTGGGCCGACGACCTGAGCATGCTGTCCAAAACGTCGGTCGGCGGGGTAATGCTGGCCATGGTGGAGTCGGTAGACCATGTGACCGAGACCGCCAAGCGACTGCCCGACATTCCGATCGTCGCGTTGGTTGAGACCGCCCGGGGCCTGGAACGAATCACCGAGATAGCCGCCGCCAAGGGCACCTTCCGATTGGCGTTCGGCATCGGCGACTTCCGCCGCGATACCGGCTTCGGGGAGAACCCGACCACCCTGGCCTACGCGCGATCACGGTTCACCATCGCGGCCAAGGCGGCGCACCTTCCCGGCGCGATCGACGGCCCGACGGTGGGGTCCAGTGCCCTCAAACTCAGCGAAGCCACCGCGGTGTCCGCCGAATTCGGAATGACCGGCAAGATCTGCCTCACGCCTGACCAGTGCCCGACGGTCAACGAAGGCCTGGCGCCGTCGCAGGAGGAGATCTCCTGGGCCCAGGAGTTCTTCGCCGAGTACGAGCGTGACGGCGGGGAGATCCGTAACGGCTCCGATCTGCCGCGCATCGCCCGGGCCACCAAGATCCTCAACCTGGCCCGCGCCTACGGGATTAGGGTCTCCGATTTCGACGATCAGGCCGTGCATGTGACGGCGCCGTCCGACACCTATCACTACTGATCACTACAGGTATTCCTGGGCCGCGTTGAGCCGTTCGCGCCACCAGGCCACCCGCTCGGGGGTGGCCGAGAAGCGTTGCACCAGGCCAGGATCGGGCGCCGGGGGCATCGGGGCGACCGGCAGATATCCGTCCCGCGTCAGCAACGACCGTCCGGTGCTGACCACGTCCCCGGACAGCAGTCGCGCCCCGCCCAGTGTGCTGGCGAAACCGACATCGGCGAGCACACCGGCCAGCGCCAGCCCGCCGGACAGACCGATGCTGCTTTCCGCCTCGGCCGCGACTAAGCACGGTATCCCGCAGGTTTCGGCCACCCGCATCGACCGGCGCACCCCGCCGAGTGCCCCGACGGTGAGTACGGCCAGGTCGGCGAATTCGGCCAGAGCCAGGCCCCGTGGGTCGGCGGCGTCCCGCAGCGACTGGTCGACGGCGATCGGCACATCCACCCGGCGGCGGACCGTGGCGACCTCATCGAGGGTGCGGCACGGCTGCTCGACGAACTCCAGGCCGCCCGCGGCCCGGTCCAGTGCCGCAATCGCGGTCACCGCGGTGTCAACATCCCAGTAGCCGTTGGCGTCGCACCTGATGGCCGCATCCGGGCCGAGGGCATCCCGCACCGCCTCGAGGCGGGCGAGGTCGGCAGCAAGCGGGCCCTCCCCGACGCGGACTGCCGCGGTCCGGCAGCCGGCGTCGGTGACCATCTGACGGGCCCGGTCCGGGCTCACCGCCGGGATCGTCACCGCCACCGGGACCCGGCCGCGCAGCGGATCCGGCCATCCGACTGTGCCGACTTCGATGGCCGCGGTCAGCCAGCGCCCCGCCTGTCGGTCGTCGCAGGATGCCGGCGGACTGAACTCGCCCCACCCCTGCGGGCCCTCGATCAGCATGCCCTCGCAGACCGTCACAGCTCCGACGGCGTCGGTGAGGGGAATCGCGAAAACCGGGGCGGCGTCGAAGTCGATCCAGGTCTTCACCGAGGCGACCAGTAGTCCAGCATCTCGGCGAAGGTGTCGAAGGCGGCCGGCGACGGCCCGTAGGTGGCTTCCAGGTGGATGCTGAGTGGGAAGCCGAGGTCGACAACCCCGTCGATGACCCGCTTGTAGAGGTCGAGCATCATCCGGCGCCGGGCATCGGGTTCGGTTGCAGCCAGCGTCCTGACGAACTCCTGCTCGGCCGCGACGGTGGGGTTACCGGGGTCCTGGATGAGCCAATTGAGCAGTCCGACCCGGCTTTCCAGCTTCGG
>CAXNJA010000233.1:0-3690 GCA_964202555.1 Mycobacterium sp.
TTTTGTCCTTCCGCCCTGGTTCAGGCGGCGGCGGCGGCACCGCCTTGGTGGTCGGCTCGAACTTGCCGCCGGTCTTTGGGTCGTACGTGCCTGGCTTTGGATTAGTCATCGGGTTTCCTCTCCCGCCGTCTACCTGCATCTGCGGTAGAGAATGAGCGTACGCCGCCAGAAAGCGGCGGTGGACTTTCAAGGCCCCGATCCTGCTCGGCCCCGTATTTCTGCAACGACTTCTGCGAAAAATGACCAGCGGAAACTCCCGCAGTATCCGGCCCAGTCCGGCGACTGCGGGGTGCTCTCGGAACTAAAGAATTGCGATCATGGGCTTCCGTCTGGCCCGGCCGCAGCACTTCAGCTAAGTGGCTGCACGCGATCTCATCCTTGGCTGGTCACCTGGGCCGTAATTCAGGGGTGTGTACCCACCGCCACACGGCCCCGCGATAAATCCGGGGCGCTACGCTCCCTTCGTGCCTTACCGGTCGTCGGCGTCGTGATGAGCCCCCAGCCCGCGCCCGCAGACCGGTTCGCCGACATCGTGATCATCACCGGGCTGACCAAGGAACTCGAATGGTTCAGCAAGACCATCGGAGTCCAATTCACCCGAACAGCCCGCCAGGGCACCTCCTATCTGCGCGGCATCCACAGGATCGGGGACCGCGAGATTTCCATCGTCGCCGTCCGCCAACTCGACAAAGGGCTGACTTCGGCCGCGGTCACGACAACCAAGGCCATCTGCCTCTGGCAGCCATCGGTGGTCGTGATGACCGGAATCTGCGCAGGCGTAGAGCAATCCGTCGCGCTGGGCGACCTGGTGGTGGCGACCCAGTGCTTCGAGCATGCCAGCGGGCAGTTGGTAGACGGCGAAATCGTCCCCCTGCAGAACAGGATCTCTCTGGAGCCCTGGTTTCTGGACTACCTGATGTCGATCAGCGATTCCCCTGGATGCCCGACGACCGTCCAAGACGGCTACCCCGGCCCACTCTCCAAGGACTTCGCCATGCGAATCCACTACGGCCCCATGGCGTGTGGACCTCTGGTGGTCAAAGATCCCAAGTACATGATGAGGTTGCGTTCCCACGAACACTCGCTTCTCGCCGTGGACATGGAGTCCTACGGTGTCGCCTTGGCCGCATCGATGTGCAGCACCCCTGAAAGAACAGTCCATGCGGTCATCGTCAAGGGAGTGGTCGACTTCGCCGATGGCGCCAAGAATGACGACTGGCACGACTACGCGGCCTACGCCAGTGCGGCCTACGCCCGACACATCCTGGAGATCACCTATCACCGGCCGGTGGCCTTCGCCCAGATCACCCGTACGCGCGTAGACGACCAGCCCTGAATCGCCCCACTGTTAGGTTCCCTAACGCCTACTCGAACGGTGGTGCTTCGCCGTTGCGCTTGTCCAGTTCGTCGGCTCGCGCCTCTGCTTGACGGCGTGCGTCTAACGCACGTCGCCCTCGACCCAAGCGGGTAAATACCTGAAGCACGGCGACAGCCGCCCATACCGCCCATAACGGCAAAGGCGCTCCAATGACGAGCAGGACGCCAGCCGTGAAAGCTGTTACGACGAGGTCGTAGTTGGCTTTGAGGATTTCCATGTGCCCCGTTTCGTTTGTCTACTGCGCCTGAGACGGTACTGCGTCTGTGTGCGACGTTCACCGCCAACGAGAACGGCCCGCCACCGAAGTGACGGGCCGCTGGCGGGCCCGCCGCCGCGACACCGGCACCCTGGACGACCGGGCCCCGGGCGGGGCGCCGATACACTCGCTGACACCTGAGGAGATCGCGGCGATCCTCGAGGTCGTCGAACGCTGGGGTGCGGTGGACCGTTCGCACCGCAAGCGCGCCCACCGCGGCACCTACGAGCAACTCGTGTGGGTGCCGCCGTCGACGGTGCGCCGGTCCCCTGGTCATCTCGTCGGCCTCGGTGAGGTCGACAACGAGGAAATGCCGGCGTCGAGAATCGTCGCGAGCTTCAACTCAGCTTCTCGGTTTCCTTGGCGCGGGGGTACTCCGTAGAGAGCAGCCGGTCCTGGATCACCCCCACGAACGAAGAGCGGGTAACTGCTACTGACTGGGGGAAGCAATGACTGTGAGATCAACACCAGCTTTGACGTCCATGCTGCGGGGCACGAATGCACGTCAAAGCGCTGGGGCATGCCCGCCGAGAAGGCGGCCGAGCACGGCGGAGTGTCTGTCCTTGTTGTGTTGAACGCAAGCCGCGTAGGCCTTTGGCCCGCTGCCGCGAACGAGCAGCTCGACGGGACCATTTACCGGATGCCACGTCGCCGTGTAGCGGGGTGTTGCGGAAGGGGCCGTTTCCATGATGATGTCCCGACGGTAGTAGCCCTCTTTGACATCGGCCTGGCTGTCAATCGGGTACCAAACTGTCGTGTACTTCTTTTTCTCGGCCGAGGTTCGCGGGATCCGAGGGTCGCCGTCTTCCACCAGGTCTTGGCTGGGCTTGTGCAGCCACTGCTTCGTGGTCCATTTCATTCTCGGCGCTTTCGCGTTATCAACGGTCATTGTCATGTCCTTTCGACACGGATTCAGAAGTCAAGGAAAAAGATTGCGGCGTCATCGGTCTTTGTGAGGTGAACATCAGGTCGAGTGGGCTTGGCCCAACTCCTTGAGCCGGTACGGCAGTCCTGGCAGCGCCTTGCTCGCTTTCTCGCGCAGCGTGATCGTGGCCCGCTTGGATAGTGGCGTTTGTTCGGGATTGACCTCGACCACTACCGCACCCTTGGCCAGAGCGAGGTCGGGTAAACCCGCCGCCGGCTGCACGATGCCCGACGTGCCGACTACGACTAGCAGATCTGCTGCTCTGACCGCCTCGGCCGCCTGCTGCCAGACCTCGTCGGACAGTTGCTCGCCGAACCAGACGACGCCCGGCCGGATCCGCCCGCCGCACTCGCAGTTCGGTGGCGCTTTCTCCAGTTGGCACTCGGGCATGGCGGGAATCAGGCCGCGGTAGGGCGATTTGCAGGTCTCACAGAAGAAGTCGTTAATGCTGCCGTGCAGGTGGTGCACCGTGCTGCTGCCGGCGCGCTCGTGCAGGTCATCGACGTTCTGGGTGATGACGGTGACATCGGCATCCTCCTGCCAGGCCGCAACCTCCCGGTGGCCGTCGGTCGGCTGGACCCCCTTGACCAGATGGTGGCGCCACAGGTACCACGCCCATACCCGCTCCGGATTCTTCAGCCACCCGGCGACGCTGGCGAGCTCTCGGGGGTCGTACTCGGACCAGAAACCCGTCTCGTTGTCCCGAAACGTCGGTATCGCAGCCTCGGTTGAGATCCCTGCTCCGCTGATGACCACGATTCGCACACCCTTCGAACCAGTGCGATCAATCACAGTTTTTTTGTTTCCAGTCAATGTGTTTCCTGTCTCCGGCAAGCCATCGGCCGTCTTTACCAGTATATCTCATAATTGCGTGAACTGCATGGCGTAGTCGTCACACGCAGAGAGCCACGGAAGGCGATAATCACCGGCAACACTTTGACGCTGCGGCTGGACTTATCTCATTTGTGCGAGTGTCGGGTTCGGCTACGGTGTCGGCATGAGCCGCGAAATCCGGGACAACCTGGGCAAGACGCTCACCGACTACGTGCGGCCCTCGGTCGCCGTCGACACCGCCGTGCTCACCGTGGACCCCGATAAAGGCCTGGTGGTCCTGCAGGTGCATCGGGACAC
>CAXNJA010000234.1:0-3689 GCA_964202555.1 Mycobacterium sp.
CGGTCTTCGGTGCCAAGGTCACTCGCGTGAGCGACGGCGCTACCGCGCGCAATGGCGTCGGCTCGGTTCGCCGCCTCAAGATTGGCCCCCTTCCGGCGTTCGAGGAGACCACCACAACTGCCCAGCCGAACACCCTTATCGAGTACAAGATCACCAAAGGCAGTCCACTGAGCGGCCACTGGGGTCGCCAGGAGCTGACACCGACCGCAGGCGGCGGCACGAGACTCGATTACACGATCGGTTTCGACTCAGCTATACCCGGGCTCGCCGCACTGGTCGGCAAGGTGCTCGCTTCCGCGATCAGCAAGGGTCTTCCGAAGCTCACCGCTTAACCATGTGACGTGGACGAAGCCCCAGGTCTAGCGTGGGCGCGATGGGTTACTTCAGCGACGACGAGTGCCACGAGCCGGATAGCTGCACCGACAGCCCGCTACGTCGTAACGAGGTCGCTCAGACGAGCCGGGATCTCGAGGCTGGCGAGTACGCCATCGACGGTCCCGTCGTCGTGGGGCCAGGGGCGCCGCCCGAGGATGGTTCCTGCGGTCAGTTCGCTGTGCAATTTCATGTCACCACTACAACGCTGGTCGGGCTCAAACGCATCGCCGATGCGCGCGGGGTCAGTGTGCCGGAATTGTGCCGACAGGTCGTCGGTGTTTTCGTTGCACAGCAGGAAGGCGAGCTAGGCGCACTGCTCGCCGCTGAGGCAGAGGTCGCCGACTACCGGCCCAGCCTGCGCCAGTCGTAGTCGCGATTTTCGTCGTGGTCGACGCTACCCGTAGCGGATAGGGTGGACGAGATACCGATGGAAGTGGGGGGACGTAAATGCCTGCAGGTAAACCGAACATCTTGGTGATCTGGGGTGATGACATCGGCATCACCAACCTGAGCTGCTACAGCGACGGGCTGATGGGCTACCGCACCCCCAATATCGACCGCATCGCTCAAGAGGGCATGCGTTTCACCGACTCCTACGGCGAGCAGAGCTGCACCGCGGGTCGGTCCTCGTTCATCACCGGTCAAAGCGTGTACCGCACCGGCCTGAGCAAGGTCGGCATGCCCGGCTTCGACATGGGTCTGTCGGCGGAGGACCCGACGATCGCCGAGCTGCTCAAGCCCCTGGGGTATGCCACCGGCCAATTCGGCAAGAACCACCTCGGGGACTTGAACAAGCACCTGCCCACCGCGCACGGCTTCGACGAGTTCTTCGGCAACCTCTATCACCTCAATGCCGAAGAGGAGCCGGAGAACCCCAACTACCCGACCGCTGAGGAGGCGCCGCGGCTGCGCAACATGATGCTGCCGCGCGGGGTCATCCGCTCCTGGGCTACCGAAGAGGTGTCCGATGAGGTCGATGAGCGGTACGGGCCGGTCGGTCGGCAACGCATCGAGGACACCGGACCGCTGACCCGCAAGCGGATGGAAACCATCGACGACGAGACCACCTCGGCGGCGATTGACTTCATCAAACGCCAACATGATTCGGACACGCCGTTTTTCGTGTGGATGAACATGACCCATATGCATTTTCGCACCCACCCCAAACCGGAAAGTCTCGGCCAGGCTGGGCGCTGGCAGTCGCCCTATCACGACACGATGATCGACCACGACAACCACGTTGGCCGGTTGCTGGACTGCGTCGACGAACTCGGCCTCACCGAGGACACCATTGTTATCTACTCCACCGACAACGGCCCGCACGCCAACAGTTGGCCGGATGCGGCCACTACCCCGTTCCGCAGTGAGAAGAACACCGGTTGGGAGGGCGCGTTCCGGGTGCCGGAGATGATCCGCTGGCCCGGACGGATCCAGGCCGGGGTGGTATCCAATGAGATTGTGCAGCACCATGACTGGTTGCCCACGTTCCTGGCGGCGGCTGGTGAGCCCGATATCGTCACCAAGCTCAAGCAGGGACATACGATCGGCGACAAGACTTACCACGTCCACATCGACGGCTATGACCTGTTGCCGTATCTCACCGGGGAGGTCGACAAGAGCCCGCGGCGGGGGATGATCTATTTCTCCGACGACTGCGACGTGCTCGGTATTCGCTACGAGAACTGGAAGATCGTGTTCCTCGAGCAGCGCTGCCAGGGAACGCTACAGATTTGGTTCGAGCCTTTCACCGAACTGCGTGCCCCGAAGATCTTCAACCTGCGCACCGACCCGTTCGAACGGGCAGATGTCACCTCGAACACCTACTGGGACTGGGTCTTGGAGAACATCTTCATCGCCCTGTACGGCAATGCATTGGTTCTGCAGTTCTTGGAGACGTTCAAAGAGTTCCCGCCGCGTGCCGAGCCGGCATCATTCACCATCACCGCGGCGGTGGAGAAGCTTAAGAAGTGCTCCGAGACAATGGGTGGTTGAGCTTGGCGGACCTGAACTCCTGGCACGACGGAGCGACGATGCGGTGGTGAGTATGCGCGACGACTGGGCGACCATATTCTCGTGACCGACGATCTGGTCTGGATCCCCGCACAGACCGCCACATTGGGATCGGACGCTCACTATCCCGAGGAGGCTCCGGCCCGACCGGTCGCCGTAGAGGGGTTCTGGATGCAGGCCCACCAGGTGACCAACGCCGACTTCGCCGAATTCGTCGACGCCACCGGGTATGTCACCGTGGCCGAGCGGCCGCTGGATCCCGCGGATTACCCCGGCGCGCCGGCGGCGAACCTGGTACCGGGATCAATGGTGTTCCGCCGCACCAGCGGACCGGTCGACCTGCGGCACCTGAGTCAATGGTGGACCTGGACCCCTGCTGCCTCGTGGCGCCGGCCTGTTGGTCCGCTCTCCTCGATCGACAAGCGTGCCGACCACCCCGTGGTCCACGTCGCCTATGAGGACGCCGAGGCGTACGCCGCGTGGGCGGGACTGGCTTTGCCCACCGAGGCCGAGTGGGAGACCGCTGCCCGCGGCGGCCTTGACCACACGACTTATACCTGGGGCGACGAGCCGGAGATGCCCGGCCAACGGCTGGCCAACTATTGGCACGGCGAATTCCCTTGGCGCCCGGACCCCGGCTATGGCCGCACAAGTCCGGTCGGCAGTTTCCCGGCCAACGGGTACGGGTTGTTCGATACGGCGGGCAACGTCTGGGAGTGGACCAGCGACTGGTACGGCGATACCCGGAGTGGCGAACCATGTTGCGAGGCAGGCAGTTACGATTCCGCGCAGCCACAATTCAAGGTTCCCCGTAAGGTCATCAAGGGTGGCTCGTTCCTGTGCGCCGACACCTACTGCCTGCGCTATCGGCCCGCTGCACGCCGACCCCAGATGATCGATACCGGCATGAGCCACATCGGATTTCGCTGCGTAAAGCGCGTTAGCGAGGCACCGTGACCCGCCCTACTGGGTCGGCCGGGATTGCTGGCCGCGTCAACACTCCCGTCAGCATCCGGGCGGATAGCTCAGCGGAGGGCTTGTAGTCCAGACGCGGCGGCGACGGCAGCGCCGGCGAAGTCACCGTCGCGAAGCTTCGGTTCGATGCTGTTGATTCGCACGTCATCGATCGCCTGACGGTCCGCGGCGGCCGGTGCGACCAGGAAGGCGTACTTCCGCTGCTTGGTCGCGACGGCGAGAATCGCGTCCCGTTCGCCCATCTTGGTGAGGGAAATGGTCTTACGGGCCCACTCCCCGGGCGGGAGGTCGAATGCGTCAACGTAGACAACCCATAACCTGACGTCGCG
>CAXNJA010000235.1:0-3687 GCA_964202555.1 Mycobacterium sp.
CGGTGTAGAGCAGTTCCCGGGTCAAAAGCCGGGAGTCCTCGGTGGGCAGCAGCACGGTGACGTCGGTGGCCTGGCTGCCCTGACTCTTGTGAATCGTCATGGCGTGCATGGTTTCGATGTCGGCCAGCCGCCCCGGCGCCAACTCCAGCGGGCCGCCGGCGCCGGCCATCACCGCCCGCAGTCCGCCCTCGCGTAACACCGCCACCCCGGTGTCGCCGTTGTAGAGGCTCAGCCCATAGTCATTGGCGGTCACCAGGATCGGCCGGCCCGGGTACCACGGCGCCCAGAGCGGGGTGTCGGTCTGCTCGGCGAGCCAGCGCTCGATCTGACGGTTCCAGTACGTCACGCCGTAAGGCCCGCGGCGGTGCGCGCACAGCAGCCGGTGCTGGTCCAACGTCCGCAAGGCCTCCTCGGCGTCCCCGAGGACAGCCGCCTCACGCAACTTCAACGCATGCGGGACAACGACTTTGCGCAGGATCCCCGACGCGTCGCCGCTGGCGATCCACTCGATGTGGTCACCGCCGGCAGCCAGCACCTCGATCGCGGTGTCGGCGTCACCGGCGCGGATCGCCTGGGCGAGCGCGCCGATCGACTCACCGAACCGGTGCGAGGTGGCCAGCCGCGCGACCGGGGAGTCCGCCACGGCGTCGAGGCCCTCGACCAGGTCGGCCAGTACCGCCCCGGCGTCCACCGAGGCCAGCTGATCGGGGTCGCCGACCAGCAGCAGGCGCGATTCCGGGCGTACCGCCTCCAGCAGCCGGGCCATCATCGTCAGCGACACCATCGAGGTCTCGTCGATCACGATCACGTCGTGCGGCAACCGGTTGTCCCGGTTGTGCCGGAACCGCGACTTGGTGTCCGGCCGGCTGCCCAACAGCCGGTGCAGGGTGGTCGCCGACAGCTCCGGCAGCCGGGCGCGGTCGGCCGGATCCAGCGCGTCCACTTCCAGCTGTACCGCCTCCAGCAGCCGCGCGGCGGCTTTGCCGGTGGGCGCGGCCAGCGCGATCCGCAGCTTCTTGTGGCCGGCCGGCTGGGCGTCGAGTTCAGCCTGTTCGGCCAGCAGCGCCAGCAGACGGGCGACGGTGGTGGTCTTACCGGTGCCGGGGCCTCCGGTGAGCACCGTCAGCGCCCGCGACAACGCCACCTCGGCGGCCCCGCGCTGTTCGGCGTAGCTGCCCGGGAACAGCCGGGCGATGTCGGGTGCCGTGCCACCCCGGCGGGTACCGGCCAGCGCCAGCACGTCAGCGGCGACCCGGCACTCCTCGATCCAGTAGCGGTCCAGGTAGAGCAGCCCGGCGTCGAGGTGCAGCACCGGCTGTTCGGTCACCAGCCGGCTCTGCGACACCGCCGCTGACCACTCGGCGGCGGGCGGCCACGGCAGCCCGGCGACGCCCACCTGGGCGGCCACCAGGGTAGCCACCTGGGACAGGTCGATGCACACCGATCCGCCCCGCACCGCCCGCACCACGAACGCCACTGCCAGCGCGACGCGCTCGTCGGACTCCTTGGCCAGCACCGTCAACCGCTGGGCGACCAGGACGTCGGAGGACTCCAGCACCCCCGCCTCGTTGAAGACACCCAGCAGGCCCGTCGCGGCGCAACTGCGCCGCCAGTCCGAGGACTCCGTCACCGGCGCGGTCATGCGTCGCCCTCCGCATCGTCACGCCGGCCGTCCAGCAGGTCCGACAGCGCGCACACCAGTTCAGCCGGCGGCCGCCAGCTGAACACCCCGGCCGGGTGGCCGTCGGTGACCGGAGTGTCCGGACCGCACATGCCGCGCAGGAACAGATACAGCACACCTCCCAGATGGCGGGACGGGTCGTAGTCGGGCTGGCGCCACCGCAGAAACCGGTGCAGCACAACGCAGTAGAGCAACGCCTGCAGCGGATAGTCCGAATGCAGCATTGCCTCAGCCATCCGCGCCGGCGTGTAGTCGGCGGCGGTCAGCGGCCGGTCCGGCTCACCGAGCCAGTTGGTCTTGTAGTCGGCGACCAGATACCGGCGGTCCGGCCCGGCCGGGATGCGCAGCACCACATCCACCGAGCCACTGAGGTAGCCGCGCAGCGGCTGGCGGCCCAGGGTTTCGTCGCACAGGCGCTCGGCGTAGCCGGCCATCGGGTCGCCGGCAGGGAGGTGCCGGTCCAGCAGCCGGCCGACGTCGGCCAGCCTGATGTCGGGCACTTCGGCATACGCGGGGCAGGCGGGGACGCGCCGATCGCCGCCGGCCAGCGGGAACTCGAAGTCCATTTCGCACAACCGGTCTCGCAGTGGGATGTGCCGCAGCGTGAGGTTGTCGGCCAACGGTCCCAATGGGGTGTCATGCAACGGGACCAGCGCCGCCGCGAGGTCCCCGGACGTCACGTCCACCGGCCACCACAGCGAGTGCTCGTCGATCTGGCCGCGCAGTTCGGCCTCGAAATCCTGCGCCCCCGGGTCGGCGTGCTCCAGGACCGCGTGCACCAGGCTGCCGAACTTCGCACCGGAGGGCAGGTCGGCCATCGGGGAGGGCACATCGGCTCCGGCAGCGGGGGCCACCAGAGGGATGTCGGCCACCTCGTCGTCGAGTTCGACGACCTCCGGTTCACTGCTCACGCCGCGGCTCTCCTGCGCCGACCGGACCAGGCCGGAGTAGGAGGTGCGCCGCCAACTGGTGTCGATGCCGCGGTGGAAGTGCCTGGCCTTCAACTCCTTCGGTGCCGCATCAGCCGCCGGCGCGGCCGCCTCGACGATCGTGGCTTCCTCCACCACCGGTCCGCCGGCGAGCTCCCACTCCCGGAACCTTTGCAGTGCGTCGGTGTCGGTGATGGGCTTGGGCTCGCACCGGTCACGGATCGTGCTCTGGCCGGGCTGGCGGTCGCGGAGCAACCGGGACAACCCCCCGTTGGGTTCGTCCTTGGACGCTGCCCACCACGCCACCACCTGCGACTGGGCGCGGGTCATTGCGACATACATCAGCCGGCTGTCATCACTGGCGGATTCGCTGCGGCCGAGTGCCTCGACCTCGCGGTAGTCCGGGGTGTCCGGTCCGCCGACGTGCAGACACCGAACATCGTTGTCGTGGAACAGGATCAGATCTCGGGTCTGCACATTGCGGTTGAACGCGAACGGCAGGTACACGATCGGGAACTCCAGGCCCTTGCTGGCCCACACCGTCATGATCTGCACCGCGGCGGCGTCGCTGTCGAGCCGACGGTACCGTTCTGCGGCGCCGCTGCGTTCCTCCCGGCTGCTGCGCAACCAGTCGCGCAGCCCGGGCAGGGTGAAGTGTTCGCGGTGGGCAGCCTGCTGCAGCAGTTGGGTCAGATGCGCCATGTCGGTCAGATACCGCTCGCCGTCATGCCAGCGCAACACCCGCTCCGCCATGCCGCGCAGCTGTGCCGCCTCCAACACCGCCGCGACACCCACTTCACGGGCATGGTCGGCCCACTCCCGGAGGGTGTCGGCGATGCGGTCGGTCAGCCCATCCCCGCCGGCGGCGAGCTCTTCGGCGGTGTGCCCGAAGAACATCGTCGCCGCGGCCGCGCGAACCACCCCGGCCCGGTGCGGCTGGTCGAACGCCTCCAGCAGGGCCAGCCAGTCGTCGCAGGCGTCGGAGGCGAAGATGTCCGAGTCACCGGTGTAGACCGCCGGGATGCCGGCGTCGGTCAGCGCCTGAAAGCAGGCCCGGGCGTCTTTGTGCTTCTCCAC
>CAXNJA010000236.1:0-3644 GCA_964202555.1 Mycobacterium sp.
AGTCAGGTCCGCTGCGCTGCGGACATGCCGGGCAAGCTGGTACTCGGCGTAGATCGCCGCTCCGGTATCCACACCGACCGCTCCCAACGCGATCGTCAGAGCGGAAGCGCCTGCGGCGGTCACTAGCTTTCGCACCCGGTCATTCTCGCTTACCGTGCTTGCGGACCGCCTAGATCGTCGAAACAGCAGGTCGCAGTTTAGAGTGGGGGGCAAACCAGGAGATTTTGTTGGACCTGCTGTTGCTCACCGCCGACCCCGATCCGGAGTCTGTGCTGCCCTCGTTGGCGCTGTTGGCGCACACCGTGCGCGCGGCACCGACCGAGGTGGCGTCCCTGCTGGAGGCGGGGTCGGCTGACGTTGCGATCGTGGACGCGCGCACCGAACTGGCTGCTGCGCGCGGCCTGTGCCGACTGTTGGGCACCACAAGTGGATCAGTGCCGGTGATCGCGGTGGTCAACGAGGGCGGTCTTGTCGCGGTTAACGTCGACTGGGGCATCGATGAAATCCTTCTTCCCGGGACCGGTCCCGCCGAGATCGAGGCCAGGTTGCGCTTGCTGGTCGGCCGGCGCGGGGGGCTTGCCAACCAGGAGAGTGCCGGCAAGGTCAACCTCGGTGAACTGGTAATCGATGAGGGCACCTACACGGCCCGACTGCGCGGTCGCCCGCTGGACCTGACCTACAAAGAGTTCGAACTGCTGAAATACCTGGCCCAGCATGCCGGCCGGGTTTTCACCCGCGCCCAACTGCTGCAGGAGGTTTGGGGTTACGACTTCTTCGGCGGCACCCGGACCGTCGACGTCCACGTCCGGCGGTTACGCGCCAAGCTCGGTCCGGAATACGAAGCCCTGATCGGCACCGTGCGAAACGTCGGCTACAAGGCGGTCCGGCCGGCACGGGGTCGCACCGCGGCTACCGAGGACGAGCCCAGCGACGCCGACGGGTCCGACACCGAAAGCGATGCCGACATGTCGGCGTCGTTTCCCGGTCAGTGACGGCTCTGGCCTGGCACCGGAACCTCTCTGCTGCCGAACAGCAGGCCGTTCGGACGCTTGTCGCCGACGCCGAGCACATCGACGGGGTGTCACCGGTTGGTGAGCAGGTTCTGCGCGACCTGGCCGCTGAAGACGGTGCGCATCTCCTCGCCGTCGGCCTGCCCGGCGCCGTGGTGGCCTACCTCAACCTGACACCCCAAGGCACCGTCGAACTGGTCGTGCATCCGGCGTCTCGGGGGCGCGGTATAGGCACGGCGCTGATGAGGGCCGCTCTGGAGTGCAGCAGCGTGCCGGTTCGGGTCTGGGCCCACGGCACCCTGCCGGCCGCCAAGGCGCTGGCAGCCAGGCTTGGCCTACGCGCGGTTCGTGAGCTCGTCCAGATGCGACGGCCGTTGGCTGGCGTAACGGACCCTGGCGTCCCCCGGGGTGTTTCGATACGCACCTACAGTGGCAGCCACGACGACCCGGAGCTGCTGCGAGTCAACAACGCCGCGTTTTCCTGGCACCCCGAGCAGGGCGGCTGGACCGACAGCGACCTTGCCGAACGCTTCGCCGAACCGTGGTTCGACCCGCGGGGGCTGTTTTTGGCTTTCGATGAGCGCGGTGCTCTGCGCGGATTTCACTGGACGAAAGTCCACGACGATCGGCTCGGCGAGGTCTACGTGCTGGGTGTGGATCCCGCAGCGCAGGGCCGCGGCCTGGGGAGGGTGCTGACCGCCGTGGGTCTCGACCATCTGCGCCAGCAGCTGGGATCCGAGGACCAGTCGGCTGTGATCTTGTACGCAGAATCCGACAACGTCGCTGCGATCAAGACCTACGAGTCCTTGGGTTTCCGCAGGTCCAGCGTCGATACCGCCTACATGCCGGATTGACACCCGAAACGGGTTTACCCGCCGTTCACCGGCCATCATTGAAGCGGCAACTCGGCACGCATACGTTTCGGTGGCAATCCGGAATGACACAGAAAGCAGGCAAGGGTGGATCTGAGAAGCGTCGGCAAAGTGCTCGTCGTCACCGTATCGGCCACCGCGGTCGCGGCTCTGACCGCGTGCGGAAGCGACAACAACGCCGGCACCTCCTCCGGTGGTGAAGCCGCCGGCACCGTCGCCTGTGGTGGCAAGAAGTCCCTGAAGGGCTCCGGTGCGACAGCACAGGCCAACGCCATGACTCGATTCGTCACCGCCTACGAGGCGGCATGCGCCGGTTTCACCCTTAACTACACCTCCAGTGGGTCCGGTGCGGGGGTGTCCGAGTTCGTCGGCGGTCAGACCGACATCGGTGGCAGTGACTCACCCCTGAACCCCGACACGGGTGAGGTGGAGAAGGCTGCGGCGCGCTGCGGCGGCGCCGAGGCATGGAATCTTCCGATGGTGTTCGGGCCGATCGCCATCACCTACAACGCCCCCGGCGTCGACGCGCTGATCCTCGACGGACCGACGGTGGCCAAGATCTTCAACGGCACCGTCAAAAGTTGGGACGATCCGCTGATCGCAGCGCTGAATCCCGGTAAGACCCTTCCGGCGCAGCCCATCGTGGTGATCTTCCGCAGCGATGAATCCGGTACCACCGACAACTTCCAGAAATATCTCGACGCCGCCTCCGAGGGAGCCTGGGGCAAAGGTGCGGGCAAGACGTTCAACGGCGGGGTAGGCGAAGGAGCCAAGGGTAACGAAGGCACCTCCGCCGCGATCAGCAGCACTCCCGGATCAATCACCTACAACGAGTGGTCGTTCGCCAAGGCCCGAGGTCTGGCCGTCGCCGACATCGTGACCTCTGCCGGCCCCGAACCGGTGCGGCTCACCGTCGAGTCGGCCGCCAAGGCGATCGATGACGTGAAAGTCAAGGGCCAGGGCAATGACCTGGTGTTGGATACGTCGTCGTTCTACACGCCGACCGAGGTCGGCACCTACCCGATCATGCTCGCCACCTACTCACTGGTGTGCTCGAAGTACCCGGCCGGCGATGTCGCGCCTGCGGTTAAAGCCTTTTTGACCGTCGCGCTGGGCAAAGGGCAGGAGGGGCTGACCGACAACGGGTACATCCCGGTGCCGGAGACGTTCAAGGGCAAACTGACCACCGCCATCGACGCCATTTCCTGATCATGTCCGTCGAGTCGGAACGAACTTCTGCGGACATCCCGCTGAGCCGACGGGCAGAGGATACTGAAGTAGTGGCGACGGAATTGGAGCCTAAGACCGGACTGCGAACCGGTGGGAACCCCTGGGGTGACCGGATCTTCGGGTCGCTGGCCCTGGCTGCCGGCGCCACGATCATCGCCGTCATCGCGTTGATGGCGCTGTTCCTGATCATCCGGGCGGTCCCGTCGCTGCAGGCTAATAAGGCCAACTTCCTCACCAGTTCGGAGTTCGCCACAACTGATGAGACGAATCTGCGGTTCGGTATCGCCGAACTGCTCCAGATCACCGTGCTCAGTTCGGTTTTCGCGCTGCTACTCGCCGTTCCAATCGCAATCGGTATCGCGGCGTTCCTGACCAACTACGCACCTCGGCGGCTGGCCAAGCCATTCGCGATCTTGGTCGACCTGCTCGCGGCGGTCCCGTCGATCGTGTTCGGTCTCTGGGGGATTTTCGTTCTGGCCCCCAAGCTGGAACCGGTCGCGAGATTCCTCAACGACAACCTCGGCTGGTTCTT
>CAXNJA010000237.1:0-3635 GCA_964202555.1 Mycobacterium sp.
GGTAAGCGTTCGGTGGGCATGGAGTTCAAGCGGGAGCGGGCCGGGGAGTACGGCGAGTCGCTGGGCACCACGGTGTTGTACGTGGACGGCAAAGAGGTGGCCAAGGGGCCGATGCGCGCCCAGATCGGCAAGTTCACCCTGGCCGGGGACGGTCTGTGCGTGGGTTATGACAGCGGCGACAACGTCTCCCAGCAGTACAAGACCCCCGGCACGTTCACCGGCGGTGAGATCCAGGGCGTGGCCATCGACGTCAGCGACAAGGCCTACGTGGATCTGCAGCGAGACGCGGCAGCGGCCTTCGAAACTGACTGAGCTCACACGTTATGCAACCGTGAGCCTCATCCGGAACGCGTTGGCATCGTCAGTCGTTCCACTGTCATGAGGCGACCGTTTCTGCGCTACGCAGCCCTGTACGTGATGGCCGAACTGGCGGCATTCGCCCTGCTCGTGTGGGCGGTGGGGCTGGGTTGGGCGTTGGTCGTGGTGGCCGCTGTCTTCCTCGTCGGTGTGCTGCTCGCTGCCACCCAACTGAAAGGGCAGGTGGCTGCGGTGCGCCAGGCCCGTCGCAATCCCCAGGGGGCGGTCACCGACGGGGTGCTCGTCGGAATTGGGTCGGCTTTGGTCCTGGTGCCGGGCATCGTCAGCACCGCTGTGGGCGCCCTGATGCTGGCCCCACCCACCCGAACCGCGATGCGGCCACTGGCGTCGACGATGCTCACCCGCGGTCTCGCGCGGCGGGTAGGAGCGGTGAACATCAACCAGTTCCTCGGTCCGATCAGCCGAACGCCGGCCGGCCGGGGGGACTACATCGACGGCGAGGTCGTCGAGGGGTTCACCGACTCGCACCCGGCCCGCCCGCGCCCCGCGATCGTCCGCCCCGGCGACGTCTAACCCCGATCCTTCCCCGCGGCACGGCAGACTGATCCCGTGATGTTCTGGTGACGACCCTGCTGCTCAACGGCAGGGTGCACAGCCCCTCCCACCCCGACGCCACAGCGATGGCGATCCGCGACGGCATGATCGCCTGGCTGGGCAGTGACACGGTGGGACGGGATTGGCATCCCGACGCTGAAATCGTCGATCTCGCAGGAGCATTCGTCGCCCCGGCTTTTGTGGACAGTCATGTCCATCTGACTGAGACGGGGTTAGGGCTCACCGGCTTGGACCTCGCGGTCGCCGACAGCCCGGAGCATTTACTCACGTTGATCGGAGAGTATGTGTCCGCCCGCCCCGGACAACCGCTCTGGGCCCATGGCTGGGACGACACCGGCTGGTCAAGGACGCCCACCACCGACGAGATCGACGCGGTCGTCGGTCTGGTCCCGGCCTATCTTGCCCGGGTCGACGTGCACTCGGCGCTGGCGTCCACCGGCCTGCGGCAGTTGGTGGCCGGTCTGTGCGCCTCGGCCGGCTATCACCCGCAGTTGCCGCTGACGGCCGACGCCCATCACCTCATCCGCGCCGAGGCGCGCCGCCTGCTCACCGGGCAGCAGCGCGACGCCGCTCGCCGGGCTGCACTGGATTCGGCCGCCGCCGCCGGGATAGTGGCGGTCCACGAATGTGCCGGCCCGCAGATCGGCGGTGCGGGGGACTGGCAGGAGTTGCGCGAACTCGCCCACGGCGTGGAAGTCATCGGATTCTGGGGTGAGGCGGTGTCCACCGCCGCCCAAGCCCGCGCCCTCATCGACACCACCGGCGCACGCGGCCTCGCCGGTGATCTCTTCGTCGACGGGGCGCTGGGATCGCGAACCGCCTGGTTGAGCACGCCGTACAACGACGCTCCCGACGGCTGCACCGGCACCTGTCACCTGGACGGCATTTCAATCGCTGAACATCTGACCGCCTGCACCGACGCCGGGATCACCGCCGGTTTTCATGTCATCGGGGACGCTGCGGTGACGGCGGTCGTCGACGCACTCGAACAGGTGGTCGCCCGCTACGGCGCCCCCGCGGTCGCCCGGTGTGGACACCGACTGGAGCACCTGGAGATGGTCACCGCCGAACAGGCCGCCAAGCTGGGCGAGTGGGGCGTCATCGCCAGCATGCAGCCCGGCTTCGACGCACGTTGGGGCGGTGTCGACGGCATGTACGCCCGCCGCCTGGGGCCCGACCGCGCCGCCGGGCTCAACCCCTTCGCGCTGCTGGCATCCGCCGGTGTGCCCCTGGCCTTCGGCTCGGACAGCCCGGTCACCGGCATGACCCCGTGGTCCTGGGTGCGGGCTGCCAGCACACACCACACCCCCGGCAGTGCCGTCTCGGCGCGCGCCGCGTTCGCCGCCGCCACCCGCGGGGCATGGCGGGCTGCCGGGATCCGCGACGGGATCACCGGCACGCTGGTGCCCGGGGCGCCCGCCTGCTACGCAGTCTGGGAAACCGGGGACCTGGACATCAGCGTGCCGTCGGACACCGTTCAACGCTGGTCCACTGATCCACGCTCACGAGTTCCAGCGTTGCCTTCGCTGGACCCCGCGAGTCCACTGCCGCACTGCCTGCAGACCGTGCACCGGGGCGTGGTGCTGCATGGGTGATCGCGCCGTTGGGCTCACCCGGCTGACACGGATCTCGGTCAGTCTGCTGGCCGGTCTGCTGTTAAGTGTCAGCTTCCCTCCGGTCGGCTGGTGGTGGTCGGCGGTGCTGGGTTTGGCGTTGCTCACCTGGGTGCTGGTCGCCCCTGGCACCACGTTGGCCGGCGGGTTCGGGTACGGCCTGCTGTTCGGTCTGGCTTTCTATCTGCCGCTGCTGCCCTGGATCAGCGGGCTGGTCGGGGCACTGCCGTGGGTGGCTCTCTCGGCGATGGAGGCGCTCTTCCCCGCAGTGTTCGGCGTGTTCGCGGTGATCGTGTCCCGGTTGCCGGGTTGGCCGCTGTGGCTGGCGTGCCTGTGGTCCATGCAGGAGTGGCTCAAGTCCAGCATTCCGTTCGGTGGATTCCCCTGGGGGGTAACGGCTTTCAGTCAAACCGGTGGGCCTCTGCTGGTTCTGACTCAGTGGGGCGGGGCGCCCTTGGTCTCGTTCGCGGTCGCACTCCTCGCCACCTCGCTGTGCGCGCTGGTGAGCGAGGTGTGGGCCCGGCGGGGTCGCCGCACAGTCCCCGACCGGCGCATCTTGGTGGTGTCCGGGGCGTGTGTCGGTGCGGTGCTTCTGGCCACCACCCTTGCCTCGCCGGGAGTGCGCCGTGCGGCCACCGCGACCGCCGACGAGCCAACCGTGGCGATCGCCGCTGTGCAGGGCAACGTGCCGCGGCTGGGTCTGGATTTCAACAGCCAGCGCCGCGCTGTGCTGGACAACCACGTCAACCAAACCCTGCAACTGGCCGAGGATGTCGAATCCGGCGCAGCGCCCCGTCCGCGCTTCGTCATCTGGCCGGAGAACTCCTCCGACATCGACCCGTTGGCCAACCCCGACGCCGCCCGACAGATCGACGTCGCCGCCGATGCCATCGGAGCGCCCATCCTCGTCGGCGCCGTCGTCGACCGGCCTGAGGCGACACCGGACAAGCCGGCCGCCTCCAACACCGTCATCGTGTGGGATCCGTCCGACGGCCCCGGGGAGCGCCACGATAAGCAGATCGTCCAGCCGTTCGGTGAGTACCTGCCATGGCGGTCGTTCTTCTCCCGGCTGTCGTCCTACGCCGACCG
>CAXNJA010000238.1:0-3630 GCA_964202555.1 Mycobacterium sp.
CGGGCGTTCTGCTCATCGACCCGGACAGCCAGCAGTGCGGTGGTTTCGGCAGCAGCGGGGTAGGGGCTGGGTTTGGTGGGGAAGGCCAGCATGCGAAAGAACTGTGGATGGTCCAGGGCAAAGCGTAGGTACTGCTCGGAGGCGGCCAGCAGTTGCTCGATCGGGTTGCGGTCCGGGGTGTAGGCGCGGTCCATGTAATCGCGGTCGACGTCGAGAGCGCGCGCGACCACGGCGGCGTAGAGCCCCTCTTTGCTGCCGAAGTTGTTGTAGATGGAGCCGACGGCGACGCCGGCGTGCTGGCCGATCTCCTCGACGGTGACTTCCTCGACCGGACGCTCAGCGAACATCTGCTGCGCGGCTGCCAGAAGGGCATCCATGGTCCGCTGCTTGCGGGGGTCCACCCGGCGTTGTGCGACGACGTCCACCAGCCGATCTTACTGCCGGAAGCCGAGTTATTGAAACGGTTGTAATAAGTCGAGGGCGGCCTTACCATCGGTCGCATGTTGAAAGCGTTGCAAGAGGTGCGATGGGGTCTGGAGGCCGGCCGTGTCGGCTGAAGGGCGCCTCACGGCGCTCGGCATCGAGCTGCCCGACCCGTTTCCGCCGGCCGGCGAGTACATCAACGCCGTCCGCACCGGCGATCTGCTGATCCTCGGCGGCCACGTCCCCTTCAATCCGCCGCAGACGATCGTTCTCGGCAAGTTGGGTGCCGACCTCGACGTCGACGCCGGGCGCGAGGCCGCGCGATTCGCCGCCATCAGCGCGTTGGCAACCATCCGCTCCGAGCTTGGAACCCTCGATGCGGTGAAACGGATCCTCCTGGTGCGCGGGGTCGTCAACGCCGCTCCGGACTTCATCGGTCACACCCAGGTGATCGACGGCGCCTCTGAGGTCTTCGTTGAAATGTTCGGCGACGCCGGCCGGCATGCGAGGCTCGCCGTTGGGGTGTCCTCACTGCCGGCCAACATCGCGTTGGAGATCGAAGTGACCGTCGAGGTGGCGCGATGACCACCGCCGAGTCGACGCTGGCCGTCATCAGCAGGCTCGGACGAGCCCAACTTGAGCAGACTGTGCGGCGCGCGGCCCGCATGATGGGCCGCAGCCGACCAGAGCCGTTGGCACTCAGGGACATTGGATATCCGGACACCACCACCGCCCTGGAGGCCGCCAGTCTGCTGCGCGTTCACGCACCGGGCGTCCTGGCCGCCCACAGTTATCGGACCTACCTGTTCGGTGCCGCCCTGGGAACCCGGGACGGCCTCGACTGGGACGGCGAACTGCTCTTCACCTCGGCCATGCTGCACGATCTGGGACTCACCGACTTCCTGAGCGGCGAGGGACCCTTCGAACAACGCGGCGCCGCAGCAGCGCAGTCGTGGCTCATCGATCACGGCTGGCCGCAGGATCGTGCCGCGGTAGTCGCGAAAGCAATCCGGATGCACATGGACGTCGGCCGCGCCGGCAAGGAGCGACCCGAAGTGGCACTATTGCACTTTGGTGCCGCCGCTGACGTCACCGGAATGCGGTTGGAAGACATCCATCCCCGCACCGTCGAGGAGGTTCTCGCATCGCATCCCCGCGAAGGTTTCAAACAGTACTTCGCCGAGAAGATCCGCATCGAGGCGCGCGCGTACCCAACTTCGGTCACCGCCGACCTATGCCGCTGGGGCCAATTCCCCTGGCGCATAAAACATTCCCCGTTCCAGGAGTGACATGACCCTCAGCAACCCGACCATGGCCACGCTGCTCGCGGCGGGCCTCATCTTCCTGCTGGCCTTGGTTCTCGGGATCTGGAAGTACCGGCAGATGGCCACCCGTCCTGACCACCTCGCGCACCCGTACGTCGACATCGCGCACCGCTCAGCCTTGCTGTATTCGTTCGCCACTCTGCTGTTAGCGGTGTTCGTTGAACTCAGCGCATGGCCGGCGTGGGTGAACTCAGCCGCCGCGGCGACGGTCATCCTCTTCTTCGTCGGTGCCATCGGCAGCTACATCCTGCACGGCGCCAAACGCGATACGACCAACCAATTGAGCCAACCTGGGCGCAGTATCCATGTCGCGATGTGGGCGCTCATCATCGCCGAGATCGGCGGCTTCGTCGTCCTGCTCGCCGGCTTCCTGCGGGGGTGGCTGTGAGCAGTACCGTGATCGTCATCGCCGCGGTGTTCTTCACCGGCATGGGCATCTTCGCGCTGGCCCGGCCTGCGGCGTTGATCCGACCGTTCGGTATCACCCTGCCCAATCCGGAGTCGCGTGCCGAGGTGCGAGCGGTCTACGGCGGATTCGGCCTGGCGATCGCCGGGATGCTGGCGCTTGCCCTAACCGGTCATCCGGCACGCGATGGCATTCTCATGACGGTCGCCGCGGCGCTAGGGGGTATGGCGTTCGGACGGCTGGTGTCTGTGGTGATCGACCGACCAAAGGCCTTCTATCCGAACTGGTTTTACCTTCTGGTTGAGCTCGTGGGTGCTGCGGGACTGTGGTGGGCGGCCACTGGCTGAACTCAGCCCCATCCGGCCAGGGCGCGTCCCCAGTCGAGGGGATTCAGATTCCGGAACGGGTCTGCCCGGCGGAGTACTTGAAGGTCGCCGAGAACGCCCTCCAAGGCGGTTTGAGTCCGCTCCTTGACCGCAGCTTCCCACTTCGCCGCCGGCACTCGGGGGGGCCGGCGCGTGCCGATCGGAGTCCCGAAGCGTAGGTACATCCGCTGCGGGCGGGGGATCAAGGTGGGTCCGAGGCCGCGAATCAACGGGACGTTCACGTCGGGTTGGCGCAGTACATTTTTGGTCAACAGCCGGCCAGCCCGTCCCCATGCACTGTCCCGTTCGACGAGAGCGCGATAGACATCGTCACCACCGACCAGGCCCACCGGCACGATGGGATAGTCGTGGGTGATGGCGAGCCGGGCGAATCCGCTTCGGCCCTCCCAAAACAACCGGTACTCCTCGCCTTTGAACTTCGGCATCTCGCGGCCACCCCCCGGGAACACCAGCAGGGTCTCGTTGTGTCGCATCAACTCTGCGCCGTTCTCCTGGTTGCCAACCACTGCGCCGGCTGCGGCAAGCAGATCAGCGGTGAGTCCGCGCTGGTCGCCCAATCCGCGGTAGGCGAGCCCACGAACCCTGACGCCGAGCTCTCGGTGCACGAAATAGGGGATCATGAGGATTTCGGCCATGCCGAACGAAGTGTGGTTGCCGACGAGGAGGAACCGTCCGTCGCGCGGGAGATTCTCCAATCCGTCGACGTAGGGCTTGCCCAGGTCAACCACGGGGTCCAGGAGACCCGCCACCCGAAAGATCGTCTTCTGCAGGTTCTTCACCCGGACTGACTGATTGACGAGGTTGTCGAGGCTCGTCGCGTCAGCGGGATTCTCGCTGTGCACTGGCTTGCTCATCTCAACTCGATCTGTAGAAGGTGCCGGCCTAAGTCGATGCTACCCAGATACTGACCAAACGACCAATCTGGTCAGTGTGACTACTATCCGAAGATCGGGCGGGATATAGTCACCACCGTGGGCACCCCCCTGGATGAGCTGCCCGAGCAGCATTCGGCAAAGGCGGCCAGGTTGCTGGAAGCGGCCGGCGATCTGCTCATCGGCCGCGGCGCCAAGGGATTCACTGTCGCCGACGT
>CAXNJA010000239.1:0-3606 GCA_964202555.1 Mycobacterium sp.
TCAGCGCATCGGAGTCGGCATCTGTCACCGCCGCGATGCCCGTCACCCGGCCGTCGGCATCGGGGGTGTCCGCGGTCGCGGTTCCGGTGGGGGCGATATTGGCGGCAGCGACGGCGACGGCCACCTGCACATCCAGTGTGCCGCCGTGCCCGTCGTTGATGGTGATGGTGAACGTGTCGGCCAACGCCGAACCCGCAGCACCGTCGGCGGCGGCGGCATGCCGCGCCACATCCGTGGGCGTGTAGGTGAACGTGCCGTCGGGGTTGACCGTCACCGAACCCTTACCCGGTGCAGAAGCGCTGTAGCTCAACGCATCCGCGTCCCCGTCCGAGGCGGTCACCGAACCGGACACCCGGCCGTCGGCGTCCGGCGAGCCCGAAGTCGCAGAACCCGTCGGGGCACTGTTGGCCGGAGCCACCGCCACCGCCACCGGTACCTCCACGGTGCCGCCATGCCCATCGGACACCGTGACCGTGAATGCATCGGCCAGCGCCGAACCCGCAGCACCGTCGGCGGCGGCGGCATGCCGGGCCACATCCGTGGGCGTGTAGGTGAACGTGCCGTCCGGGTTGACCGTCACCGAACCCTTGCCCGGACTGGAAGCGTTGTAGCTCAACGCATCAGAGTCGGCATCGGTCACCTCGACCGAACCGGACACCCGGCCGTCGGCGTCCGGCGAGCCCGAAGTCGCAGAACCCGTCGGGGCACTGTTGGCCGGAGCCACCGCCACCGCCACCGGGAGTGCCAGAGTGCCGCCCTGGCCGTCGGTGACGGTGATCGTGAACGCATCGGCCAACGCCGAACCCGTTGCACCATCGGCGGCCGCGGCATGCCGCGCCTGGGCCGTCGGGGTATAGGCGAACGTGCCGTCCTGGTTCACCGTCACCGCACCCCTACCCGGCGTCGATGCGGTGAACGACAGCGGATCGGAGTCCGCGTCGGTGACCTGAGCTGCCCCGGTGACCTGACCGTTGGCGTCGGGGGTGTTGACGGTGACACTGCCCGTCGGAGGGTTGTTGGCTGCGATCGGTGAAGAAGCGGAGAGGCTTCCGGGCCCGTTGGCGTAGAAGGTCTGCGGCAGACCGAGGGACTGGCCCGCGGAGTAGGTGGTCACCACCAGGGTGACGGTCTGCCCGGCGGTGAGGTTCGCACTGACCTGCGGGCAAAGCCCCTGGGACCCGCCGCACCCCCTGGGAGACATCACAACTCCGGCAGGACGTCCGCCGTAGGTGTCGTCATTGAGGACGATGGCGTTGGCACCGGGGCGGGTCGAGTCGAACTCGCCGTCGTACAGAACCATCACGGTGTCCGTCGGCGCACCGGTCTGCCCGAAGACATAGTTCCTGGTTTCGTCGGCGGTGAAGTAGGTGGCCACGTAGTTGCGGGTCGACCCGCCGGGCGCGCTGAGTTGGCTGAGCCTGCCCAGGCCGCCGCCCGCGATCGAGAACGTGCCCTGGGTAACCGCCGCCGGGTCACTCAAGGTGATGGTCTGCACCCCGCTCGGTCCGACGGCGGCTGCCGCCATCGGTACCGCAGCCCCGACCGTCGGAGTACTGGTCATTCGTCGCACCAGCAGCAGCGACCCTTCGGCGAGCCCCTGGGCCGGCATCAGATTGGACACCAACTTAGCCAACGCCGAGTAAACCGAACGGGCTACGGCACCGGTGCCGACCGAGGCGAGGGCGGCCTGCGGCGCCTTCACCGCAGCGGGCGGTGTCGGCACGGCCGCGGCGACGGAGGGGTAGGTGACCAGAGACGTCGCAGCCCCGGCTGTGCGCGAACTCCCGAAACGAAGCCAGGGTTCCGATGTGGCGACGGCGGTGGCCGGTACCTGGGCGACCGGCCCTGCGGACGGTTGCGTTCCACGCAGCCACGACGGCAGGGTCGCCGGCGCCGACGGCGCGGCGGCGGCGGGCCGAGGCACAGCGGGTGCGGCGGCGGGCTTCGAAAGGGGCCCAAGGGCTTTGCCGCCGGTGCCGGCGGAAGTGTCGGCCGCGGGCTTCTTCGAGGAGCCGTTCCGGGCCCCCGCCGCAGGCGACTCACCGAGGTCTCGATCAGCATGGTCACGAGCTCGTTGCGGTGCCAGCGCGCGCCGAGAACCCGAGTTGCCGGCCGGCTTTCGCGAACGCCCGTTTTGACTTGTGGAATCGGAGCCTGCCGAAGGGGCCGACGAGGCGTCCCTGTCGCCGGTGTCGGCAGCCGCCGACCCGGCGGCCTGAGGACCGGCTAGCGACAGTCCGAGGGCGAGGGCGGCAGCACAGACCTGTGCCGCGAGCTGCGCCATCGGATGCACTCCTGCGATAACTGCGTCGAGAAAATTTCACTGAATTGTAGCGATAATTAATGCAAAGTTGATCGAAACTATGATCTGGATCACGACAAAACTAACCATTTACGTGCAGAAGATCACCGTGAAAGACATCGAAGCGCTGGTCCAAGCGCTCATCGACGGCACCACCCCGCGGGGGAAGTGGGCACCGACGTCGATCAACCCGATGTTGGCCCGGTTGCGGACGGTCTTTGACTGGCTCCTGGCCCAAGGGGTCGTGGCTCGGAACCCGGCGCGGCTCGTGGAGAACGTCGGCCGCGAGGACACGCCGGACGAGCCCGCGCCGGAGTACGTCACCTACACCCCCGAAGATGTCCGGACTCTCCTGAAAAGCGTTCTCCGGACTGAGGATTCGGTGCTGTGCATCCTGGCGATGCTCGGTGTCCGCCGGGGCGAGATCGCCGGGCTGCGGTGGTCCGCGGTCGACCTGGAGGCCGAGACGATCGCCGTCGAGCGAACCGTCACGGTATCCAGTAAAGGCACCAAGGATTCAGACCGCACCAAGACCGCCAGCTCCCGGCGCACCCTCCCGCTGCCGAAGATCGCGGTCAACATCCTCCGTGCCGCCAAGGACCGCCGCGACCGCGACAAGGCCACCGCCGGGTCGGCCTGGCGAGGGGAGCCGGACGGGCACGTCTACCGGCAGGAGCTCGGGGCAGGGGTACCACCCCCGGACCGTGGACGCCCGGTGGGGCCGGGCGATCAAGGCCAGTTGGTAGGAAAATCCATACAGCAGTCGAACTGGGAAAACAGTAGAACGCTCGCCTTGAAAGCGAGAGACGGCTGACACCGTCCGGGGGTTCAAATCCATCCGCCACCGCTCTTGAACAGGCCTACTTTTCAGTGCGCTTGTCGGGCCTCTTCTGTAGAATTGGCTTATCAATCTCGACCATTTCTCATGGTCGTTCATCGCGGTGTCGGGGGCTCGTCAAAAGCTGCCGGGGGCATCACCCCCGGACTTTGTTGTCGCCTTCGCCTGCCCAAAAAGGGGAGACATATGACCGATTCCAATAAGACATTGATCGCGGCGCTGCTGGATCGCTCCGGCTCGATGGATGAGTCCAAGGAGTTCACCGAGGACGGCTGGCGTGAGCTCATCAATACCCAACGCTCGGAGCCTGAGTACTGCGAGGTGACGCTGGCCCAGTTCGACACCGAGTACGAGGTGCTCTACCCGCCCACCGCCATCGCGGCGGTGCCGGAGTTCGTCGTGGTGCCCCGCGGAATGACCGCACTGTTGGACTCGGCCGGCAAGTTCATCACCGAGGTGGGCGAAC
>CAXNJA010000240.1:0-3603 GCA_964202555.1 Mycobacterium sp.
TGCAACCACGCGATACAGATATTCGGAGGACCGATGTCCCAAGACCCGAGCAACGTCGAACTTCTGCGCGAGCTCGAACCTGTCGCCGAGAAGCTGATCAACCGGCACATGTCGATGTTCAAGGACTGGCACCCCCACGACTACATCCCGTGGAAAGAGGGCAAGAACTACTACGCCCTCGGTGGCCAGGACTGGCATCCCGACCAGGCCCAGCTCTCCGAAGTGGCTCGCACCGCCCTGGTGCAGAACCTGCTGACCGAGGACAACCTCCCGGCGTATCACCGCGAGATCGCAATGAACTTCTCAATGGACGGCCCCTGGGGCTACTGGGTCAACCGGTGGACCGCCGAGGAGAACCGGCACGGCATCGCCATCCGCGACTACCTGGTGGTCACCCGCAACGCTGACCCGGTGGAACTCGAAGAACTGCGGGTCGAGCAGATGACCCGCGGCTTCTCCCCGGGCCAGAACCAGCAGGGTGACCTGTTCGCCGACACGTTGTTCGACTCGGTGCTCTACGTCAGCTTCCAGGAACTGGCCACCCGCGTCTCGCACCGCAACACCGGCAAAGCCTGCAACGAGCCGATCGCCGAGCAGTTGCTCGCGCGGATCTCCAACGACGAGAACCTGCACATGATCTTCTACCGCGACATCAGCGCCGCCGGCCTGGACATCGCCCCCAACATGGCGATGGCGTCGCTCTACCGGATCCTGAAGAACTTCAGGATGCCCGGCTACACCGTCCCGGAGTTCCGCCGCAAGGCGGTCATCATCGCCACCGGCGGCGTCTACGACCCGCGCATCCACCTCGAGGACGTGGTGATGCCGGTGCTCAAGAAGTGGCGGATCTTTGAGCGCGACGACTTCACCGGCGAGGGCGCCCGTCTGCGCGACGAACTCGGCACGCTCATCACCGAACTCGAGGAGACCTGCGTGAAGTTCGACGAGGCCAAGGAGCGCAAGCTCGACCGCGACGCCAAACTCGCCGAGAAGCGCGCCGCCAAGGCAGCATTGGCAGGAGCGACCACATAGTCGCCCCCCAGCACACCACCGGGCTGCGGATCGGGTCGATGACCCTCCGCAGCCCGGTTGTCTTGGCGCCCATGGCCGGGGTGACCAACGTCGCCTTCCGCACCCTGTGCCGCGAGCTTGAGGTCGTCCGGGCCGGCACCGTCAGCGGGCTGTACGTGTGTGAGATGGTGACCGCCCGCGCCCTGGTCGAACGCCACCCGGTCACCCTGCACATGACGACGTTCGGGCCCGAGGAGTCACCGAGATCGCTCCAGCTCTACACCGTAGACCCGGCTACCACCTACGACGCCGCCAAAATGATCGTCGAAGAGGACCTCGCCGACCACATCGACATGAATTTCGGATGCCCGGTGCCCAAGGTCACCCGCCGCGGCGGGGGCGCCGCGCTGCCCTACAAGAGAAAACTTTTCGGCCAGATCGTCGCCGCAGCCGTTCGTGCGACGGCGGGTACCGAGATCCCGGTCACGGTGAAGTTCCGGGTGGGCATCGACGAGGGCCACCCCACCTACCTCGACGCAGGACGGATCGCCGAACAGGAGGGCGCCGCCGCTGTGGCGCTGCACGCCCGCACCGCCGCGCAGCGTTACTCCGGATCGGCGGACTGGAACCGCATCGCCGACCTCAAGCAGGCCGTGCGCAGCATCCCAGTGCTGGGCAACGGCGACATTTTCGAACCCGCCGACGCGCTGGCGATGATGGCCTCGACAGGCTGTGACGGGGTCGTCATCGGCCGCGGCTGCCTGGGCCGCCCATGGCTGTTCGCCGAACTGTCCGCGGCGTTCAACGGCACCGCGGCACCTACTCCACCCACCCTCGGCGAGGTCGCCGAGATCATCCGTCGCCATGGCGAACTGCTGGCGGCGCACTTCGGCGAGGACAAGGGCATGCGGGATATCCGCAAGCACATCGCCTGGTACCTGCACGGATTCCCGGCAGGTTCAGACCTGCGCCGCGCGCTGGCTCTGGTGCGCAGCCTCACCGAACTCGACGCCCTGCTGAGCCAGTTGGACCCCGATGTGCCGTTTCCCCCCGCCGCCGGGGGCGCCCGGGGCAGGCAGGGTTCCGCTGCATCGGTGAGCCTGCCCGAGGGCTGGCTGGATGACCCCGACGACTGCACGGTGCCGGCAGCGGCCGATGTGATGAACTCTGGCGGCTGAAGTGAGATGCAATAGCAATAACAGCGGCTTCGCCGAGAACTAGCAGGCTCTTAGGTTGGGTAAGTACCATGGCAATTCTGCTGTGGACGCAGGTCCGACTGGGTGCCCGGAAATCGGCACCGCGTCTGTAGGCGCGCTAGCGCCGCTGCGAAAGTTACCCCAAGCCGGAGGCTGCCTGAAACATGAGTGACGGCGAGAACGCCACTCCTGGCCACAGCGACGGCCCCGAGGGTGACAAGCGGGTAGCCCGTGTGCCGCAGCCGAATTCGGGGCGCGCACCGTGGGAGCGCGATTACCCGCGCGCCAGCGCATCCGGTAACCACAGTGAAGGTGTTGCGGCCGCGGATCTGATCGCCAAGATCACCGGCGTGCAAGGAGTCAATCCCGTCACCCGGCGCAGCGTTGACGTCTCCCCCGCCGGGGCGGATGCCACCGTCCCGATCGCCGTTCCGGACGAGATTCCGGATCTCGCCGCCCTGCCCTACCCGCGACGGCCATTCACGCCCCCGCCAGCACAGGCGTCACCCGCACACCCGGCACCACCCGCACCCCCGGCACCACCCGCACACCCGGCGCCGACACGATTCCGGCCTCCGGTTCCCGCGGCACCGCCGCCCTCTCCTGGTCCGCGCCGTCGGCCCGCCCTACTGCTGGCCCGTGTCGCGGCCGCGCTGATCGCGGTATCCGCTCTGGCTCTCACCGGCGCCGCCTGGCAATGGCAGTCCGCGAAGAACAAACTCCTCAACACCATCGCGGCCCTGGATCCCAACTCCAGCGATATCCGCGACCCCAACGCCCAGTCCGGCGACGAGAACTTCCTGATCATCGGGGTGGACAGCCGGATCGGCGCAAACTCCGAGATCGGCGCCGGTGACACCACCATCGTCGAGGGTGCCCGCGCCGACACCATCATGCTGGTCAACATCCCGGCGAACCGGAAACGCGTCGTCGCGGTCTCCTTCCCCCGTGACCTGGCCATCACGCCGATGGACTGTCAGGCCTGGGATCCCGAAACCGGCAAATATGGTCCGGTCTACGACAAGAACACCGGCGAATGGAGCGACAATGAGCGCTCCACGACCACCAAGCTCAATTCGGCCTATGCGCTGGGCGGCCCGAAATGCCTGGTGAAAGTGATCCAGAAGATGTCCGGGCTGGCCATCAACCGGTTCATGGCGGTGGATTTCATCGGCTTCGAGAAAATGGTCGATGCCCTCGGCGGGGTCGAAGTGTGCACCACCACACCCCTGGAGGACGCCGAACTCGGCGTTGTCCTGGCCACCGCCGGCCGCCAGAAACTCGACGGCCCGACGGCCCTGAACTATGTGCGGGCCCGCTCGATCGCCACCGAGGACAACGGCGACTACGGCCGCATCAAACGGCAGCAGTTGTTCCTGTCCTCCCTGCTGCGCTC
>CAXNJA010000241.1:0-3593 GCA_964202555.1 Mycobacterium sp.
CCGCTGCAGCACATCAACGAGAGCATCGCGCGCCTGATCACCACCGGCTTCCTGCCGCAGCGGTTCCGCGACGAGATGAAGCTGGAGTGGAACAATTCCAGACAGCGCGAGTTCGACGCCCTGATGACCGTGATCAGACTGGGAAGCTCTCTCGCTCCGTCGTTTGTTCGGAACTTTCCGTTCAACATGCTTCTGCACGACGTGAACTGGCGGATCCGCACCGGCCGCCCGCTGGTCTGACCACTACGCAGTGGCGCAGAGATTTTCTCGGACTTCCGCTGCAATCTTGGCGGGGGTGTTCAGTCGAACATCAACGGCCGCAGGAACCGGTTGGTCCGACGCAGGTACTCGGGTTGGCTGACGTGCAGGACATGGTTGCCGGGGAACCAGTGCAGCGCGCAGCGGTCCCAGTGCTCCCACAACGCCTCGGCATGATCAGGTGGTGCGAGACGGTCACCGAGGCCGGTGATGATCAGCCGCCGGTCTTTGGGCACCTTGGGCTGGTAGTTCAGCGGGGAGTGGTAGGCGAAGCTGGAATAGGCTTCCTCACGGCTCATTCCGCCGACCGCCCGCGCCAACTGAACCACCGTGCTGGCCGGCCACCAGTCATCGAAGGCTGACGCCGGGGTGACCAGTGGAACGTTAGGAATCACCGCCTCCAGTCGGTCATCGGCCGATGCGACCAGAGCCGAGGTGTAACCCCCCAGGGAGATGCCGGTCAGTGCGATGCGGTCAACACCGCTGTGCTGCAACCAATTCAGAATGGTGCGGAAGTCGTAGACCGCCTGGCCCATCGCCTCGGCGAAGCCGGTCATCCCGTTGGCGAAGTAGCCGTAACCGCTGAACGGCGAGAGGCCTTCGGCGCGCCGGCCATGGAACGGCAAGGTATACAGCAGGACGTCGTAGCCGGAGCGGTAGAACCATGGCAGCGAGAAGAACAGGCCGTTCACCAGATATGGCGATCCCATGAACCCGTGGATCACGCAGAGAGTCGGCCGCGGGCCATCTGAATGACGCCAGTGCTGGAAACGGACAATGTTGTTGCGCTTGAGCTTTCGCCACTTGTCGCGCATGTCGGGGTTGATCGGCTCGAAATCGCTCTGAAAGGAGCCGTTGTGAACGTGGCTTCGGGCGATGTACTCGGCGATCGGGTTGGCAGCGCGGGTTGACACACTCGGGATCGTCGTCGGCGTCGGGAAGGACTGCGCCGCGTTCTTCTGTTTGGCCAAGTCAACGTAGAAATTGATGTTGTCGCGTTCCCGGCGCGCGTCGCCGCGGCGTACCGCGGTGGTGAGAATGGTGGGCGCCACGGCCGCGCCGACGACGGTCGAGATGGCGGTGCGCAGTCCGACGTCGGCGATGGCCGAGGAATCCACGACCACCCGCTGGAATACGGTGAGATCAGATCGCTTCGGCAGGCCGGCGCCGCCGGCGTCGGCGCCCGGGACGTCAGGCACCGGGATGGGCATCTCGACGGGAGAGGTCATGGGTGGCCGGCCTTTCCGGGCGGCGCCTGGGCCGCCCTGTGTACCGCCGACGATGTTAGCCCCGCTAATCAGAAGTGGTGTACTTGTTGCTTGTGGTTTCGCGAAAAGCGCTGGTGCGGGTCATCGTGCTCGCGGCGACTCTGTACGTCCTGCTCTGGGTTGCGGTGGCCGGCAACTGGGCGTGGTTAGACGGCGCGGATAACTGGGCGTTGCGTCAATTTCATCGGGTTGGCGCACACCAGGCCGGCTGGATCGACTTCTGGGAAGCGGTTTCCGATCTACTGAGTCCAACGGCGCTCCGAGTTGTCGCCCTGGGTGTCATCATTGCCGCGCTCATCCGCCGCAGCACTTGGACTGTGGTGTTCCTGCTCCTGACCGTCGGGGGGATGGGCCTGGTTACCGTCGCCGCGAAAGCGCTTGCGGGTCGGCCCCGTCCGGACACCGCGTTGATCCTCGAGTCATCGTCGGCGTTTCCCTCCGGCCACGCCTTGGGCGTGACGGTGGCGGTGCTGGCGTTCATAACCCTGGCCTGGCCTCATCTCCACCGGGCGATGCGCGTTCCGGTCGCCGTCGTTGGCGTGGTCACGATGCTGCTGGTGGGTCTGGCGCGAGTCGCCCTCAACGTCCATCACCCGTCCGACGTAGTGGCCGGTTGGGCCCTGGGATTGCTCTACTTCCTGCTGTGTATGGCTTTGCTGCGACGGTGGATTCCCCGCAGCAGTGCGCGACGTCAGGACCCGGACTTGGTTTCTGCTGACTGACTGTCGTTGGGTCCGATGATCCTGCGGGCCACGACTGGTTTGCCATCCATCTTTTTGGTCACCGCCGGGGCTTCGGGCGGCATGGTCAGACGGCCCTGCACCGGCGCGCCATTTCGGACCGGTGGCACCGACACCCGCTTGGTGTCGGCCTTCTCATCCTTGTCGGTGCTGGCGGCTGCGCCCATCGCGCCGGGAGGCATCAGCGGCATGCCGGCCATACCCGTACCGATCGGTGGGTGAGAAACGGCATTGCCGGGCTGGGTAATTGACGTAATCGGCGCCGAGGACGGGGCGGTGCTGACCGACGACGGTGGCACCGGCGGCGGGCCGAGATAGCCGGTCGGCGCGGTGACGCTGAGTGGCCCTAGGCCCCCGCCAGTGGCGCCGAACCCGCCGAGCCCGCCGCTGCCGAGGTCGAGCGCGCCGTTGGCGGCACCACCGGGGGCACCGATGTCATCGGCGTCGATACCGAAGTCCTCGGCTGACGGGGTGGTGGCCAAGTCGATGTCGTCCAGCCGCAGATCGGCCTCGTCGCCACCCGCCTGTTGGAGCAATCCCATCCCGGCCTGCATGGCCTGCTGCAACCCCTGAGCGGCTTGTTGGGGTAATTGCGCGAGTGGTTGTAGTGCGCCGCCGACGGCACCGGCAAGAGCGCCGGCGATGCCGGAGGCGATCTGCGGAAACTGCTGAGCCATAGCGGCGCTCTGATCCGGCGCGGCGGCTGTCGCGCCGGGGGAGCTATACGGTTCTGCGGCAATGCTTTCCAGCTCTGCGGCGGCGAGCTCGTCTTGAGCGGCGAACTTTTCGGCTGCCTCTCTCATTTTGGCGTCGCGCTCGGCGTGCTCCGCGACGGCTTGGGCGTTGTCGGCGGCGTCGCTGAGATTGGCCGCTGCTGTCAGGACCGCCATCCACTGTTCGACGGGTGTGAGGCCTGGAATCACCGGGTCGGACGGAATTGTCGGTGGTGGCGTGTTCGACGCGGCCGCCTGCAGGTACTGCTCAACGTTGGCGTTGAGCTGACCACCGGTCATCGATATCCTCCCCGTGGCAGCGCCTGGGTCTGAAACCAGTCGAAGTGGTAGTTCGCCAGCCTTCTGTCGTTGTCGAGGAGAGCGGCGATCGTGGCCAGGAGCTGCCAATTGGCCACCTCGGCGGGGTTGACGTTGGCCGGATACTTCACCAGCACGGTGCGCTCCACCGCGCGCAGGTGCTCGCGTAGCAACACCACTTCGGAATCGAGGAATCCCGTCTGGGCTGTGATGGCCTTGGCCAAGGTGTGCGCCAGCCGCGGCAGACCGTCACGCCACTTGGTGGCCTGCGACAGCGCCCAGCCGAGGTCCTCCAC
>CAXNJA010000242.1:0-3566 GCA_964202555.1 Mycobacterium sp.
ACCTGGACCGAACTCGCCGCCGCTGAGACCCCGGACGACTACACCATGGCCACGGTGCCGGCCCTGGTCGCGCAGCGCGGTGACCCGATGGGGGAGATGGACTCGCCGGCCCAGTCGATCGAGCCGCTGATGGCGATGTGGGCGGCCGACCTGGAAGTGGGCCTGGGGGATCTGCCGTATCCGCCGAACTACCCGAAGATGCCGGGCGAACCCAAGCGGGTGCAGCCCAGCCGGGATCGGGATCGGGATCTCAGAGGCACAAACAAGTCTGAGTGAAGCCCCATGCCGAGCCGTTGCTCATGTCAGATCGGGCAACAGAGGCAGTGGGAGTTACCGGGGACCGACCCCGACTGGACCGACGGGTCCGAGGATCGGATCGACTCCGACCGGGCCGACGACTCCACCGACTCCAACGGGACCGACGGGTCCGAGGACCGGGTTGACTCCGACCGGGCCGACGACTCCACCGACTCCGACGGGTCCGACGGGTCCGACTACCGGAGCGACGGGAACACAGCGGAACGCAATCGGGTCCCAGACCCAACCGATGCCGCATTCAGCAAGATTGGTCGGGGTGCTGGACGGCGAGGCGAGCACCGCAAGGGGAAGTGCACCCGACACCAGGGCGAAACCGGCGATCGCCACACCTCGGCGCAACCAGTGCCGGGGACCCGGCGAGACTCTCGGAGATTCGACGATGTCGGACATTGCGCCCACTTTCTTTGACAGGTGGCTGAACGTAACACGCGGCCGCCCTATTGAAAAAGGAGAGCGGCCTGGGGTTTCTCCAGTTAAGCATGGCGGGAAGTCGCCTGCCGTCTCAGAAAGGTGTGGTAAACATCTCAGCAAAACTTAAGGTATCTCCCGCACCGGCTACCAGGGGGTCGTCTCCATGTCGCGAGTCGCTCGCAAATCCGCACGCCGTCGCATTCAGCCCTACGCCTGGCTGGGCGCAGGCGCCGTGACGCTGGGTATGGGAGCCGCCATGGTGGGCGGCACCGCAGTGGCGTTCGCCGCACCCGCCACCGACTCCACCTCGACGGCGTCGGAGACCACCTCAAGCGAAACCCCCTCCACCAAGCGGGAACCCGCCAAAACCAGAGCGACGCGCGGTGCGCGGGCCAGTGCCCTCGCCGAGGGCGATGCGCCAGTGCCGGCCGGCCCGGCCCGCCGCGGTCAGGTCATCGAGCTTGCGCCCGAACCCGAACCGGTGGACACCCCCGACCCGGCCCCCGCGGCCGCGGTTCCGGCAGACCAGGCGCCCGCGCAGCCCGAGGCGCAGTCGGTCGCCGACAACCTACTGCCCGCCGCGGCAACCCCGGTCGACACCCCGAAGCGGGTCACCGCGTGGCAGGGCCGCGCCGACACCGCGATCGAGGCCGTCCCGTCGTTGCCGGATCCGGTTGCGGCAACTGAACTTTCACCCGGCCCGGCGGCCATCGCCCCGGCCCCCGCGGCGGCGGTCACCGCTGTGGGCGACCCCGCTCCCAACATGGAGTCCTGGCTGCCCGGCGGTCAGAACCCCGGCGCCGCGATTGTGCCGGGCGAGAAGGTCACACTGGCACTGCAGCAGATCGAGCAGTCGCAGGCCTTGATCACCGAGGCGACGTGGGGTTCGGGCAACATCCTGGCCGGCTTTGGGTCCTTCGGCCCGCAGTCCGCATTGGCCAGCGCCCAGCTGATGCTGGCGATCTGGGGGTCGTCGATCGGCAACGCGCAGAGGTTCGTCGCCGACACGGTGGGCAACCCGCTGATCCACGGAATCGCCCAGGCCAACCTGCAGAGCCAACTGCTGTGGCCCGCCCTGTCGGACGCCTCGCTGACCACCGCGTCGTTGCTCATTCCCACCCTGGGCTGGTTCGGCGCCGACATCGACGAGGCGGAGGCGACAGTCGTCGCCGCCCGGCAGAACGGCAAGATCTACGCCCAGGTGCCGATCCGGATCAAACTCGGCACCCAGCCGATCGTTAACGCCAAGATCAACGGCGGCCGCAACGCCGAACTGCTGCTGGACACCGGCGCCTCCGGGCTGGTGACCACCCGCGACAAGATCGGCACGGCCAATCTCGGACCGAAGACCGGCGAGGGCCAAAGCTGCTTCAGTGGCGGCCTGTGCTACCACTACGAGACTTACAACACCAGCGTTGATCTCGGCGACGGCGCCGTGGGCACCGCGCCGGTCAACATCGTTACCGACATCCCCGGCGACCCTGTCTACGAGAACAGCGTCGCGAACTTCAAGGAGTTCTTCTCCTGGGGTGCCGACGGCATCCTCGGCGTCGGCGCGAACACCGCCGGCCCCGGCCCGACGCCGATCGCGACCGCCGCGATGCCCGGCGAACTCAGCGACGGTGTGCTGATCCACCAGAACGCGTATCCGTTCGGGCTGGGTGGCTACATGATTCTCGGGCCCAACCTGTACCCGACCAGGGTGTCGCTGCCGGGTGCGCCGGACTCTTTCGTGAAGGTCAGCGTCAACGGCGGACCCAAGCAGGACGCCGCGGCGATCATCGACTCCGGCGGCGTCTACGGCACCCTGAACCGCTCGCTGTTCCCGCAGGCCGGTGACAACGTGCCGGCGGGCACCAAGATCGACGTGTACGCCATGGACGGCTCAACGCTGCTGTACAGCTACACCACCCAGGGCAGCAGTGCGCCCACGCCGTACATCGACGCCGGTCTGTTCAACACCGGCAACGCGCCGTATGCCCAGGGCCCGATCTACCTGAACTACGGCTACGACGAGCCGTACGGCATCGGGTCGACCGACTTCGCCATCTGGTGAGTGCCTGCCGGGAATACCTCCGGCGAGTTACCTCAAATTGACACAGGGATGGTTTAACTAGGCTTCAATTTGCTCTCAGGATTAACTTCACATCGGAGGATTTCATGGGCGCATCTCAGTTCGTCGGTCGAGTCGGTGGATTGGCGGTGGCCCTGGGGATCGGCGCAGGTGTCTTCGCTGGGGCAGGGGCGGCTTGGGCAGACGGTTCCGCGCCCGACACACGCAGTTCCACTGGTTCTGCAACCGACAGCGCTAGCGACTCCCCGCAGTCCACCTCCTCGAATCGCGGGCGCGCCGCGACAGCGGTCCGGGGTCCGGCGGCAGCCGAGCCTGAGGCGATAGCAGTTGAGCCTGAGCCTGAGGCCGTTGCAGTCGAGCTTGAACCGGAGCTGACGCCGGAGCCGAAAATTCACATCGACCCGGATTTCGAGGAGCCGCCCACCGGCAGCGTTGATCCGGTCGACGAGTCCGCCGTCGAGCCCACCGTCGACCCCACAGTCGAGCCCACCGTCGAGCCCACCGTCGACCCCACCGTCGAAAATCTTGAAACCACCGTCGAAACCACCGCCGGCACCGTCGAAGAGCCAGCAGGTCCGGCTCTCGAGGAGCGCCAACAGGTAGTCGTTGCCGATCCGGGAGATGTCGGTGAAGTGGCGGTCGTGGCGCTCGAGTCCGGGACTGCCGTCCCTCTGCAGACCGCTCTGACTGCGACGACAACCTCCGCCCCAACAGCGAATGCGAACACCGCGCCGCTGACGGTCGCGCCGGTGAGCACCTACTT
>CAXNJA010000243.1:0-3514 GCA_964202555.1 Mycobacterium sp.
TCGTTCCCCTAGAACCGGCCGGAGGTGGCATGGACGACGCACGCCGCCGTCTGGGCGTCCAAGATGCCCTGTGGCTGGAAATGGACCGGCCCAACAACCTGATGGTCGTCGACTCGGTGATCTGGACCGCCGAACCTCTGGACTTCGCCGAACTGCGCAAAGTTGTCGAACAGCGGCTGATCAACCGTTATCCGGTGTTCCGCAGCCGCGCTGTCCGCGACGACGACGGTTCCTGGTGGTGGGAGCCCGACCCCGACTTCAACATCGACAATCACGTCTCCCTGGTCTCGCTGCACAACCCCGACGATCCGAGGGGTCTGCAGGAACTCGTCGCCGCGCACCGCACTGACGCCCTCGATCACGATCACCCGCTGTGGCAGTCGATCTGGATCAAGCGCTACCGGGAAGGCAGCGCGATGTTGCTGCGCAGCCACCACGCCATCGCCGACGGGATGCGGATGGTGCAGTTGGCGATGAGCCTTTTCGACTCCACCCCGCAGGGCGGTCCGATCCTTGCGCCGGCGGTCATCCAGTCCGGCGCGCACCCGCACCCGCCCGGTCGCCCGCTTCCCGAACGGGTCCGCTCCGGGGCCATCGAGGTGGCCCGCACAGCAGGTGAAACGGTCTCCCGGGTGACCGACGCCACCCTGCTGCAAAGATTCGGCAAAATCGGCCGGTTCGTTCTGCGCAACCCGGTGGGCGCCGGGGCCACGCTGCTGACCGCGGCGCGGGCCGGTGCGGGCGACATCGGCGGGACGGTGCGGGCCGCCGTGCCGGGCGGAGGCAGGCTGGTCGACTTCTTCTCCGCGGTGCCTGGCGACGTCGACACCGTGCGCAAACTGCTGATCGGCACCCGCAACGACGCGACGATCTGGACTGGCACCGCCGGCGACGAGAAGAGCGTGGCGTGGTCGGACCCGCTGCCGCTGTCCGCGCTCAGGGCGGTGGCCAAGGCCAACCGCTGCACAGTCAACGATCTGCTGGTGGCCTGCGTGGCCGGCACCCTGCAGGAGTACCTGCGGTCGCACGAGGCCCTGTGCTCGTCGGTGACGTTCATGGTGCCGGTCAACCTCAAGCCCCTGGATCTGACTCTGCCGGACTCGTTGGGCAACGATTTCGCACTCGTGCAACTCGAGCTGCCGACCGACGAGCCCGACCCGCGCAAGCTGCTGGCCACCGCTAAGCGCCGGATGGACCGGATCAAACACGGCCACGAGGCCGCGGTGGCCTTCCGGTTCCAGGAGACGATCGCCGGTTTCAGCCGCGAGCTCTACGAGGCCTCGGTGGATCTGTTCGCCAACCGCACGCTGGGCACGCTGACCAACGTGCCGGGCCCGCCGGCCGCGGTGTATCTGGCCGGCAGCATGGTGGAGGGCATCGTCGGATGGGCGCCGGTGTCGGGGGATCAGCCGATGAGCTTCACGATCTCCAGCTACAACGGTCGGGTGATCGTCGGAATTGCCTGCGACACAACGCTTGTGCCCGATCACGAGATGATCGTCGAGGGCTTCATCGATGCGTTCGAAAGGTTTGCCGAAGCTACCCCGGGAGTGGTTCTGATGCCGGTCAGCTGGGGTCGGGGACCGAAGGGCCCCCGGAAAGGTCATGGCCGAAGGCAATGAGCGCGCGGCGCCCGAGTTCGAGGATCGCCTGATCGAAGGTGTGGTTGTCCCGGAAGGACAACTCCAGCACCCGATCAGCCATTTCGACGGCGACCAGCAGGGCCCGCGGATCGGTGTCGGTGGGAATCAGCCCGGCGTCCGACAACAGTGCGTGCATCCGCCCGGCGAGCCGATGCATGCGGGCGTGCACGTGTTTGGTGACGGTGGTGGAGGTCCGGCCGGCCATCCACAGCCGCGCCGAACTCGGGTAGCGGCGGTAGTAGTGGACGTGCAGATCGAGTTCGTTGTTGAGTAGATCGCCGATGGAGCGCACCTGCCAGGTCTGCTCGGCTTGCACGCAGCGGGCATCCAACTCGGCGCAGTGCCGTTCGAGCAACTCGTCGAGGATGGCTTCGCGGTCGGCGAAGAACCGGTACAGCGACGGGGACGACACCCCGGCCCGGTCCGCGATGGCGCGGGTGGTGACGGCATCCACGCCGTCCTCGTCGGCGATCGCGGCGGCGGCGTTGAGGATGCGGTCGACCGTTTGCCGGCTGCGCGCCTGGACCGGCGCGCGGCGTTGAACAGGAGTGACGGTCACCGGATTCCTCTCGTTGTGCGGCAGTCCCGCGGAGGCCTTGACAGTTGTGGCAGAAAATATAACATTACTCACGTTACAGTCCTAGCCCTCAATCGGGAGTGCACATGTCCGTCGCCTCGTTCGCCAACGTCCGTCCGAAGGAATCCCTGACCGGGCACGTCGATGTGCTGGTGGTCGGCGCCGGGATCTCCGGACTCGGACTGGGGCACTATCTGGTCGAAGACCGGCCCGATACCACCTTCGCGATCGTGGACAGCCGCGACGCCATCGGCGGTACGTGGGACCTGTTCCGCTATCCGGGTATCCGATCGGACTCCGATCTGCACACCTTCGGTTACGAGTTCAAGCCGTGGACCGCCGACAACGCCATCGCCGACGCGCACGAGATCCTCAACTACCTGCACGAGGTGATCGAGGAGGACGGTCTGGCCAAGCGTATCTACATGCACCACAAGGTGATCCGGGCCGATTTCAACACCGAGACGGCGCGCTGGACCGTCACCCTCGAGCGTGACGGCAACCAGTGGACGGTCACCGCCAACTGGCTGTTCGGCGCGACCGGCTACTACGACTACTCCGCCGGATACGCACCGCAGTTCGAGGGCCAGGAGGACTTCGACGGCCAGGTTGTGCACCCGCAGTCCTGGCCGGAGGACCTGGACTACACCGGCAAGCGGGTCGTCGTCGTCGGCAGCGGGGCCACCGCCGTCACGCTGATCCCGGCGATGGCCGACAAGGCCGCTCACATCACCATGCTGCAGCGTTCGCCGTCCTACGTGATGCCGCTGCCGCGCAAGGACCCGATCGCCAATACCTTGCGAAAGTTGTTGCCGGCCAAGGCCGCCTACGCCGCGACGCGTCGGTTCAACATCGGCAAGGGCCGGTTCATCTACAACCTCTGCCAGCGCCAACCGAAGCTGGCCCGCAAGATCATCCGCAAGATCAACGTCGCCGCGCTGCCCAAGGGTTTTGAGGTCGATACCCACTTCAACCCGGTCTACGACCCCTGGGATCAGCGGCTGTGCGCGGTGCCCGACGCCGACCTGTTCCGGACCATCTCCAAGGGCAAAGCGTCGGTGGTCACCGACAAGATCAAGCGGTTCACCGAGACCGGCATTCTGGTGGAGTCCGGGCGCGAACTCAAGGCCGACATCGTCATCACCGCCACCGGGCTGAATTTGCAGTTGTTCGGCGGCATTGAGGTCTCCGTGGACGGCGAGATCAAGGACGCCCACGAGAGCCTGGTCTACAAGAGTTTCATGCTCTCCGGGATCCCGAACCTGGCGTTCATCTTCGGCTACACCAATTCGTC
>CAXNJA010000244.1:0-3507 GCA_964202555.1 Mycobacterium sp.
CTCTTCTCCCTGCCGTCGTAACTCTTCATCGACCAGGGCGTGTTGTAGACGTACTCGACCAGGCGGTGATCGCAGAACGGCACCCGCACCTCCAGGCCGGAGGCCATGCTCAGCCGGTCCTTGCGGTCCAGCAGGATTCGCACGTGCCGGGTCAGGTGCAGATAACTCATCACCCTCATCCGGTGGGTGAAGTCATCCTCGGCGGCGAGGCGTTCCACCTCGGCGACAGCGTCGACGTAGCGATCCTGTACATAGGTTTCCAGGTCTAGCGCCGCACGCAATTCAGGAGTGAGGATGTGCCCGGTGGGGTCACTCCATGAAGCCCCGATCGCGACCCATGGAAAGGCATCCGCCCGCTGGATCTGTGGGTCATGAAATTGCCGGTACCCGCCGAAGATCTCGTCGGCCGCCTCGCCGGACAGCGCCACCGTCGACTGCTGTCGGATGGCTTTGAACAGCAAGTACATTGACGCTGCCTGTTCGAGGCCGCCCACCGGGAGTTCGAGGGCTGCGATCACTTTTCGCCGGACACCGGGATCGGACACCTGCCGGTGATCGAGCACGATATCGGTGTGGTCGGTGCCGACGTGTTCGGCGACCTCGTGCGCGTAGGGGGCGTCGCGCGTGGGGTAGGTGTCGCTGGGGATGAAATTCTGGTCTTGGCCGGTGAAATCGACGGCGAACGAACGTGCCCGCGTGCTCAACTCGCGGGCGGACAGCGCGGTGATCGCGCTGGAATCCAGCCCGCCGGACAGTAGAACGCATTCGGGAACGTCGGCCACCAACTGCCGGCGCACGATGTCATCGAGCAACCCGCGCACGTTGGCGACCGTAGTGTCGCGGTCGTCGATGTGCAGTCGCGACTCCAACCGCCAGTAGGTCCTCTCCCGGATGCCACGCTCGTCGACTGTGACGATCGTTCCCGGTTGGACCTCCCGCATGCCCTTCCAGACCGCGGTGCCCGAGGTTCTCACCGGCCCGATGAGCTCACGTAAACCGTTCAGGTCAATAGCCCGTGGAGCCATCGGGTTGGCGAAGATCGCCTTGGGTTCCGAACCGAACAACACGCCGTCGGGGATTGGATAGAAGTAGAACGGCTTGACTCCCATCCGGTCTCGGATCATCACCAACTTGCGCTCGCGGGAGTCCCAGATCGCGAAGGCATACATCCCATTGAGCCGGTCGGCCAGCGACTCACCCCACTGCAGATAGCCGCGCAGTACTACTTCGGTGTCGCTGGAGGTCTCAAAGCTGTGGCCTAAGGCGACCAACTCGCGACGCAGCTCCGTGAAGTTGTAGACCTCACCGGTGTAGACCATGGCCACATCGCCCGACGGTGTGGAGACCACCATCGGCTGCGCGCCACCGACGAGGTCGATGACTGCCAGCCGACGGTGACCGAGTGCAGCTTCGCGCTGTATCCACGTTCCCGCCGCGTCGGGACCGCGGCACGCCATGGTCTCGGTCATCGCCTCGATCACGGCCCGCTCCAGGGTCAGATCCCGGGAGAAATCGACCCACCCGGCCATTCCGCACATGTCAGCAGCTCCAAAGTCCGCGGTGTATCAATACTGCAGGCCGAGAATATCGACCGCCAAACACAAACAGGCCAGACCTTTCGCGCCTGCGCTGTACTACTGGTGGAGCTGCCGAGAATCGAACCACGTTCTGAAAACGGTTAGATCTCCGATGACGTTCGGTCATCCACAACCAGACCGGTCACACATCAGCGCCGCTGGGCGGTCAAGAAGCCGGCGACGGTGTCGAGGTAGCGCTGCGGCGCTTCGAAGAATGGCATGTGCGAGCAGCCGGGGAAGAAGGCGAGTTCGGCGTTGGGCAGGCGGTCGCGGGCCCTAGCCGCCAGTTCGGGAACGATGTAGTCGTGCTCGCCGTGCACCAGCAGCACCGGCGTGGTGATCCCAGGCAGGGCGTCCATCCGGTCCCAGTTCCGCAGCGTTCCAGTGCACTGGAAGAAATACGGTCCAAACATCTCGGTGAAGACCTCTTCGCCGATGTTCTGCATGCACCACAGCAGCGACTCCGGCCAGGGATGGATTCGGCACAGGTGTCGGTGCATCAGCAGCGTCACCGCCGCCTGGTACTCGGGGTGGTCGGTGGTCCCCTGAGCTTCATGGCGGGCCATCATCGTCACCGTCTCCGCGCCGAGGGCGTCCTTCTTGCGGTCGAACCCGCGCTGCATGCCCGGCAGGTCGAAGGCGGTGTCCGCGGCGATGAAGGCTCCGACGTGTTCCGGATGGCGCAGTAGGTATTCCAGGCCGAGCACGCCTCCCCACGACTGGCCCAGCACGTCGATCACCCCGAGGTCCAGAACGGCGCGGACGGTGTCCATTTCGGCGACGAAGCGATCCAGAGTCCACAGGCCGGGATCGGTGGCCCGGTCGGATTCCCCGCACCCCAGCTGATCCCAGGTCACCAGGCGTACACCGTGCTCGATGAGGCCCTCGTGGCTATCACGCAGATACCGCGACGGGCACCCGGGGCCGCCATGGACCATCAGCAGGGTCCGCGGCCCGGTGCCGGCGGTGAACGTCATGACCTGGTGGTCGCCGACGTCGACAGGGCGCCGCGTCCAGTCGGTCATACTCTCCGGCGTCGATCTCATAATGTGCTCGCTGTCAGGCCGACAGCGCCAGGGCCGCCGTGGAGACCCATGCCTCGGCGTCGCTGAAGAAACCGGTCTCGTAGGCGACGGACACACAGTCGAAGACGGTTTCCACCGCGTCGTCCTCGACGACCATGTCGATGCGGTAGTGGGGATCGAACCGGTTGGGATTCCGGAAGGACCGGACCTCAGCAGCGTCGCGAAGACCCGACTGGGCTTCGCTGACCCTCACGGAAACGACTCCGCGGTTCGGAGTCGCGGCGACCAGCATCCGGTCGGTCATCTGCTCGGCGATGATGGTGACGGTCTTCATGATGTTCACTCCTGTTCGGCGGGGAAGCTGACACTGCTCAGCCTGACGCCATCTCCCGCCATGGAATGTCAGTCGACTGGGCCGGTCACCGGTGGGTTGAAGTGTCCCCCAATTGGAGTACTTCCCACGATAGATCCGCAGGCCAGGAACAGTTCGGTTAGCCCCCACATCGCGACATGGATACTGCGCCCAGGTTGGCTGTACACCATCGAGCGCCTCCTGGACGCGGTGGCGCTGGCATCAACGAGCCCGTCGAACTGAACTGAAGTGGTTGCGGGGCATTTACATTCGACAGGTCAGTCGAATGTCAGCTCGATCAGTGAGCAGTCGTCCTCGAATGCGCCCGTCGGCGTGAGGGCCTTGAGTTGATCGACGAGTGCATCGAGGGACCAGTTCGACGATTCCGCCAGCTGGGTGGCGACATCCTTAAAGGCGTGCCAGGTCATCTGCTGATCATTGGCGAGGGTGATCTCATGCGCACCGTCGCTGTAGATGAGGATCCGGCACCCGGGCAGCACAACGTAGCTTCCGGAGGTGAAGACGGTATCCGCGAACATCCCGACAGGTGTTG
>CAXNJA010000245.1:0-3500 GCA_964202555.1 Mycobacterium sp.
TACTTGCGCAACACCAACCGGTCGGGATCATTGCGGCGGTTCTTCTTGGTGACGTAGGTGAATCCGGTACCAGCAGTGGAGCGAAGCTTGATTACCGGTCGAATCTCGTTGCGCGCCATCAGATGCGCTGCCCTGATCGCCGCAAGCGCGCCACAACGGCCTCGATGCCGTCGCGGTCGATGACCTTGATTCCCTTGGTGCTCACGCGCAGGCGGATTCGGCGGCCCTCCGATGGGAGGTAGTAGGTCCGGATCTGGATGTTGGGCGACCACCGTCTCTTGGTACGCCGATGCGAATGCGACACCGAGTTACCGAATCCCGGTGAACGTCCTGTGACTTGGCAACGTGCGGACATCGGGACCTCCGTTCTTATTGAAAACCGTTTTCGACAAGGCGACGCCCGGACTGTACCCTCGGCTGGGCATTAATGGAAATCATTTTCAATAAGAATGGGAGGCGGCGTGCGTACTCCGGTTGTGCTGGTCGCAGGTCAGGGTGATACCGAGGCCGTGGCGCGGGCCCTGTTGCAACGGCGGGGAACCTTGGTGGTGACGCACCGCGTCGAAGGCCATGTTGTGGTGCGCGGGCTCACCATGTTGCGCCGCGGAGCGCCCGCCACCGCGGACTACGCCCTTGAGTTATCCCACGGGTGTGTTTCCTGCACGGTCCGAAACGATCTGCTCGTCTTGCTGCGCCGACTGCACCGTCGTCGTGATGTCGACCGGGTGGTCGTCCATCTCGGGGAGTGGCTTGAACCCCAGTCGATCTGTTGGGCGATCGAGCATGTTCGGGTCAGTCTCGGTCCGGGATACGTGGATGGTCCGGCGGCCCGTGACGTGCGGATCGCCGGTGTCGTGTGCAGCCTGGACCCGGGGCGATGGCTTGAGCAGGCCCTCGGCGACGACACACTGGAGGATGGCCGCACGGTCGCCCAGGTGGTGGTGGGCCAGGCCGAGTTCGCTGATGTCGTGGTGGACCCGTGGGTCGACCACGACTCCGGGGCGGTGCTGGCCCGGCTCAACCCACGCGGCGCGTTCGTTCGGGAGGCTGTGCAAGTGGAGGATGCTCTGGCGGCTCTTGGTGGCGGAGCCCGGCTCGGGCGCGGTGACGATCCGGTGGGTCCACTGCTGGTCGGGCAGCCCCCGCTGGAGCCGGACGGACCGGTCGGCATCGTCGAATTCATCTCCAGGCGGCCGTTCCACCCGCATCGGCTGCACGATGCTCTTGACGTCCTTTTGGACGGGGTCGTGCGCGCGCGGGGCCGTATCTGGACTGCGAGCCAGCCGGATCTGGTGATGTGTCTGGAGTCCGCGGGCGGCGGTCTTCGGGTCAGTACCGGGGGGAAATGGCTTGCTGCGATGAGCGAATCGGAAGTCGCCGCGTCAAGCACACAACGCCGTGCGCTCGCCAGCCTGCTGTGGGAGGAGATGCATGGTGACCGCCACACATCGCTCGTTGTTCTGGTCTGTGGAGCTCACCCCGAGCAGATCAAGGAATCACTTCAGGCTGCACTGTTGAGCGATTCGGAGATGTCAGCCCCCGAGAGCTGGCCGGACTTCGGCGATCCGTTCGGCGACTGGCATGAGGAGCCTTGCGCCGACTCTGCCACCGAGTCATCGTCGGCGCGGGCCGTCCAGAGCAGCGACGAAGACTGATAGGCGTCTGGACGGCTACTTCTTGCGGCCGGGCTGGGCAACCGGTGCCGGCTGGGCCTTGGTGGCCGGCTCGAACTTGCCGCCCTTCTTCGGGTCGTAGCTTTCTTTCCGGGTCTCCGCCATGGCCTACTCCACTTTCGATGGTTGACTCGGCCCGAACCTAACCTTATTGGAAATCAGTGTCAACAAGGGGTGTGATGCGTCGGCTTACTGGCACACTGGTGCCCGTGGCAGCACTGAATCCGGAGTTGCAACCGCGGCGGGCCAGGCCGGCACCGGTATGGGTCATCACCGCGGTGATCGTGGCCTTCGCCCTGTTCGGCAGCACCCTTCGATCCGTCGTGTACGACAGCACCGCGCTGTCGACGGCCGGCACGGTATTCGCGGGAATCTTCGTGCAGGCCTTGCCATTTCTCGCCCTCGGGGTGACCCTGAGCGCCCTGCTCGCGACGTTCGTGACCCCCGAACGGTTGTCCAGTTGGCTGCCGCGCAGGCCTTCGGTGGCAGTGGTGGCCGCGGCGGCCAGTGGTGCCGCCCTGCCGGGGTGTGAGTGTGGCTCGGTACCACTGGCCCGCCGTCTGTTCGGCGAGGGTGCCCTGGGCGCTGCTGCTCTGACGTTCATGTTGGCCGCTCCGGCGATCAACCCCATCGTCGTGGTCTCCACGGTGGTGGCCTTCCCTGGCATGCCCGAGATGGTCGGGGCCAGAGTCGGCGCATCCCTGCTGACCGCGATCATCATGGGGTTGGCATGGTCCCGCTGGGGCAACAGCGAGTGGATCACCCGCCGGCTGCCTTCGACCGGGCCCGTCGGCGGTCCGCGCTGGCGGGTATTCACCGAGACCGCCCGGCATGACTTCCTTGCTGCTGCTTCGTTTCTGGTGATCGGCGCAGCCGCTGCTGCGGCGATGCATGTTCTGGTGCCCCAGTGGGTGTTCGAGCGCTTGGCAGGTCAGTTGCTGCTCGGAGTGCTGGTGATGGCGCTGCTGGCGGTGGTGCTGGCGCTGTGCTCGGAGGGCGACGCGTTCGTCGCCGCGAGCCTGACCATGGTCCCGTTGGTGCCACGGCTGGTGTTCCTCGTCGTCGGACCCGCGATCGACATCAAGCTGTTCGCCATGCAGTCGGGGATGTTCGGCCGGGCTTTCGCAGTCCGCTTTGCTCCGGCGACCTTCGTGGTGGCAACGGTGGTCGCCACCATCGTCGGCGTGCTGACTCTGGGCGGTGCCGGATGAGCCGGGAATCCGAGAACATCATGCTGCTGATGATCGGCTTGGCGACCGGGATGATCACGGTGACCGGCGCGTTCGTCCGCTACGTCAAGCCCGCCCTGGAGCCGTGGCTGTATCTGACCGCGGTGGTGCTGATCGGCCTTGCGCTGGTCGCGATAATCGGCGATCTGCGGCGCCCGGCAGCCTCCTCCGATCACGATCACGATCACGATCACGGTCAGGACGACGGGGGTCATGCCCACTCCCACGGGGCGGGGTGGCTGCTGTTGATCCCGGTGGTGGTGCTGATCTTCGTAACGCCGCCCGCGCTTCGGCCCCAGGCCAGCGTGCCCAGCATCAGCGCCGTTTCGGCTGATTCGATGCGTCGGCCCTTCCCGCCGCTTCCCTCGGGGCGCGCACCGGAGGTATCGGTGCCTGACTTGATGATCCGCGGGGTCCAGGATTCGGCGGGCACTCTGGACGGCAGGCTGATCACCGTGATCGGCTTCACTCTGCGCGACGGCGACGCCGTGGATCTGGGCAGGTTCTCGGTGCTGTGCTGCGCCGCCGACGCCCGGCTGGCCCGGGTGCGACTCGGTGGCAGCGGGGCACAGGAAGCCGCCGGCCTTCCGGAGCACTC
>CAXNJA010000246.1:0-3462 GCA_964202555.1 Mycobacterium sp.
CACGTGCCTACGGCCACATCTACGCCGCGATCATGTCAACCGGCCGTAAGGCCCGCGGTCCGCGGGCAGTGGACCTGTTGATCGCCGCCACCGCGATGGCCGCCGAACTTCCCCTCTACACCCGCAACCCCGGCGATTTCCGGGGCATCGAGCATCTGATCGAGGTTGTTGGGGTCTGACCCGCGGGGATTAACGTCGGGTTGAGGCTTCGGCCGACTCAGGTCGAGTCCCATACGGGCGGGGGGCTTCACCTGGTCGGATTTGCCCTCATTTTCGGTGCTGTCGTCGCGGGTAGCCTTGCCGATTGCTTCCTTGACCTTGCCGCCCAACTCGTCGATCTTGTTCTTCGCTTTATCCTCAAAGTCCACAGTCCCTGGCCAACCTCAAAGATGCCGCCGAGAAGGTCAAGGACGCTTTCACAGAGAAGTGAGTTCTACCGCCTCACCGGACTTTTCGACCGACACCATTCAGCTCATCGCACAGGACACAAAACACCGTGATACTTCTCGGAAACATTCTGCTGCTCATTAGCTATTTCGCACCCATACCCGCGCAACTCGACCAAATCGTCAACGTCGTCGGCTGGATTCTGCTCATTGTCGGGGTCGTCATGCTGGTTCTTGGCGCAACCGGGCGGGCAGTGGGAGGCAGACGTTACTGGTACTGACCGTGGCGATGCCTACGTCGGCAATTGGTAAAAGCGGTCGGTGATGCGATGGCGCTTCACCTATTCTGAGGCCGGAACCAGCGAGACGGAGTGCTATGCGGTGTTCAACGACGGCGACGTTCTCACCCGGGTCACCTCCGCCGGTGAGGCCGTGGGGGCGACTAACGCCGAGGGCGACCCCGACAACCTTTAAGCGCCGCCCAGTGCGCAGATCGGCCGTGGTCGCGATGGCGTTCGCCGCGGCGTTCGCTGGTTCAGGCGTTGCCGGCGCCGCGCCCAACGGCCCCCCACCCCCGCCGTGCACGTTCACCCTGTCTGCGCCGCTCGCCGGCGGCGGCGGTGTGACGGCGGCGGTGCAGTCCACCGGATGTGCTCCACTGGCGGTTCCCTATCTGACGGTGGCCTGCTTGCAAGCCGTTGGCGGAGAACAGTTCTGCTCACAGGCTCACGGCGCGGATCCGGCGCAGGTGTCGGTGCCTTATCAGCCCGGCGTGTCCTACACGGCGACGGGACGGGGATGCGCCCGGTGGGCGGGCGTGGACCCGGCGCCGAACTGCCAACTGCTCGGGCCCGACACGGCCGCACCGTAATAGCCCGTGGCGTGACGGTGTTTCAGCACCGTCCTGTGGTGGGATCGGAAGCGGTGCGACATTCAGTGATCTCCAGACGGATCGCGGCCGCCGCGGCGGTGGCCGCGTTCGCCGCGACCGGCGCCGGTTACGCCTTGGCGTCCCCGCCGACCCCGGCGGAGCCCGCGCAGCCCGCCTCAGCCCCCACCGCGGTGCCTGCCACCCAGACGCCGGTCGCGCCGGAACCGGCGCCCCGGCCGGGCGCGGTCGTCCATCCCGTCACCGTCGCCGAACTGGGCGAGACGTGGCGGCCGGGCTGTCCGGTCGGCCCGGAGGGTCTGCGTCGCGTCGAACTGGACTACCTCGACCCGGACGGGCGGCCCCAGCGCGGATCCCTTGTGGTGCATCAGGATTACGTCGACGACGTCATCGAGATCTTCGCCGACCTTGAGCAGATGAAGTATCCGATCGCCAAGATGCAGACCGTCGACCACTATCCGGGCGCGCAAGACGAATTGTCCATGCGCGACAACAACACTTCAGCGTTCAACTGCCGGCCGCTGCCGGGCAGCTCCGACTGGTCCCTGCACGCCTACGGCCGGGCCATCGACATCAATCCGCTCGTCAACCCCTACATCGACAACGCCGGGAATCTGGAGCCCAAGACCGCCGGCCGCTACCTCGACCGGGGACTGGCCGAGCCCGGGATGCTCAAGGCCGGCGACCCCGCCGTGCGGGTGTTCACCGACCGGGGTTGGCGCTGGGGCGGCGCCTGGCGCAACCCGGTCGACTACCAGCACTTCGAGATCGGCTGACGACTGCCGAAAATGTGTTCGCCGGCGCCATAACGGGCATCCTGTGGCCATGGGCCTGAGCATCGCAGTCACCGGGCCGACCGGCGAGATCGGAATCTCGGCAGTAGACGCACTCGAGCGCGACCCCAAAGTGCAGCGCATCGTCGGCATGGCCCGCCGTCCCTTCGACCCGGCCGCCCACGGCTGGACCAAGACCAGCTACCACCAGGGCGACATCCTCGACCGGGATGCGGTCGAGGCGTTGGTCGCCGACGCAGACGTGGTGGTCCACCTAGCGTTCATCATCATGGGTTCCCGGGAGGAAAGCGCCCACATCAACCTGGAGGGCACCCGCAACGTCTTCGAGGCCACCGTGCGCGCCGTTCGGCCATGCATCGTCGCCGGACCCAAGGCACCCGCGCTGGCCAATGCGATGCCCTGGAGTGTCATGCCCGGGCCACTGGGCGCGGCGACCCGCGCCTTGCTGCCCATCCCGGACCCGGGGGTGCCGATGCAACTTGTCCACCATGACGACGTCGCCGCCGCGATCGCACTGGCGGTCACCACGTCGGCCCCGCCGGGTGCCTACAACATCGCCGCCGACGGCACGATCAGCATCTCCGATGTCATCTCGAGCCTCGGCGGGCATGCGGTGCGGGTGCCGCACGTGGCGGCCATTGCCGCCTCGGCCGTAGTGGCGCGGTTGCCCTTCGTGCCCGGCCTGGTGGAGTGGCTGCACGCGGTGCGCGCGCCGGTGGTCATGGACACCACCAAGGCCAAGAACGGTATTGGGGTGGACGCCGAAGTACAGCTCTGCGCAGACGTTGGAGGCGCTGGCCCAGAGCAGGTGAGGCCTTGTGCCCCCCGCCTCGAGCGTGGGCGCTATGGACGAAAACCGGCACGAAAATGTCCACGGGGCCCACGCTCGGTGCGGTTAGGCGCTCCGCTTGCGGAGCAGTCGCGGCAGCAGGGTCAGCAGTCCCAAGACCCCGACAATCGGCAACACCCACCACCACTGGAAGCCGGCTTTGTTCTCGGCGGCCGGGGCGGAAGGGGACTCCGGGGCGGTCGCCTTCGGCTGTGCGGTGTTGGCCGCCGTCGGCGCCAGATAGTTGATCGGTGCCGCAGGGGCCAGCGCTTTGTCGATGTTGCCGATAATCGAGTAGTTCTCCTCGACCTTGACCGCGCGGATGCCGGAACCAGGACCCAGGTTGATGTTGTTCAGGTTGACCCACACGATGTTCGGACTGAGCGCCGACTCGAAGTAGTAGATCTTGTTGGTCGAGTCGGCGACTGAGCGCCAGTAGGTGGGGGAGAGGTTGGGGCGCTGCGGGTCGCCCACGCCCCACGGAACCGAGACGTTGCGCATCACCGAAAACACCCCGGCGACGGCCTGGCGCTCGTCGTTGGTCTGCGGCAACTTGCTCAGGTA
>CAXNJA010000247.1:0-3453 GCA_964202555.1 Mycobacterium sp.
CGGCGTTCGGGCAAGCCGGTCTTCCTGGCTGCCAACAAGGTCGACAACGAGAAGGGCGAGGCCGACGCGGCCGCGCTGTGGTCCTTGGGTATGGGGCAGCCGCACCCGATCAGCGCAATACACGGCCGCGGCGTGGCGGATCTGCTCGACGATGTGATCGCCGCGCTGCCGACGGTGTCAGAGGCGGCTCCCAAGGCCGGCGGCCCGCGGCGGGTGGCGCTGGTGGGCAAGCCGAACGTCGGAAAGAGTTCGCTGCTCAACCGGCTGGCCGGGGCGCAGCGTTCGGTGGTGCACGATGTCGCCGGTACCACCGTCGACCCGGTCGACTCCCTGATCGAACTCGACGGCAGGGTTTGGCGTTTCGTCGACACAGCCGGGCTGCGCCGCAAGGTTGGCCAAGCCAGCGGGCATGAGTTCTATGCCTCGGTGCGCACGCACAGCGCGATCGACGCCGCCGAAGTCGTGGTTGTACTGGTTGACGCCTCCCAGCCGTTGACTGAGCAAGACCAGCGGGTTTTGACGATGGTCATCGAAGCCGGCCGCGCGCTGGTGCTGGCGTTCAATAAGTGGGACCTGGTCGACGAGGACCGGCGCTATCTGCTGGACCGTGAGATCGATCTGCAACTGCACCAGTTGCAGTGGGCGCCGCGGGTGAACATTTCGGCCAAATCCGGTCGCGCAGTGCAGAAACTGGTTCCTGCAATGGAGACCGCCCTGGGATCCTGGGACGCCCGTATCTCCACCGGACAGCTGAACAATTGGCTTAAGGAGATCGTCGCTGCGACCCCGCCGCCGGTGCGGGGAGGCAAACAGCCACGAATCCTGTTCGCCACCCAGGCAGCTGCCCGGCCGCCCACGTTCGTGTTGTTCACCTCCGGGTTCCTTGAGGCGGGCTACCGTCGATTCCTCGAACGTCGACTGCGCGAGACCTTTGGGTTCGAGGGCACGCCGATCCGGATCAACGTCCGGGTCCGCGAGAAGCGCAAGCCTAAGTCCCGCTGAACCTTTCACTCTTCGTCTCCGTCCCCGGGTAGCAGTCGTTCGGGGTGGTGGTAGTCGTTGGTGCCGGGTGTGAGGGGTAGGTGGGGCGGGGGGATCCATTGGGTGATGCCGTCTTTGAGTTTTCGGGTTTTCCAGCCGCCGGGGCTGATGAGTCGGTGGTGGCTTTTGCAGGCGAAGGTGAGGGTGTCGATGTTGGTGTGTCCGCCGGTGGCCCATTCGTCGACGTGGTGGACTTCGGTGAGGTAGCCGGGGACGTCGCAGCCCGGAGCGGTGCAGCCGCGGTCTTTGGCGTGTAGCACCAGGCGTTGGTCTGCGGTGGCGATGCGTTTGCTGCGCCCGAGGTAGAGCGCTTTTTCGGTGTGTTCGTCAAAGACGCAGAGGTAGTGGTGGGAGTGGGCGGCCAGCCGGATCAGGTCCCGCATCGGTAGCTGGGTGCCTGCGCCGGTGACGGCGTATCCGGCTGCGGTGGCGAGTTGCTCGAGGGTGGTGGTGGCGATGATGGTGACCGGTAGGCCGTTGTGTTGGCCTAGGGCCGGGTCACCGAGGTGGCGGCGTACCAGTGCGCCCAGGGCGTCGTGCTGGCGTTGGGCCATCAGGCGGTGATCGCGGGCGGCAACCTCGGGGTTGGGGTCGCCGTTGACGGTGGGGGTTTGGTCCTCGGGGTTGCACATGCCGGGGGCGGCGAGTTTGGCGAACAACGCCTCCAGGCCGGCGCGTAGCTCGGGGGTGGCCACGAGCCGGGCGATGCTCATGCCGTCGGGGCGTTGGCGGCCGCACCATTGGAAACCGCGTTGTGCGGCGCGGTAGTCATCGGTGAAGGTGCCATCGGGGTTGAGCTGGAGGGCGAGTCGGTCGGCGACTTTCTCCAACTGATCGGGCCGCAGCACGGCTGCCTTCTCCGCGAGGAAGGTCTCTGCTTTTTCCACCGCGCTCGGGTGAATCTCGTCGGGGAGGTCCTTGAAGAATTTCTGGATCGCGCGCAGATGCTCCACGTCGAGCAGGCCGGCGTCCCAGGCCTTGGCGGTCGCCGGGAACACTGGCGGGACGGGTTGTCCGGTGAGGGTGGTCTGGGGGCGCAATTGGGCCGCGTCTCGGGTGCGTCGGCGCGCTTCGCTGACGGTGGTTCGCATGACGTCGGCCATGACTTTGTGGGCAACGCCGCCCAAGGCCCGGTCATCGCAGTGCTCGATCGCTGAGGCCAGGTCGTAGGCGCAGGCGGTGGCCTGTCGGCGCGAAGTCTCCAGCCGGGCCAGCGCTGTGAGTAGTTCGCCGGCGGGCAGCTTCTCCCATTCCAGCGCACCCAGAGCCTGCACTGCGGACTCAAGCGCAGTGAAGGCTTCGGCCACTGAAGCAGAACTCATGTTCGAAAAACTATGCGGGCCCGCCGACAATATCGTCGTCGCGGTCACGAATTGTGGGGCTTTATCCACAGTCAAACGCCCATCCACAGAACGGCTTTGGGGGCTTGACGCGTCGACTACACCCGCGGTAGCCGCTCCCCGTTAGGGTTCCTCAAGTGTCCGTCGCGCACATGATCCTGATCGCCCTTGCCGGGATCGGCGCCGGGGCAATCAACTCACTGGTCGGCTCCGGGACGTTGATCACCTTTCCGACTCTGGTCGCGCTCGGCTACCCGCCGGTGACGGCGACGATGTCGAACGCGATCGGTTTGGTCGCCGGCGGCGTTTCAGGTACCTGGGGTTATCGGGCGGAGCTATCCGGGCAATGGCGGCGGCTCCGGTGGCAGATTCCGGCATCGATGGCCGGAGCCGCGATCGGAGCGTTTTTACTACTGCATCTGCCGGAAAAGGTGTTCACCCAGATCGTGCCTGTGCTTTTGGTGCTGGCCCTGGCCCTGGTGGTCACTGGGCCCCGGATCCAGGCGTTTGCGCGCCGGAGAGCCGAGGCCGCCGGCCAAGACACCGAATACGTATCGGCCTCGCGGATGGTCGCTCTTGTGCTGGGGACGTTCGCGGTGGGCATCTACGGCGGCTACTTCACAGCTGCTCAGGGGATTCTGCTGATCGGGGTGATGGGAGCGCTGCTGCCCGAGGATGTTCAGCGGATGAATGCGGCCAAGAATCTGCTCGCGCTTCTGGTCAACATCGTCGCCGCGGTCAGTTACATCCTGGTGGCCTTTGACCGGATCAGTTGGCCGGTCGTGGGGTTGATCGCCGCGGGCTCTCTGGTCGGCGGTTGGCTTGGAGCGCACTATGGACGACGGCTATCGCCAGGTGCGCTGCGGGCGGTAATCGTGGTGGTCGGGTTGATCGGGTTGTATCGGCTGCTAATGGTGTGAGGACGGCCTTGCCCGTGTTCGGCTGGGGTTCCGCTCTGCGGTAGTCTTTCAACGCTGCGCGCCTCGGCGGGCGGCAACGGGCTGTGGCGCAGCTTGGTAGCGCACTTGACTGGGGGTCAAGTGGTCGCAGGTTCAAATCCTGTCAGCCCGAC
>CAXNJA010000248.1:0-3452 GCA_964202555.1 Mycobacterium sp.
TTGGGCGCGGTTCGGGCACCTCGTCACCAGCCCGGCCTCGCAGGCTGCGCTGCTGCTGAGTTTGCGCACTGCGACCGCCAGCACGTTGCTGTGCCTGGTGCTCGGTGTCCCACTCGCTCTGGTGCTGGCCCGCCATCAGAACCGGGCGGTCCGACTGCTGCGTCCCATCGTGCTGCTGCCGCTGGTGCTGCCGCCGGTGGTCGGCGGGCTGGCGCTGTTGTACGTGTTCGGCCGACTCGGGTTGCTAGGCCAGTACTTGGAGGCGGCTGGTGTGCGGGTCGCGTTCACCACCTCAGCAGTAGTGCTGGCGCAGGCATTCGTATCGCTGCCGTTCCTGGTCATCGCCCTGGAGGGGGCAGCCCGCACCGCGGGTTCCGGGTACGACGCGGTGGCCGCAACGCTGGGTGCGCGGCCCACGGCGGTGTGGTGGCGGGTGACGCTGCCGCTGCTGGGTCCGGGGCTGCTGTCCGGGGCGGTACTGGCCTTCGCGCGGGCATTGGGCGAGTTCGGCGCGACGTTGACGTTCGCCGGATCCAGGGAGGGCGTCACCCGGACCCTGCCGCTGGAGATCTACCTGCAGCGCGAGGCCGATCCCGACGCCGCTGTGGCGCTATCGGTGCTGCTCATCGCCGTGGCCGCAGCTGTCGTGATCGGCCTGGGCTCCCGCCGGATAGCCGGGTGGGGGAGGGCGGCGGGTGTCTGACCTGGACGTGTCTGCCGCCGTCACTGACCGAGGTGTGGATCTGGCTTTCAACGTCGCGGCTGGTGAGGTGCTCGCGGTGGTGGGGCCGAATGGGGCAGGGAAGTCCACTGCCATGTCGGTGGTGGCCGGGTTGCTGCGCGCGCAGCGGGCAACGGTGCGGGTCGGGGACCGGATCCTCACCGACACCGCCGAACGGGTGCACGTCCCGGTTCACGACCGCAGAATCGGCCTGCTGCTGCAGGATCCGCTGCTCTTTCCGCACATGACGGTGCTGGGCAATGTGCTCTTCGCCGCCCGGCACGCCAGGACGGCCTCGAATACCGAGCCCGGCAGCGTGGCTCGCCAGTGGTTGCACAGGGTGGGCGCCGCAGAGTGGGCCGACCGCCGGCCGGCTGAACTGTCCGGTGGTCAGGCCCAGCGGGTTGCGTTGGCGCGGGCGCTGGCAGCCGATCCCGACGTGTTGCTGCTCGACGAGCCTCTCGCGGGCCTGGACGTGGCCGGTGCGGCCGCCGTGCGTCCGATACTTCGCGACGTGCTCACCCAAGAGCGGCCGTCGCTACGGCCGGCAGTTCTGGTCACCCATGATCTGCTGGACGTGCTCAGTATCGCCGACCGGGTACTGGTGCTGGAGGACGGGGCAGTCGCGGAGTCGGGGCCGGTGGCGGACTTTCTGGCCGCGCCGCGCAGTCGGTTCGGCGCCCGGATGGCCGGGGTCAACGTGGTGCGGGGCGTTCTGGCAGGGCCCACCACGCTGCGCAGCGCCGACGGCCTGTGGCATGGCGTACCGGCTGAGGCGTTGTCCGCAGAGTCCGAGGTGCTGGCGGTGTTCTCCCCGGCCTCGGTGGCGGTCTATCCGGATCAACCGCACGGCAGCCCACGCAACAGCATCCGGGTGCGCATCGCCCAACTGGACGTGACCGGCGCGGCGGTCCGGGTGCGAGGCGCCGATCAGGCCGACGGCGGCCCAGGCCTGGCCGCTGACGTCACCCGTGAAGCGGTTGCCGAATTGCGGTTGACCGTCGGGAAACAGGTGTGGATGGCGGTCAAGACCCAGTTGGTGAGTTTGCACGCGGGTCACCGGTCGGAAATGTCACCGTTGTGACTCGATGGTCCGACACAGCCGACGACGAACTTGCGTCATCGCCTCAACACGGTAGGTTTTGCGCCATGACGCAGTCGGACCCGACTTCACGACGCCCGAAACTGTGGACGGCTCTGGCCGCCACGGCCGTTGCTGGTGCCAGCGCGGTCACCATCGCCCTGCCGCCGACGGCGGCGGCCGAACCCGTGCCCCCGCCGCCGCCGGTCCCGACCACGGCGCCCCCGGCCCCGGCCGCACCGCCGCCGCCCCCGCCGCCAGGGGACCAGGTGCCGCCTCCACCACCCGCGCAACCCGCCCCACCGCCGCCCCCGGCTGACCCCGGGGCGCCTGCACCGGCTGCCGCGCCGGCACCGGCGCCGGCACCCGGCGAGCCGGTGCCACCTCCTCCGGCGCCTGCGCCGGCGCCGGACCCGGCTGCTCCGCCTGCTGCTCCGGCGGACCCCAATGCCCCAGCGCCGGCGCCCGCTCCCGGACCGGTTGACCCGAACGCCGCGGCCCCGGCCGCCGCGCCGCCGGCAGTCGAGGCGGGCCGCGTCGAGAACTCAGCCGGTGGATTCAGCTATGTCCTGCCCGCCGGCTGGGAAGCCGCGGACGCCTCGAGGCTGAGTTATGGGCAGGCTCTGTTGCTCAAGCAGACCGGCCCGGCACCGCTGCCCGGCCAGCCCGCGCCGACGGCCACCGACACCAGCATCCTGCTGGGCCGGCTGGACATGAAGCTGTTCGCCGGTGCCGAGCAGGACAACGCCAAGGCCGCCGTCCGGCTGGCGTCCGACATGGGTGAGTTCTTCATGCCGTTCGCCGGCACCCGGATCAATCAGCAGTCCGCCGGTCTCCAGGCCGGTGACATGGGCGGGTCGGCGTCGTCCTATGACGTGAAGTTCACCGACTCCGCCAAGCCGAACGGTCAGATCTGGGCCGGGGTGGTGGGTACCCCGGGTAGCGGCGGCAGTGACCCCGGCAACCGCTGGTTCGTGGTCTGGCTGGGCACCGCCAAGGAACCCGTTGACACCGCCGCGGCCAAGGCACTGGCTGAGTCGATCCGGCCATACAGCCCGCCTCCGCCGCCCGCGGCGCCGGCGCCGGACCCCAACGCCCCGGCAGCCCCACCGGCCCCCAACGGCCCGCCAGCGCCACCGGACCCCAACGCCCCGCCAGCGCCACCGGCCCCCAACGCCCCGCCAGCGCCACCGGCCCCCAACGCCCCGGCAGCACCTCCGCCGCCGGCCTGATCGGTGTCGAATGGTCCGTTTTGTGGCCGTTTCCGCAGCCGAACCGATATCCACTCGCAGTACCTTCACAACAGAGGCCGGTATGCAACCGGCTGACGACCCGAGGAGGCCCTCCACATGGACATCATCGCTGCAACCGAAATTCTCGCCCGGTCCTCGACGACAACCAGCGTTGGTTGGATCGGCTACATCATCATCGGCGCGATCGCCGGATGGTTGGCAGGCAAGATCGTCAAGGGCGGTGGTTCCGGGCTGCTGATGGACATCGGCATCGGCATTGTCGGTGCGCTGATCGGCGGATTCCTGTTGAGCTTCTTCCTTAACACCGCCGGTGGCGGATGGTGGTTCACACTGTTCACCGCGACTCTGGGCTCGGTGATTCTGCTCTGGGTGGTCGGGAAGGTCCGCAGCAGGTCCT
>CAXNJA010000249.1:0-3429 GCA_964202555.1 Mycobacterium sp.
CCGTCATGCACCGGCTGCTGCGCAACTACCGCCTTGAGCTGCCCCACCCGGGCTATGTACCCAAGTACGACTTCGCCGGCATGCCGCTGCCGATCGACGGTGTCCCGATCGTGCTGAGGCCCATTCGCTGACCGACGTCAGCGCGACCATCAGGCCAGCGAAAGGAAGAGCTTCTCCAACTCCGCTTCGGTCATCGGGGCCTTCCCGCTGGCGGCGTCGCCGAGGACACACTCCCGCAGACCGGTGGCCACGATCTTGAAGCCGGCCCGGTCCAGCGCCCGGGACACCGCCGCCAACTGGGTGACCACGTCCTTGCATTCACGGCCCTGCTCGATCATCGCGATCACGCCGGCCAACTGGCCGTGCGCGCGACGCAGCCGGTTGAGCACCTCGGTGATGGCAGCCTCGTCACCAACCATTTTGCCGTCTCCTTTAGGGATTTACCGCCGCCAGCTTACCCGCGGGGGTATGCCCCGCGCGGCGGCTGCGCACGTAGTAGATGACCGCGGACACGATCGTGATCACCGCCATGGCGATGCCGACCGCCGGATGAATCTCCTCGGCCAGGATCACCGAGGACATCACCAGCACGAACCACCCGAACCCCTTACGCAACGAGTCGGGATTGACCAGCGCCGTCAATCGGGCGCCGACCAGTGCGCCGACCACCGCCGCGGCGGTGACCATCGCAGCGAGCCGCCAGTCGATGCTGACGCTGTTGAGGTAACCGGCGAAGCCGGCGAATGACTTCATCGCGATGACGACCAGCGAGGTGCCGACGGCGATCGGCATCGGCAGTCCGCCCAGCAGAGCCAATGCCGGCACCACCAGGAATCCGCCGCCCGCCCCGACCAGACCGGTGACCAGACCCACGATCAGGCCCTCGGCGACCACCTTGGGAACCGGGATGCGGTGGTGTGGGTCAGCGGGGCCGACCTCGTTGCGGCCGCGGAGCATCGCCACCGCGGTGGCGATCATCATGACGGCGAAGCCGATCAGCAGCACGCTGCCCGGGATGTAGTGGGCCAGCAGGCCGCCACCGTAGGCACCCGCCATCCCGGCCGCCCCGAAGATCAGACCGGTCCGCCACTGCACCCGGCCGGCGCGGGCGTGTGAAATGGCCGCCACGGCACTGGTGGTTCCAACGACCAGCAGCGAGGTGGCGATGGCCTGCTTGGCCTCCATGCCGGCCACGTAGGCCAGCAGGGGGACGGTGAGGATCGACCCGCCGCCGCCAAGCAGTCCCAGCGCGACGCCGACCAGCAGGGCGAGTCCGACGGTAAGCGCAATCATTTACCGATTCACCTGCTGCCGGGCTGAGCGGACCGGGAGTCGACGAGTTGGGCGACGATGGTCTGCGCGTCGCAGGTCGCCCCGCGGTTGTAGGGCAGCTTGGCCAGCAGCGTGCCCATCGTGCAGGTGTTGGACACGGCGGCGAACACCAACCCCGACCCGATGAAGAGCGCGACCCACTTGAACCCCGGCACGAAGATGCTGGCCAGAACGCTCAGCGCCACAATCGAACCGGCGACCAGGCGCACCTGGCGCTCCAGGTCCCAGCGCTGGGCGCCCCGCTTGACCGAGAAGCCGTTGGCCTCCCAGGAGTTCATTCCGCCGTCGAGGATGTGCACGTTGGTAAGCCCGGTGTCGTACAGGGTCTGCTCGGCCTGCGTCGCACGCTGACCGGACCGGCACACCAGCACGACATGATCATCGAGGTGGGTGCGGATCTCGTCGCTGTGCTCACGCAGCAGGTCCAACGGCACGTTGTAGGCCCCGGCGATGTGGACGCCCTCGAACTCCCCCGGCGTGCGAACGTCGAGAATCCTGGGCGGGTTCGGGGAATCCAGCAGGCCACGCAGGTCAGCGGCGTTGAGGATGGCGGGTGCTCTCATTCATCAATCCCATCGTTTACAGATACCCTATGGGGTATGTTGACTCCATCATAGCCATACCCGAGGGGGTACTGGCAAGGCCGGAATAAATATACCCCCTAGGGTACTTTTGTGAGAGAGTGTTCCACGCCGACTTCCGAAAGGACATCCCATGACCACCGTCGAGCTCACCGCGGCCGACTTCGAATCGACCGTCACCGAAAAGCCCATTGTTCTGGTCGATTTCTGGGCCTCCTGGTGCGGGCCCTGCCGGGCCTTCGCCCCGGTCTTCGACTCTTCGGCAACCGCCCACCCCGATGTGGTGCACGCCAAGGTGAACACCGAGGTCGAGCAGGAACTGGCCGCCGCGCTGCAGATCCGCTCGATCCCGACGATCATGGCCTTCCGCGACGGTGTGCTGCTGTTCGCCCAGCCGGGCGCGCTGCCGGCCCCGGCGCTGGAGGAGCTGATCACCAAGATCAAGGAAGTCGACATGGACGACGTTCGCGCGCAAATCGCGGCCCAAGCAGACTCCACCTCCGCCTAAGCTCACCGACCAGAAGGAGAGGAAAACATGTGCTATCCCGCTGAATGCCCCCGCTGCCACAAGACCACCTGGGCCGGCTGCGGCGAACACGTCGACCAGGTCATGCGCAACGTACCGACCACCCAGCAGTGCACCTGTAACACCCAGCGCTGACCCCGCCGCTTTGCCCGGGCGAGGGGCGGGGCGTCAGCCGAACGGGTTGTCCCCGGCGGCGACCGCGCCGCCCAGGCCCATCAGGGTGACCGCTGACTCGTGCAATCGCTCGCCGGCCTCCCTACTGGCCCGGCCGGCCAGATAGCGCACCCAGGTGCCTTCGATGACGACGCCGAGCTTGAGGCAGGCCAGCGCCAGATACCAGTCCAGGTCCTCGGTTGGCCGGCCGCCGGCGGCCTCATAGGCCTCAAGCAGCTCACCGCGCGCTGCCAGACCGCCCAGTTCGGCGAGGTAGCCGGCCGATCCCAGCGGATTGGGGTCGACCGGCCAGCACACCAGCATCCAGCCCAGGTCGAGCAGCGGGTCGCCGATGGTGCACATCTCCCAGTCGACGAACGCCGCCACCTCGGGCTCCGCACGGCGCAGCATGGTGTTGTTGAGGTGGATGTCGCCGTGCACGATGCCCGGTACGTAGTCGGTGGGCTGACGGGCGGCCAGCCAATCGCACAGGTCGTCGACGCCGGGCAGGGAGTCGTGTGCGTAGCCGTCCTGCGCCCGGTAGCCGGCGACTGAGGAACGCCACTGCGGCACTTGACGATCCAGGAAGGAGCCGGGCCGCTTCCAGTGCTCCAGCGGGCTGCCCCGCCAGGGCGCCTGGCCGAGTCGGGCGACGTCGGCGGCGTAGTTCAGCCCGACCTGATGACGAATCGCCGGATCGTCGACGTAGGCCGCGGTGATCTCGTTGCCGGGGTTGAACCCGTCGACCTCCTCCATCAGGTAGAAGACGACGCCGAGGACGTCGAGGTCCTCGCAGGCCGCGACGATCCGGGGATGGGGCACCGACGAGTCGGCCAG
>CAXNJA010000250.1:0-3408 GCA_964202555.1 Mycobacterium sp.
GCCTCAATCTGCGCCTCGACCGCGGCGCGCAGGGCGGCGTCGGCGTCCTCGTCGACGCCCTGTCCGCGGGCCGCGGCAGCGGCTCGGTTGACGATCGAGAGCACCCCTGCCAGTTGCGCGCCGCCCATCACCGCCGACTTGGCGCTCGGCCAGGCGAACAGGAACCGCGGGTCGTAGGCACGGCCGCACATCCCGTAGTGGCCGGCGCCGTAGGAGGCTCCGATGAGCAGCGAGATGTGCGGTACTGCCGAGTTGGACACGGCGTTGATCATCATCGAGCCGTGTTTGATCATCCCGCCCTCTTCGTAGGCCTTGCCGACCATGTAGCCGGTGGTGTTGTGCAGGAACAACAGCGGCGTGTTGGCCTGATTGGCCAGCTGGATGAACTGGGTGGCCTTCTGGGACTCCTCGCTGAAAAGCACGCCGCGGGCGTTGGCCAGGATGCCCACCGGGTAGCCGTTGACGCTGGCCCATCCGGTGACCAGCGAGGCGCCATAGAGGGCTTTGAACTCGTCGAAGTCGGAGTCGTCGACGATCCGGGCGATCACCTCCCGCGGGTCGAACGGTATCCGCAGGTCGGCCGGCACGATGCCGAGCAGTTCGTGCGCGTCGGCCAGCGGTTCGCCGAACGGGCGCGGCGCGGGACCTTTCTTGACCCAGTTCAGCCGGGCCACGATCCGCCGGCCGATCCGGATGGCGTCGGGTTCGTCGCCGGCCAAGTAGTCGGCCAATCCGGAAGTCCGCGCGTGCATCTCGGCCCCGCCCAGCGACTCGTCGTCGGACTCCTCCCCGGTCGCCATCTTGACCAACGGCGGGCCGGCCAGGAACACCTTGGAGCGTTCCTTGATCATCACCACGTGGTCGCTCAGCCCCGGGACGTAGGCGCCGCCGGCGGTGGAGTTGCCGAAGACCAGGGCGATGGTGGGAATGCCGGCCGCCGATAGCCGGGTGAGGTCGCGAAACATCCGGCCGCCCGGAATGAAGATCTCCTTCTGGGTCGGAAGGTCCGCACCTCCGGACTCGACCAGCGAGATCAGTGGCAGCCGGTTCTCCAGCGCAATCTGGTTTGCCCGCAGCACCTTTTTCAGCGTCCAGGGGTTGGAGGTGCCGCCCTTGACGGTGGGGTCGTGGGCCACCAGCATGCATTCGATGCCCTCGACCACGCCGATGCCGATGACCAGGCTGGCGCCGACGTGGAACTCGGTGCCGTAGGCGGCCAGCGGGCACAACTCCAGGAACGGTGAATCCGGGTCGACGAGCAACTCGATGCGCTCGCGGGCGGTCATCTTTCCTCGAGCATGATGGCGCTCAACGTATTTCGGCCCACCTCCGGCGATTGCCTTGGCGAACTCGGTATCGAGTTCAGCCAGCTTGGCCGACATGGCTTCGGCGGCCTCGGTGAAGGCCGGGGAGTGCGGATCGACCGCTGTGGGCAGGGTGGTCACGCCTGGTAGCCGAGTGTCTTGGCGGCCAGGCTGGTCATGATCTCGGTGGTGCCCCCGCCGATCCCTAGGATCCGCATGTCGCGATACTGGCGTTCGACCTCCGACTCCGCCATGTACCCCATGCCGCCGAAGAGTTGCACGGCTTGATTGGCCACCCACTCGCCGGCCTCCACGGAGGTGTTCTTGGCAAAACATACCGGGGCGATCAGGTTGGTGTCGCCGTCCAGTTCGCGTTCAATGATGTTGCGGGAGTAAACCCGCGCCACGTCGATGCGCCGGGCCATCTCGGCCAGGGTGTTCTGCACGGTCTGGCGGGCGATCAGCGGCTTGCCGAATGTCTGCCGGTCCCGGCACCACGCAACCGTGATGTCCAGGCAGCGCTGTGCGCTCGAATAGGCCTGCACGGCAAGGCCGATGCGTTCGGAGACGAAAGCCTGCGCAATCTGGAAGAAGCCGGTGTTCTCCGCGCCGACCAGGTTCTCCACCGGAACCCGCACATCAGTGAAGGACAATTCGGCGGTGTCGGAGGACCGCCACCCCATCTTGGCCAGCTTGCGGCTGACCTCGAAGCCTGCAGTGCCCTTCTCGATCACCAGCATCGAGATCCCGGCCGCACCCGGGACGCCGGTGCGGACCGCGGCCACCACGTAGTCTCCGCGAACCGCCGAGGTGATGTAGGTCTTGGAGCCGTTGACGACGTACACATCGCCGTCACGGACCGCGGTGGTGCGCAGGTGGCCGACATCGGAGCCACCGCCCGGTTCGGTGATGGCCAGCGAACCGATCAGTTCACCGCCCAAAGTGGGCCTGACGAACTTCTCGATTAGTCGGGCATCGCCGGAGGCGATCATGTGCGGCACCGCGATACCCACGGTGAACAGCGACGCGAAAACCCCGCCCGGAACGCCGGACTCGTGCAGTTCCTCGCAGATGATCGCCACATCCGCCGAATCACCGCCTTCGCCGCCGACCTCCTCGGGGAAACCGGCCCCGAGCAGACCGGCCTGCGCGGTGCGCCGACTCAGCTCACGAGGCAACTCGCCGATCTGCTCCCACTCCTGCACGTGCGGAAGGATCTCCCGTTCGGCGAAAGTCCGCACCGACTTGCGCAGCGCCATCCGTTCCGGTGTTGTCCAGATGCTCATCTACAGGATCCCCTCCGGGATATCGACATGACGGCTGCGCAGCCACTCACCAAGTCCTTTGGCCTGTGGGTCGAACCGCGCCTGATAGGCCACCCCCTTGCCGAGGATGCCGTCGATGACGAAGTTCACCGCCCGGATGCTGGGCAGCAGGTGGCGCGTGACGGTGAGATCGGCTGCCTCCGGCAGCAATTCGCGCAGTCGTTCGACGGTCAGGGTGTGGGTCAGCCAGCGGTACTGCGCATCGGTATGCACCCACAGGCCGATGTTCGCGCCACCGCCCTTGTCGCCGCTGCGGGCCCCGGCGATGGTGCCCAGTGGCAGCCGCCGGGTTGGCCCGGCGGGCAACGGTTCGGGTAGGGCGGGCTCGTCGACGGCGGCCAGGTCGAGCGTCTCGACCGCCGGCGGGATGGGCACCTTGGTCCCGTCGGCGTGCACCGCGAGGTGCGCAACCTCGGCGGCCTCGACGAAACCGGGGGTGAACACGCCGTAGACCGCCGCGTCCGCCGGCGGTGCGGTGGTGTGGAAGCCGGGATAGCTGGCCAAGGCGAGTTCCACTGCGGCGGAGGAGAATCGGCGCCCGACCTTATTGGCATCAGGATCGCGCACCGTGCATGTCAGCAGTGCGCTGGCGGTCTGCTCGGTATCGGCGTCCGGCCGGTCGGTACGCGCCAGTGTCCACTGCACCTCGGCGGGCCGCTCGGTGAGTGCGGCATCCAGTTGGCGACGGACCAGGGCGGCTTTGGCGTCGACGTCCAGCCCGGTGAGCACGAAGGTGGCGGCGTTGCGGTAGCCGCCGATGCTGTTCAGCGAAACCTTCA
>CAXNJA010000251.1:0-3407 GCA_964202555.1 Mycobacterium sp.
CCGACCAAGGCGCCGACATTCCATCCCATCGGGACCGGCCGCAAGGTGAAGAACTCGCTGGCGGCGTTCTTCTTCACGGGTTCCTTCCTGATCGCCACCATTCCGTTGATCTGGGTGCTCTACACCGTCCTGGAGCGCGGCTTCAAAGCCGTCATCAGCGCCGACTGGTGGGGCAAATCCCTGGCCGGTGTGCTTCCCGACCAGTTCGCCGGCGGGGTCTACCACGCCATTTACGGAACCATCATCCAAGCTCTGATCGCGGCGGTCCTCTCGGTTCCACTGGGCATCATGGCGGCGATTTACCTGGTGGAATACGGCAGGGGTCGATTCGCGAAGGTGACTACGTTCATGGTCGACATCCTCGCCGGCGTGCCGTCGATCGTGGCGGCGCTGTTCATCTTCGCGCTGTGGATCGCCACCTTGGGCTTCCCGCAGAGCGCCTTCGCCGTTGCTCTCGCTTTGGTTCTGTTGATGCTTCCGGTGGTCGTGCGCAACACCGAGGAAATGCTCAAACTGGTGCCCGATGAGTTACGCGAGGCCTCCTACGCACTGGGAGTGCCCAAGTGGAAAACAATTCTGCGGATCGTGGTGCCAACGGCACTGCCCGGAATCATCAGCGGTGTGTTGCTGGCACTGGCCCGGGTGATGGGTGAAACGGCCCCCGTGCTGATACTCGTGGGATACGCGCGGTCGATCAACTATGACCCGTCGAACGGCAACATGGCCTCACTGCCGCTGCTGATTTACACCGAACTGATCAACCCCGAAGCGGCCGGCCGGCTACGGGTGTGGGGAGCTGCATTGACGCTCATCCTGCTCGTCGCCGCACTGTACGTGGCGGCCGCCTTCATCAACCGGTACCTCAACCGAAACCGCGCCTGAGCAGAACGGCTGAACCATGAGTAAGCGCTTCGACCTCAAAGACCTCAACGTCTACTACGGGTCTTTCCACGCCGTCGCCGACGTGACGATGGGCATCCCCCAGCGCAGCGTGACCGCGTTCATCGGTCCCTCCGGGTGCGGCAAGTCCACGGTGCTCCGCGCGTTGAACCGGATGCACGAGGTGATCCCCGGCGGTCGTGTGGAGGGATCGGTGCTTCTCGACGGTGAAGACATCTACGGCTCAGGCGTGGACCCGGTCAGCGTGCGCAAGACGATCGGCATGGTATTTCAGCGGCCGAATCCCTTCCCTACCATGTCCATTCGCGACAACGTTGTCGCTGGGCTGAAACTGCAGGGTGTTCGTAGTCGTAAGTTGCTCGACGAGACCGCGGAGCGTTCGCTGCGCGGCGCCAACTTGTGGAACGAAGTCAAAGACCGCCTCGACAAGCCCGGCGGTGGGCTCTCGGGTGGCCAGCAGCAGCGACTGTGCATCGCACGTGCGATCGCCGTGCAACCGGACGTGCTGCTGATGGACGAGCCGTGTTCGGCGCTGGACCCGATCTCCACCCTGGCGATCGAAGATCTCATCGCCGAACTGAAACGCGACTTCACCATCGTCATCGTCACGCACAACATGCAGCAGGCTGCGCGGGTCAGTGATCAGACCGCTTTCTTCAACCTGGAAGCTACCGGTAAGCCGGGACGGCTGGTGGAGGTCGACGACACCGGCAAGATCTTCTCCAACCCGACCCAGAAGGCCACCGAGGATTACATCTCGGGCCGGTTCGGGTAAACGCGCCGGCCTGATTCAGGCGGTCGAAGTTTCGTCCTCGGCCGGCAACTGTCCGGTCACCTGGAAGATCACCCGCCGGGAGATTTCCACAGCGTGGTCGGCGAACCGTTCGTAGAACCGTCCCAGCAGCGTGACATCCACCGCTGCGGCGACTCCGTGTCTCCACTCCCGGTCCATCATCACGCTGAACAGATGCCGATGCAGGTCGTCCATCGCGTCGTCGTCCTCGCGCATCTGGCGGGCCTTCGCCGGATCGCGTGACAACAGGACGTCACGGGCGCTGGTGGCCAAATCCACTGCGACCCGGCCCATTTCGGAGAAGTAGCCGTTGACTTCCTCGGGAAGTGCGTGCTGGGGGTGGCGGCGGCGCGCGATCTTGGCGACGTGCAGCGCCAAAGCGCCCATCCGTTCGACATCGGCGACGATCTGGATGGAGCTGACGATGGCCCGCAGGTCCCCGGCCACCGGCGCCTGCAGCGCCAGCAACACGAATGCCGTCTCCTCGGCCCGCGCGCTGGCCGCCATGATCTTCTCGTGGTCGCCGATCACCTGCTCGGCCAGCACCAGGTCAGCCTGCAACAGCGACTGGGTCGCGCGCTCCATGGCGATGCCTGCCAGTCGGCACATCTCGGCCAGTTGCCCATTGAGGGCATCAAGCTGCTCGTGGTAGGCGGTGCGCATCGGTCCAGCTTAGCGGCGTATGAGGAACGGGATCGCGGCCCGCAACTGAACGGGTGGTGAATCCGCGCTAATCGCACCGGACGTCGGCGCCGTTGGTCACGGTCAAGTCCGACGGCAGCTCGGTGGGAGTGCTTCCTCCGGTGTGGGTGACGTCCACCGTCAGCTGGGTGCCGCTGGCCTGGGGGTAGGTGACGGTGGAGAAGTCAGAACCCAGCACCACCTGGACCACCTCTCCGAGGCCGGTGATCCGCTCGATGCGCGCGCCCGGCAGGGTGGCGGCCACTGTGGCGGCGGCCTGCTCGTTGCCCAGCGAGTAGTACACCGTGGTCTGGTCGGCCAAGCTCCAGTCGGAGTAGTCCGGGTCGAGGACGTCGAACCCGTAGAGGTCGAGTTCCTCGGTCGTGGCGGTGGCCAGGCCTTTGATTTCGGTGGCGTTGCCGACCTGAACCGTCACGTCGCGGGGGTCTGCTGCGACTGCTTTGACCTCTTCGGTGGTGGTCGTCGCCGCGGTGGTCTCGGTGGTCGTCTCGCTGGTGGAGGTCTCCGTCGCGAGGGCGTCGTCCGCGGCAGAGGTATCCGTGGTCTCGCTGGTGGCGGTCGAGGTTTCGGGGCTCAGGGTCTCGTTGAGATCGTTCTCCCCGGGCAGTGCCTCATCGTCGATGATGGCGTCGAAGAGTCCTCGAACATCTTCGGTGCGCGGCACCTCGTTGCCCTCCCAGTCGGCAATCCCGGTGGTCGGGACGGTGACGAAGGTGATCCGCCCGGCGTTGATGCCCTGCAGCGACTGGCCCAGCCGGACCAGGTCACGGGTTTGAATGTTGTCGACGTAGCTATCGTCGATGAAGGTGTTGACCACTTCATCGAGCTTGTCGAGGTCGAACAAGGTCTCCGAGGAGATGATAGAGCGCAGCAGGGAGGACAGGAACAACTGCTGCCGTTTGATGCGGCCGTAGTCGCCGTTGTCCTCGGTGGCGATCGAGCGGGCCCGCACATAGTTCAGGGCCGTCGGGCCGTCGAGTTTCTGGCGGCCGGCGGTGGCCAGGACAACGCC
>CAXNJA010000252.1:0-3375 GCA_964202555.1 Mycobacterium sp.
GAGGCGAAGAACCGCACGCTCGTTGCGGGAAAGTTGCGTTCTTCCAACAGGTTTCGCATGACGACGCCGACCTGTCCGGTGGCGCCGACGACTCCGATGTGGACCACGGCCTACCGCCCCGTCCCGGCGTAGACAACAGCCTCTTCCGCGCCGCCGAGTCCGAACGCCTCGTGCAGTGCAGCGACAGCCTTGTCGAGTTCAGAGTCCTTGATCAGCACTGAAATTCGGATTTCAGAGGTGGAGATGAGGTCAATGTTGATGCCCACCCGTGCCAGCGCCTCGCAGAACGTCGCCGTGACACCGGGGTGGCTGCGCATGCCGGCGCCCACCAGCGACACCTTGCCGATGTGGTCGTCGGAAAGCACACTGGTGAAACCGATCTCGCTCTGCAGCGAGGTGAGCTTCTCCACCGCCGTCGGCGCGGAGTCGCGAGAGCAGGTGAAGGTGATGTCGGTCTTGCCGTCCTCCACCTTGGAGATGTTCTGCAGCACCATGTCGATGTTGACATCAGCGTCGGCGACGGCACGAAAGACCTTGGCGGCATAACCCGGAACATCGGGCACTCCGACAACGGTGACCTTGGCCTCGCTGCGGTCGTGGGCAACTCCGGTCAGGATGGCGTCTTCCATGGCGGTGTCCTCAATCGATCCGGTGACGATGGTGCCGGGCTTGTCGGAGTACGACGACCGGACGTGAATCGGAACGTGATAGCGGCGGGCGTATTCCACGCAGCGCAGCATCAGAACCTTGGCCCCGCAGGCCGCCATCTCGAGCATCTCCTCGAAAGTGACGGTGTCCAGGCGGCGCGCATTGGGCACGATGCGCGGGTCGGCGGTGAAGACACCGTCGACGTCGGTGTAGATCTCGCAAACGTCAGCGTGCAGGGCGGCGGCCAACGCGACCGCGGTGGTGTCGGAGCCACCGCGGCCCAGCGTGGTGACGTCCTTGCTGTCCTGGCTGACCCCCTGGAACCCGGCGACCAACACGATCTGACCCTCGTCGAGGGCTGAGCGCAGCCGGCCGGGAGTGACGTCGATGATCTTGGCGTTGCCGTGCGTTCCGGTGGTGATGACCCCGGCTTGGGATCCGGTGAACGAGCGCGCCTGGGCGCCGAGGGATTCGATGGCCATGGCGACCAGGGCGTTGGAGATCCGCTCCCCTGCGGTCAGCAGCATGTCCAGTTCGCGCGGCGGCGGGGCCGGGCACACCTGGCGGGCCAGGTCGAGCAGGTCATCGGTGGTGTCACCCATCGCCGAGACCACCACGACCACGTCATTGCCCTGCTTCTTGGTTTCCACGATGCGCTGGGCGACCCGGCGGATCCGCTCGGCGTCGGCCACCGAGGATCCGCCGTACTTCTGCACGACGAGCGCCACTGTCGTCCCTCTCCGGGGGTTGGGTCGCCACTAAGGATAAGGGGGCTATCGCCGCGCGGATCCGCGGGTAATCTCACTGCGATGCCTGACCAGCCCGCGGATCGGCTAGCCCAGACCAGCGTTCCCATTCACCCGCCGATAGCTCAGCGCTGGAGTCCACGGGCTTTCGATCCCGATGCCACGGTGACCGCCGAGCAGGTGACCGCCCTGCTCGAGGCCGCCCGGTGGGCCGCAACCTGGGGCCGACGGCAGCCCGTGGGCTTCGTGGTGGGAATTCGCGGCGACGGCACCTATTCCACCCTGGCCGGCCTGCTCAGCCGCGGAAACGGCTACGCCCAGGCCGCCGCCGCGCTGATCCTGATCTGCGCCGACGAAGGCGATGACTCCGACACCGCCCTCTACAGCGCCGTCGACGCCGGGGCGGCCGAAGCCAACCTCATCATCGAGGCGGTGTCGCGCGGTCTGATCACCCACCCGATGGCCGGATTCGACGTCGACGGAGCCCGGACCGCCTTCGCCATTCCCGATCAGGTCCGGCCGCTGATGGTGATCGCGGTCGGGTCACTCGCCGACTACGACGATGTGGATCCGGAGATCGCTGAACGGGACGCCGCGCCGCGAAGCCGCAAACCGCTGAGCGAAATCGCCTTCGGCGACAGCTGGGGCCGGCCCTGGCGGTAGCGCGGCCGGGTGGGTGGCGCTATACCAGCGACTATGCCCGCCGGGGCAACCGGAGTACAGTGGTTTTCGTGCAGCGGGTGCTCCTTCTCGGACGCCGCGGCGGGGCCTGATCTAGACCGGCCTCCCGTCGCGGGTGGTCGTGATGCGCCGGTCTGAAGTCCCCCTTTCAACTTCCCGGAGCGAAAATCGTGAACACCCAGAATTTTGATTCGGTCGACGCCTACGTATCGGCCCGCACCATCAGAACCCCCGCCGGCCCGCCCCGCGAGGGCCAGCCCGTGTGGAACACCCAGCGCGGCACCGCGATGCCGGTAGACCGCTACCGCCCGTTCTTCGCCGAAGTCGAGCACATCAGCCTGCCTGACCGGACCTGGCCGGACACCGTGATCACCCACGCCCCGATGTGGTGTGCGGTGGACCTGCGCGACGGCAACCAGGCCCTGATCGACCCGATGAGCCCGGCCCGCAAGCGGCGGATGTTCGAACTGCTGGTGCGGATGGGCTACAAGGAGATCGAGGTCGGCTTCCCCTCGGCCAGCCAAACCGATTTCGACTTCGTCCGCGACATCGTCGAGCAGGGCGCGATCCCCGATGATGTGACGATCCAGGTGCTGACCCAGTGCCGACCAGAACTGATCGAGCGGACGTTCCAGGCCTGCCACGGCGCACCGAACGTCATCGTGCACTTCTACAACTCCACCTCCATCCTGCAGCGCAGGGTGGTGTTCCGGGCTGACCGCGACGAGGTCAAGAAGATCGCCACCGACGGTGCCCGCAAGTGCTTGGCGGAACAGGCTAAACACCCCGGCACCCGGTGGCGCTACGAATACTCCCCGGAGTCCTACACCGGAACCGAACTGGCCTACGCGGTGGAGGTCTGTGACGCCGTCGCCGACGTCATCGAGCCCACGCCGGAGTGGCCGCTGATCGTCAACCTGCCGGCCACCGTCGAGATGACCACCCCCAACGTCTACGCCGACTCCATCGAGTGGATGAGCCGCAACCTGGCGCGGCGTAACTCGATCATCCTCTCGCTGCATCCACACAACGACCGCGGAACCGCTGTTGCGGCAGCGGAATTGGGTTATCAGGCCAGCGCCGACCGGATCGAGGGCTGCCTGTTCGGAAACGGTGAGCGCACCGGGAATGTGTGCCTGGTGACGCTGGGCCTGAACCTGTTCTCCCGCGGTGTGGACCCGCAGATCGACTTCTCCAACATCGACGAGATCCGCCGCACCGTTGAGCACTGCAACCAGTTGCCGGTGCATGAGCGGCATCCCTACGGCGGCGATCTGGTCTACACCGCGTTCTCCGGCAG
>CAXNJA010000253.1:0-3334 GCA_964202555.1 Mycobacterium sp.
GTGGCCCTGCCGGTTGTTCTCACCGTGGCGGTCATGCCCCTGAGCTACTCGATCGCCAACGGTATCGGCGTCGGCTTCATCAGCTGGGTGGTGCTGCGGTCAACGGCCGGTAAGGCGCGTGAGATCAGCCCCCTGCTGTGGGTGGTCGCCGCGGGATTCCTGCTCTACTTCGCCCGTGCAGGTGTGCAGTCACTGGCCGGCGTGCAGTAATCCGCACTCTGAACCACCGGGTACGGCAGAATGCGGTCAATGAGCAATGTCACCATCACCTCCCTGCCCGACGGTCCCCTCGAGGTAACCGGGGAGGTCGAGGTTCTGGCCGCGGACGGCTCGCTGGTGAAGCAGACCAGCAAGTGCTATCTGTGCCGTTGCGGCCATTCGGAGAAGAAGCCGTTCTGCGACGGGGCGCACAAGCGTGAGGGCTTCAGCGCCCCCTGACGATTCAGCTGGGATGCCGTTACCATGAGACGCAGTGGTACTGCCGGCCTCGCCGAGACCCAGGCCTCCCCCCAGGCCTCTCCGACCAACAGACTGGATGCACGCATGACTTCCGCAGGTTTCACCCGCAGTTTGCTTATCGGCGCCGGTGCCGCCCTGGTTGCCGTCGGGGCCATCACGGGTTGCAGTCCCACCACTGAGAAGGACGCGCCTGCCACCAGTTCGACGACCCCGCCGTCGACCCCGCCGTCGTCCTCGCCGTCATCCGCGCCCGCAGTCTCGCCCACCGAGAAGGCCATCGGCGGCGACAACTCCTTCTCACCGAGCATCAACCCGACGGGTCCGGGCGCGGTTTGTAAGGAGATTGTCAACGGCGTCTGCGTGCGCTGAAAGATTCCCAGCAGCGACATGATCCGAGTATGGGCAGCCACCGCGGCAATCGCGGCCGGGATCGCGAGCGCCCCGCCAGCCCACGCCGATCCCGCCGCGAACTGGAACGGCTGGTACCGGATCACATTTCACACCGACCAGAAATCGGGAACCAGCCTGGCAGCCAAGCAGTCCGAGGAGTCCTATACCGCGGCCTACCGATTCAGCACCGACTGCTCTGCGGGCGCCTGTGTGGCATCGGTGTTGCAGGGTCCCGCACCCAAGGACAACGTGGAGCCGACCGTGGAGTTCAACTGGACTGGTTCGCAGTGGTCACGAACCAACAACTGGCGGTGGGACTGCCTGATGCCGGACGGCACAATCACCTTCGATCCGGCTAGTTCGGTGACCACGTACTCGCCTCAAGCCGACGGGTCCCTCACCGGAACCTTCGCGACCAACATCGGTGACGGTGCCTGCGCGGGAACGGTTTACATCCCGATGACAGCTGTACCGGCCGCATCGAGCACGATCGCCTGAGTCGGACCGACGTGGACTGGGAGACATTGCACCAGGCGGCGGTTGCTGCCACCGCCAACTCCTACTCCCCCTACTCGAACTTCCCGGTGGGCGTGGCCGGATACGCCGACGACGGCCGGGTGGTGTCGGGGGCCAACGTCGAGAACGCCTCGTACGGAATCACTTTGTGCGCAGAATGCTCGATGGTGTCCGCGCTGTACGCCACCGGTGGGGGCCGGTTGACCGCGGTGTACTGCGTCGACGGTCATGGCGACCCGCTGATGCCCTGCGGGCGCTGCCGTCAGCTGCTCTACGAACACGGCGGCCCGGATCTGCTGGTGATGACACCGCAGGGCGCCCAGACGATGGCGCAGATCCTGCCTCAGGCGTTCGGACCGTGGGACCTCGTGGAAAGGAAGTCCCCCCATGACTAGTGCCAATACCGCAATGCTGGTGTGATGGGCTACAGTGCGAGCACCTGCGCCACGCTGTCCCGCACGCCAGCCAGTTCCGAGTCGGCGGTGGCGCGCGCGTCAGCGACGTCACCGCTCACCGGAACCACCACCTGCAGATAGCATTTCAGTTTCGGCTCGGTTCCGCTGGGCCGGATGATCACCCGGGCATCGGGCAGGGTGAACCTCAGGCCGTCGGTCGGGGGCAGCCCACCGATGCCGGTCTCCAAGTCGTCCATCCGCACGACCGCACGCCCGCCCAACACTGCGGGCGGATCGGCCCGCAGACGCGCCATCGCATCGGTGATCAGCGACACGTCCGAAACCCGCACCGACAGTTGACTGGTCGCATACACGCCGTGCTTGCGGGCCAGGTCGTCCAACACGTCCTGGGGTCCGCGCCCCTGGGCCTTCAGCGCCGCCACCATCTCCAGCATCAGCAGCGACGCGGTGATCCCGTCCTTGTCCTTGACCGCCGCCGGGTCGCAGCAGTAGCCCAGCGCCTCCTCATAACCGAACCGCAGCCCGGGAACTTTGGAGATCCATTTGAACCCGGTCAACGTGGTGGCGTACCCCAGTCCGGCGTCGGCGGCGATGCGCTCCAACAGCGTTCCGGAGACAATCGACTGCGCATACACCCCGCTGATCGGCGCGCCGTCGCGGCGGCCGCGTTCGGCGATCCACCACCCCAGCAGAGCACCGACCTCGTCACCGGTGAGCATCCGGTAGTCCGAACCGCACCGGATGCCGGCCGCGCACCGGTCGGCATCGGGATCGTTGGCGATGATCACATCCGCGAACTGGGCGCGGGCGTCAGCCAGCGATAGGTCCATCGCCCCCGGTTCTTCCGGATTGGGGAAGTTGACCGTCGGGAATCGGCTGTCCGGGGCGAACTGGGCGGCAACCGCTGTCGGGGCGGAGAACCCGGCGGCGACGGCCACCCGCATGAACACTTCGCCACCGACGCCGTGCATCGCGGTGTAGACCGCAGAAACCTCCCGCGGTCCGTCGCCGAGCAGTGACACCGCCCGCGCGACATAGGAATCCAGCACCTGCCCGTCGAGGGTCCGGTAATCGGCGGACTGGGCGATCGAACTCAGCGGGCCCACCGCGGCGATACACGCGGCGATGCCGGCATCCGCAGGGGGGACAATCTGACTGCCGTCGCCCAGGTACACCTTGTACCCGTTGTCATCCGGCGGGTTGTGCGATGCGGTGACCATAACGCCTGCTGCGCAATCGAGTTCACGGATCGCGAATGCCAGCACCGGGGTCGGCAGCGCTGTTGGCAGCACCACCGCGGCGATTCCCGCGCCGGCCATGATGCGCGCGGTGTCCCGGGCGAACACGTCGGAGTTACGCCGCGCGTCGTAGCCGATCACGACCCGCAGTGCACCGCCCGCCGTACCACCGTCGGCGACCAGATACGCCGCCAACCCGGCGGCGGCGCGGGCCACCACCACCCGGTTCATCCGATTGCTGCCGGGCCCCAACCGGCCGCGCAGTCCGGCGGTGCCGAATTGCAGGGTGCCGTCGAAGGCATCCGCAAGTTCGGC
>CAXNJA010000254.1:0-3334 GCA_964202555.1 Mycobacterium sp.
GGGCTGGAGGCGATGATCTGGCCGAACTTGACGTAGGTGGGGCCGAGGTCGGCGAAGGCCTGCGGGACCTCGCGCAGCACCTTGTCACTCAGCGAGCCCTTGGTGGCGATCTTGGACAGCACCCGGGCGCCGGTCCGGGTGATCTGCCATCCGGTGGCGCCGACCCGGGCCGCCTCGATCGGCAGCGGCACCCGATCGAGCTTGGCGACCTGGCGATCCGTGGAACTCATGGTGGGTCATTGTGCCAGTCGGGGCTGGTGGACCACTAATTCTGCGGCGCCGCCCGCGACGCCGGTCACACCGCGCCGGGAAGTGTGACGCGCGTAGATTTGCCGTCGTGCAGGTGACCTCGGCGCAATCGACCGAACTGTTTGTCGGAAGCCCCGACGCCCCGCTTCAGGTGGTCCGGGTGGGCTATACCGGCGATCCGGTGGCGTGCGTGGTCACCGGGGACGGACTGAGCACGGCCGGGGAGTTCGTCGTGTGCGGCGACGGGACCCTCGAGATTCCGGTGCGCGTGGTGGACCCGGTGCCGGGGCAACAGCGCGCGGCCCGGGTGCAGGCCGGAACCGCGGAGTTCGACTTCGAGTTCACCGTCGCCGAACCCGGTTGGACAATGCACATGATCAGCCACTTCCACTACGACCCGGTGTGGTGGAACACCCAGGGCGCCTACACCAGCCTGTGGATCGAGGACCCGCCCGGCCGATGCCGCCAACACAACGCCTTCGCGTTGGTGGCCGCGCACCTGGAGATGGCCCGGCGCGAACCGGTCTACAAGTTCGTCCTCGCCGAGGTCGACTACCTCAAGCCCTACTTCGACGCCCACCCCGAAGACCGCGCCGACCTGCTGCGCTTCCTGGCCGAGGGCCGAATCGAGGTGATGGGCGGCACCTACAACGAACCCAACACCAACCTCACCGGACCGGAGACGGCGATCCGAAACTTCGTCCACGGCATCGGCTTTCAGCGCGACGTGCTGGGGGCCGATCCGGCCACCGCCTGGCAACTCGACGTGTTCGGCCACGACCCGCAGTTCCCCGGTATGGCCGCCGACGCCGGTCTGACGTCGTCGTCGTGGGCGCGTGGGCCGTATCACCAGTGGGGCCCGATGGCCGGTGACAAAGAGGGGCACAAAGGTGATCCGCGGCGTATGCAGTTCCGCAGCGAGTTCGAGTGGATCGCCCCTTCGGGTGTGGGCCTGCTGACCCACTACATGCCGGCGCACTACGCGGGCGGGTGGTGGATGGACTCCTCGACCTCGCTGGCCGAGGCCGAGGCCGCGACCTTTGAGTTGTTCCGTTCGTTGAAATCCGTTGCCTTGACCCGCAACGTGCTGCTGCCGGTGGGCACCGACTACACCCCACCGAACACCTGGGTCACCGAGATTCACCGGGACTGGAACGCGCGCTACTGCTGGCCGCGGTTCGTCTGCGCGATACCCAGCGATTTCTTCGCCGCGGTGCGCGCCGAACTGGCCGATCGTTCGGTGGCGCCGTCACCGCAGACCCGCGACATGAACCCGATCTACACCGGCAAAGACGTCTCCTACATCGACACCAAACAGGCCAACCGGGCCGCCGAGGACGCCGTCCTCGGCGCGGAACGGTTCGCGACGTTCGCCGCGTTGCTCAGCGGCGCCCGCTACCCGGAGGCCGCGCTGGCCAAGGCCTGGGTGCAGTTGGCCTGGGGCGCCCACCACGACGCCATCACCGGCAGTGAGTCCGACCAGGTGTACCTCGATCTGCTCACCGGTTGGCGCGACGCCTGGGAACTCGGCCGGGCGGCCCGCGGTGGGGCGCTGTCGGTGCTGTCCAGTGCGGTCAATGCCGAACTGCCGTCGGTGGTGGTGTGGAATCCGTTGGCGCACAACCGCACCGACATCGTGACGGTGCACCTCGACGAACCGGTCGGCTCGGGTGTTGCCGTGCTCGACTCAGCCGGTGCGCGGCTGGCCGCACTCGTCGAGGACGGGGGCCATTCGGTCAGCTGGCGCGCCGACGGCGTCGGCTCACTCGGCTGGCGCACCTACCGGGTGGTCGAGCACGCCGAGTCGTCCGGCTGGCAGGCCGTCGACGGGCTGGAGATCGGCAATGAGTACCACCGGCTTCGGGTCGATCCGGCCCGCGGCGGTGGGGTGGTGTCGCTGGTGGAGAAGGCCAGTGGTCGCGAACTCGTCGCCGCCGGCGCGGTCGGCAACGAACTGGCGGTGTACGAGGAGTATCCGGCCCATCCCGAGGCGGGGGAGGGGCCGTGGCACCTGCTGCCGACCGGTCCGCTGCAATGCTCGTCGTCCTTTGCCGCCTCGGTTCAGGCCTTCCGTAGTCCGCTGGCGGAACGGTTGGTGGTGCAGGGTCGCGTCGGTGACCAACTGAGCTACACCCAGACCCTGACGTTGTGGCACGGCGTCGACCGGGTGGACTGCCGCACCACCATCGACGACTTCACCGGCGCCGACCGGTTGGTTCGGCTGCGCTGGCCGTGTCCGGTGCCCGGGGCGCTGCCGGTCAGCGAGGTCGGCGACGCGGTGGTCGGCCGCGGGTTCGGTCTGCTGCACGACCATGAGTCCGGTGACGACCGGGCGGTCGACTCCGCCAAACACCCTTGGACGCTGGACAACCCGGCGCATGGCTGGTTCGGGCTGTCCTCGTGCGTGCGCATCCGCGTCGGTGAATACGCCCCAGGCGATGAACGACGTGAAGAGCCCATTGTGGTCCGCGCGGTATCGGTGGCCGAGGTGGTCACGCCCACCGATTCCGACGCCGCCCCACTGGCCCGCCATCTGATGGTGGCACTGGTGCGTGCCGGGGTCACCGCCACCTGCAGCACCGCCGACCGCCCGCGCTACGGCCATCTCGAGGTCGACTCCAACCTGCCCGACGCCCGGATCGCCCTCGGCGGACCGGATGACAATCCGTTCACCGCCGCGGTGCTGGCCGCCGCCGACCCTGCCTACGCCGCCGAGGTGAAACGCCAACTGGCCCAAGGCAGCGCGCGGGTTTTCGTCCCGGCCGCCAAGCCCCTGGACAGCGTGTGGGTGCCCGACGCCGACCTGCGTGCGGTGCTGGCACTGCCGGTGCTCATCGTCGCCGGCGACCGTGCCGTCGAGGAGTTGGTGTCCGACCTCGGCGACGCGGAGATCGCCGTCACCCAGAATGCTCCGGCCGACACTGCGGCGTTCGAATCTCGTACCGTCGCACTGATCAACCGGGGCGTACCCGGATTCGCCGTCGAACGCGACGGAACCCTGCACGCCTCGCTGATGCGGTCCTGCACCGGATGGCCCTCCGGAGTATGGATCGACCCGCCGCAACGCAAGGCCCCGGACGGCTCC
>CAXNJA010000255.1:0-3294 GCA_964202555.1 Mycobacterium sp.
GTGGTGGCCAATCGGGTGCCGATGAATCCGAGCAGGACCGAACCGACGATGTTGGCCACGAAGGTGGGCCACGGCCAGCGTCCGGGATCGGGGACGGCCGTCGTTGCCAGCGCGGCCCGGGCGAGGGTCCCGATGGCGCCACCGACGAAGACCGCCGCCAGCGTCCGGGCGTCGATGCTCATTCGGAGTGCCCAATCACCGGAACAGTATTGCGTTCCAACGGCACAATTGCCCCCATGGCCGCCAATCCCCGCGCCGGGCAACCGGCGCTCCCCGAAGACCTCATCGACCTGCCCCACCTGGTGACGGCGTACTACACCGTGGTGCCGGACCCCGAAGACATCGCCCAGCAGGTCGCCTTCGGAACCTCCGGGCACCGCGGCTCCAGCCTCGACGGGGCGTTCAACGAGGCGCACATCCTGGCCACCACCCAGGCCATCGCGGAGTACCGCGCGGCCCAGGGCACCACCGGGCCGCTATTCCTGGGCCGCGACACCCACGGCCTGTCTGAGCCGGCGTGGGCCTCGGCGCTGGAGGTGTTGGCCGCCAATGACGTTGCGGTGCTTGTGGATTCCGCGGACCGCTATACCCCGACCCCGGCGGTCAGCCACGCCATCCTGGCCTACAACCGGGGCCGGACTTCCGGTGTCGCCGACGGTATCGTCGTCACCCCGTCGCACAACCCGCCCCGTGACGGGGGATTCAAGTACAACCCGCCCAACGGTGGGCCTGCCGACACCGACGCCACCAGTTCGATCGCCAAGCGCGCCAACGAGATCCTGCGCGGCCAATTGCGCGAAGTGAAGCGGGTACCGCTGGCGCGTGCGCTGCAGCATGTGCAACGCCACGACTACCTGGACGCCTATGTCTCCGATCTGCCCAATGTGGTGGACATCCACGCCATTCGGGCCGAGGGGATACGGATCGGCGCGGACCCTCTGGGCGGGGCCGCCGTGGACTACTGGGGTGCCATCGCCGAACGGCACAACCTGGACCTCACGGTGGTCAACCCCCTGGTAGACGCCACCTGGCGGTTCATGACCCTGGACACTGACGGCAAGATCCGGATGGACTGCAGTTCGCCCAACGCGATGGCCTCGCTCATCGCCAACCGGGACAGCTACCAGATCGCCACCGGCAACGACGCCGACGCCGACCGGCACGGCATCGTCACCCCCGACGCCGGCCTGATGAACCCCAATCACTACCTGGCGGTGGCGATCGACTATCTGTGCCGGCACCGCCCGGACTGGCCGGACAGTGTGGCCGTCGGAAAGACCGCGGTCAGCTCCTCGATCATCGACCGGGTGGTCGCCGGCCTGGGGCGCACCCTGGTGGAAGTACCAGTCGGGTTCAAGTGGTTCGTTGACGGATTAGTCAGCGGCACAATTGGATTCGGTGGTGAAGAGTCCGCCGGTGCATCGTTCCTGCGCCGCGACGGCTCGGTGTGGACCACCGACAAGGACGGCATCATCCTGGCGTTGCTCGCTTCGGAGATCCTGGCCGTCACCGGCAAGACGCCCTCGCAGCGCTATACCGAACTGGCCGACACCTACGGTGCCCCGGTGTACGCGCGGATGGACGCCCCGGCCGACCGGGAGCAGAAGGCCCGGCTGTCCAAGCTGTCACCTGATCAGGTCAGTGCCACCGAACTGGCCGGCGAGCCCATCACCGCCAAACTCACCGCCGCGCCGGGCAACGGCGCCCCGCTGGGCGGTTTGAAGGTGACCACCGCCAACGGCTGGTTCGCGGCGCGCCCGTCGGGCACCGAGGACGTCTACAAGATCTACGCCGAATCGTTTCTGGGTCCCGAGCATCTGGCGCAGGTGCAGGAAGCGGCCCGTGAGGTGGTGAATACAGTCATCTCGTGAGTTCGGTAGCTGAGGGGGTCGCGCCGACGGCCGAAGCCCGGCTGCCCCGGGAGCTGTGGTCGCTGATCGGCGCAAACGCCATCGTGGCACTCGGCTACGGTCTGGTAGCCCCGGTGCTGCCGGATCTGGCCCGACACTTCGGGGTGAGCATCGCGGCGGCGACCTTCATCATCACCGCGTTCGCTGTGATGCGCCTGCTGGCCGCGCCGCCGACCGGCCTGCTGGTGCAGCGGGTGGGGGAGCGGCGGATCTACGTCAGTGGCTTGCTCGTCGTCGCGCTGTCCACGGCGGCGTGCGCGTTCGCTCAGAACTACTGGCAGCTGCTGGCCTTCCGGGCGCTCGGCGGGATCGGCTCGACGATGTTCTTCGTCTCCGCGCTTGGCCTGATGATCCGGATGAGCCCGCCCGACGCCCGCGGCCGGGCGGCCGGGTTGTTCGCCGGGGCGTTCCTGTCCGGCTCGGTGGCCGGCCCGGTACTGGGCAGTCTCACTGCGGGACTCGGTTTGCGTGCCCCGTTCCTGATGTACGGCGCGCTGCTGATGGTGGCCGCGGCAGTGGTGACGGTCGGTCTGCGCAAGTCTCCGCTGGGCGCCCCTGCTACTTCCGACGAGCCGACAGTCACCATGCGGGTCGCATGGCGGCACCGCGCCTATCGGGCGGCACTGCTGTCTAATTTCGCCACCGGCTGGTCCTTATTCGGTCTGCGGTTCGCCCTGGTGCCGCTATTCGTCGAGGAGGTGCTCGACAAGCAGCCGCGTAACGTCGCCGGGCTTGCCCTGGCTGCATTCGCCATCGGCAACGTGTCCATGGTGATGTACAGCGGCCGGCTTTCGGACCGGATCGGGCGAAAGCCACTTCTCATCGCTGGGTTGGTGCTGTCCGGTATTTCAACGGCGGCGCTCGGCCTAACCCACTCGCTGCCGGTGTTCTTCATCGAGGCGGTGGTGGCCGGGGCCGCATCCGGGGTCTACAACTCCCCGCAGCAGGCGGCGGTCGCCGACATCATCGGCAAAGCCCGCGGCGGCACGGCGATCGCGGCGTTCCAGATGATGTCGGACTTTGGCTCGATCGTCGGCTCGTTCGGGGTCGGGTTGATCGCCCAGCAGTTGTCCTACGGGTGGGCGTTTGGTATCAGCGGGGCGATCCTGCTGTTGGCGGGAATCGGGTGGATGTTCGCGCCAGAGACCCGCGATCAGTCGCCGGTGGAGCACACCCCGGCGCGGCCGCTGGGACCGGAAGCGGCCGGCGAGCTGCCATAGATCCCCGTGGGCGCTGGGTGTCGCCGGCTTCGGGACCGATGCCGCGCGTGCCCGGCTGCGCGCGACAAAGGGTTTTGGGGCCCGCCGTATGACAGCGGTGTCGCGCGGAGCTGGGCATCGGGCGTAATGGTCAGAAGCTGAGCCGGCGGGGTGGCGCCTCGGAT
>CAXNJA010000256.1:0-3282 GCA_964202555.1 Mycobacterium sp.
GCGCGGGGAGACCCAGATGAACTACACCCGTGCCCAACTCGACGCGGTGCTCGACGAACTGGTGCCGGCCGGCTATCAGATGGCCTTCCACTGCAACGGCGACGTCGGGTTCGACGTGGTCCTGGACGCCTACGCGCGGGCGCTGTCCAAACACAACCTGCTCGGGTCGGATCACCGCTGGCGGGTCGAGCATCTCGGCGCCGCCCGCCGCGACCAGTTCGAGCGGGCCGCCGCACTCGGTGTCACCTGCTCACTGAGCCCCTTCCAGTACATCTACTGGGGTGACCTGCTCGACGGGGTGATGTTCGACTCCGAGTACGGCTCGCAGTGGCAGCGGGTCCGCGATGCATTCGAGGCCGGGGTGAGGCCCAGCTACCACAACGACGGATCGGTGACCCCGCCCAACCAACTGCTGAACGTGCAGCAGACGGTGACCCGCAGGACGATGGCTGGCAATGTCCATGGCGCCAACCAAGCCGTCACCCTCGACGATGCGCTCAAGGCGATCACCATCAACGGCGCCTACCAACTCAAACGGGACCACGAGATCGGCTCCCTGGCCGTCGGCAAATACGCCGATCTAGTGGAACTGTCGGCCGACATCTACACCGTGCCGGCCGATCAGATCGTCGACAAGGTCACGGTGCTCGGGACATGGGTGGGCGGGGGCAAGATCGACCTCGACTCCTACATCGCGGCGGTCAAAGCCGTCGATCCCACCGAGCATCATGACCTGACGAACCAGGCCGCGGTCCGCAAGTGCTGCTGAAAGCCGTTCGGCGCACACTCATCGGCCCCGGTGTGCCGAGGGCGAGCCTCACGGCGTAGCAGGCCCCTCGCTTAATCTCCCGGCTTTGCGGCGTTCACTTCGCATTCACTAAAGTGAGCGGGCGATCGGAGGTTGGCAGTGGAGGTTGGGCTGATCCTCGCCGTTGGCTTCGCGGTCACCTTCGCACTGACCAACGGTTTCCACGACGCCTCAAACGCCATTGCCACCTTGGTGGCCACCCGTGGCGCCACTCCCGGACAGGCCGTCGCGCTCTCGGCGGTGTTCAACATGGCCGGCGCGGTTCTGCTGGGCACCGCTGTCGCCGACACCATCGGCAAGATCGTCACCGTCCCGCAGGGCCAGATGGTGGCCGTCGTCGGGGCGGGACTGGCCGGTGCCACGGCCTGGAACCTCATCACGTGGTGGCGGGGGCTGCCGTCGTCGTCCGGACATGCTCTGGTCGGCGGGCTGGTGGGGGCAGCCGGCGCCGACGGGATCCTCTCCGGTTCAACGGGTTCGGTGCACTGGGGTGGGTTCGACGGCTGGCATCCCACCGGCGTGATCGGTGTTCTGGTCGCGTTGCTGATCTCTCCGGTGCTGGGATTCGCAGTCGCGTTCCTGTTGCTGCGGTTTCTCCGGCTGGTGTCACGCCGTTGGACGACGCGCTGGATCAACCCGGTCCGCACCGGTGGATGGATTGCCGCAGCAGGACTTTCATTCAGCCACGGCAGCAACGACGCACAGAAAGCGATGGGCGTGATCGCCGTGCTGTTGTTGGCGTCAGGTCACACCACGACGATGACGGTCCCGCTGTGGGCCAAGGTGGTCACCGGTGTGGCGCTCACCGCGGGAACCGCTCTGGGTGGTTGGCGGATCGTGAAAACCGTCGGGCAGCGCATCTTCAGCCTCACCCCGATGGACTCGTTCACCAGCCAGGCCTCGTCCACCGCGGTGATCCTCGGCGCCTCCCTCATCGGCGCACCGGTCAGTACCACCCAGGTGGTTGCCTCCTCGGTCGTCGGGACCGGCGGTGGCCGCCGGCGTTGGAAGCATGTCCGGTGGGCGCTCGTGCGGGAGATGGGTGTGGCGTGGCTGACCACCATCCCGGCCGCCGCACTGCTGGCCGTTCTCGTCCTAGTGATCTGGAGAGCGCTATGAGTTCGCGCAGTCGTTGGTTTCTGCCGGAGAGCCCCGATGTGATCGGCATGCTGCAGACGCAGGCCGAGATCACCGTGCGGGGGATGGACGCCTTCGCGCGGTGGGCCGGCGGGGACATCGCCCGCGCCGATGATGTGCGCGCCGCCGAGCACGAGTGTGACCAGGTGCGCCGCACCCTCGTCGGCGCGGTCAGCGAGGCCTTCACCACCCCGCTGCAACCGGAGGACCTGTTCCAGTTGTCCCGGGATCTGGACAAGGTGATCAACGGCGCCAAGAACACCGTCCGCGAGGCCGAAGCCATGGGCTCCCCGCCTGATCAGGCCACCGCCGACATGGCGGTGCTGCTGGCCGAGGGCGTCCGCCACATCCAGACGGCGTTCACCGCCCTGGGCGCCCGGCACGGCAAGGCTTCCCGCGCGGCCGGGGCAGCGGCCGCCGCATCGGCGACCGAGGCCGCCGACGCGTCGGTGAAGTCCCAGCGCAAGCTGGAGCGGATCTACCGCGCCGCGGCCGGCGACCTGCTCGCCGTCACCGACATCAGCGTCGTCGTGGCCAGGCGCGAGTTCTACCGCCGCATCTCGGCGATCTCCGACGACATCGTCGCGGTCGCCGACCGGATCTGGTACTCCGAGGTCAAGGAGTCCTGACTGCCGCTACGTCTCGGTTCGCTCCCGGTTCGGCTGCGAACCCGTTTCGTGGCCGCCCTGGGCCGTCGGCTGGTCGTTACGCTGGGCCGGATGTCTGCTGATCGAGAACTCGGGGTGCCGGTGTGACTGTGCTGAAGAAAACGCTTGCAGCTGGTCTGGCCGGGCTGACCCTGTCGTTCGCGGCACCCGCGATCGCCGAGCCCGCACCGGCTCCCGCCACCCAACCCACACAGTGGATCGTCGTCGGCGTGCCCGCCGCCACCGAGACGACCGGCACCCTGACCGCGTTCCAGCGCGTCGGTCAGGAATGGAAGGTGGTGTTGGGTCCGACCAAGGCCAAAGTGGGGACGCTGGGAGTCGGTGAGCCGGGTGACGGCATTCACCGCACACCGGAGGGCACCTTCACCTTCGACCAAGCCTTCGGCCGCGAACCCAACCCCGGCACGAAGATGCCGTACTTCCAGGCCACCAACCAGGACTGGTGGGACGAGGACGCCAGTTCGCCGACCTACAACACCCACGTTCGCTCCGCCACCAACCCATCGGCGATTACCGAGAACCTCTACGACTCCGGGCCGGTCTACGACTACGCGGTCAATATCGCGGTCAACCCGCAGCGGATCCCCGGCAGAGTGTCCGGGATCTTCCTGCACGTCACCGATGACAATCCGACCTGGGGCTGCGTCGGTATCGGCCGCGAGGAGATGA
>CAXNJA010000257.1:0-3275 GCA_964202555.1 Mycobacterium sp.
GGCCCGATCCAGGCGTTTATCGACGGCGCGGCACTGCTGGTGCGCCGAACCCTCTTCAATGAGGCACCGACCGTCAGCCCGGTTCAGCTGACCGGCCAGACCGAAGGACCGATCACCGGCACCATCGGTGCGGTCGATCCCGAAGACGACCCGCTGACATTCACTATCAGCGGTTCCCCTCGGTTCGGCACCGTCGCGGTCAACCGAGACGGCGGGTACACCTACACACCCGGGCCGGTCTTCGCCGGCACGGACAGCTTCTCGGTGACGGCGACCGACACCGGTTTCCACATCAACCTGCTGGACCCATTCCGCCCCGCCGGCACCTCCGCGAGCGTGTCAGTGGCCCGCGGTGCGGTACGCCCGGCGCTGCGGTTCCAGTTCGTGTACGGCGCGGGATCCCAGTTCTGGTCACCGTCGGCCCGAGCCGCGCTGGAATCGGCGGCCACGCAACTGGGTTCGTACCTCGTTGTCTCTTCGCCGGTGACGGTCACCTACCAGGTCAACGGCGAGTTCTCCCCACTGTCGGCGACGCTGGCCGAAGCCGGCAGCAGCTTCGCCAGTCCCGGTCCGGGTTTCCTGGACACGGTGGTGCAGAACAAAATTCAGACCGGGGCAGATGCGAACGGCTCGACTCCCGACGGGAATATCAGCGTCAACTTCGGGCAGCCCTGGAGTCTGGGTAGTCCGGTGGCTGGCAATCAGTACGACCTTGAGTCCATCGCGATGCATGAACTGCTGCACACCTTGGGATTTCTGTCCTACGTCCAGCAGGCCGGCGCCAACACCGGACAGACCTGGACGGTGTACGACAGTTTTCTGGTGAACTCCGCGGGGAACCGAATCATCGGCCCCGACTACCTTTGGAGCAGCGCGTACAACCCGAACCTCACCGGCGCCAACCGCGGGGTGTACTTCAGCGGGCCGAACGCCGTGGCCGCCAATAACGGACTTGTCCCGCTCTACACGCCCAACCCGTGGGTCTCGGGGAGTTCGCTGTCTCATCTCAGCGACTACGTGTTCACCGGTTCAAAGGACACCCTGATGACGGCGGTGGTCAGCCGCGGCCCCGCGCCGCGCGCGCTCAGCGCCGTCGAGTTGGGGATCCTGCGCGACCTCGGCTACACGGTCGCGCCGGGGCCGGGCGGCGCAACGCTGATGTTCGTCGGCGTGCTGTTCCTGCGCCGCTTCCGGCAAAACGGTGCCGTAGAGCCTCGCTGAGCCCCCTGCCCAACCGGGCGGGCCGGTCCCCTTCCGGCATAATGAAGGTTCGATCGACCGGCATCTCACCCGCGGGGCGCCGTTCAACTAGCTGAGGAGCACACGAATGTCCGTTGGCCAACGGTGGCTGCCGATCGCCACGGCCTGCCTGATTCTGACAGCAGGTGGTGCGGTCGGGTGTTCGCGTACAGCGACCGACGCCTCCGACACCGGATCGCAGTCCCAGGCCGCCGAGCAGTCCCAGGCCGCCGAGCAGCCAAAGAAGCCCACTACCGGGACCGAGGGCCGTTCACCGACGATCTCTGACTACCTCCAGCAAAACAACATCACGCCCGTCCAGGTGAAGCCAGGCGACCCGACCGCCCCGGTCGTCAAGCTGCCGGTCCTGCCTAACTGGCGGCCTGCCGGCCCCGCAACCCCGTCATTTGCCTACGGGGCGCTGGTCAACATCAATCCGGAGTTCAACGAGGACCCCCCGACGGTCGTGGTGGCGTATTCGAAGATGCCCAGCGGTACCGATCCGGCCGAGATCCTCAACCTGGCCCCCAACGAGGTCCAAAACCTGCCTGCCTTCAACCCAGAGTTCGGCGGCAGTACAGAGCCGACGCGGCAGAAGTTCGCCGGGTTTGACTCTGTCCGCTTCGGCGGTAGCTATGTGCGCAACGATGTCGGCCGCCTTATTTCGCAGACGACAACGGTGATCCCCGGCAAGGATGGGGTATACGTTCTGCAAATCAACATCGACGGTCGTGATGACTCCGTCGTTGACCTGATTGAGGCGGGCACTGCTCTTGACAAGTTCACCACCATCACGCCCTCATAACCGGAGCAAGCAGGGCCGGTTTTTGGGATGCTGGGGGATGTGCCAAGCCTTCCCCGCCGGATCGCTTCGGAGTTGAACTCCAAGCTGCGTAGCCCTGAGACCGCCGCCTTCGTCGCGGGCCTGGAGAGTGGCCTGACCCGACGCCGCCGCGAGAAGAAGATGAAGTCCGGTGCGTTCCGGGGCGTGCATGTGGTGGTCTACCGCGGATTCGTCGCCGACAACGTCGCCAAGGTCAGGGTTCGGGTGATGGAGTCGCCGGAACTGCCCGGCGACAGCCGGATTCCCTATTGGGAGGTGGCGCAGTCCAATCTGAACCGCCACGCCGCGCTGGCGATCGTCGGCGCCGAGGTGGAGTTGCGAATCGGCAAGCACAGCACCACTGAGGTCACCGACAGCCACGGCTTCGCGAAATTCTCGCTGCCCGTTCCCGGCCTGCGGACCGGTTGGCATCAGGCCCACGCCGTGCTGACCACGCCACTGGAAGACGGCCAATCGGCGTCGGGCACCGGCCGGGTGGTCAAACCGTCATTGAAGGCGCCGTTCCTGGTGATCTCCGATATCGACGACACCATCCTGCTGACCGGTCTCACCGAGGGCGTCGCCATGGTGGCCCGCACCGTGCTGCGGGAGGCCAGCGAACGCGCCGCGATTCCGGGGATGTCGTCGTTCTACCGCGGTCTCGCCCGCGGCGTACCGTCCCGCAACGGCAATCGCAAGCCGGTGCCCACCTTCTTCTACGTGTCGACCGGCAGTTGGTCGTTCTATCCCACGCTGCAGGAATTCGTTCAGCTGCGCGGCTTTCCGGTGGGTCCGATGTTCCTCACCGACTGGGGCCCGACCGAACGGTACCTGCGGCGCAGTGGTGCCGAACACAAGCGAACGGCCATCCGCCGGCTGCTCGCGGCCTACCCCAGCATGCCCTTTGTACTGATCGGAGACAGCGGTCAGCGCGATGCACTGACTTACGAGGAAATGGCGCGGGAATTCCCGGGCCGAGCCGAACTCATCATCATCCGCCAGGTCGGTGATGACGACGACGAGCGCAACGCCGAACTGCGTTCGCATTCAGCCGAACTCCGCGGCGAAGGCATCCCGCTACACCTGGTGCCGGACGCATCCCTCGCTGCTGAATTGGCCCACGAGTTGGGCCTGTGCGATGACGAGACCCTGGTGGAGGTCCACGACGAGCCTGGCAGGCCTTCGCTGTAGAAGACCTGCCAGGCCTCAGCGG
>CAXNJA010000258.1:0-3251 GCA_964202555.1 Mycobacterium sp.
TGTCACTCCGTGTTTCCACGTCGTACGTACCCCCTACGGGATTCGAACCCGCGCTACCGCCTTGAAAGGGCGGCGTCCTAGGCCGCTAGACGAAGGGGGCCTGGCCGAATCTCTCCGGGGTGCGCAACGACGTGACGACGCTGAGCGCACTTGAGCTTAGGGGATCGCCAGCCAATCCCCAAACAGCCCGGTCCCATCCGTCCCCGGCGGCCCAGTATTCTGGTGCCCGCGCCCCTATAGCTCAGTTGGTAGAGCTACGGACTTTTAATCCGCAGGTCCTAGGTTCGAGTCCTAGTGGGGGCACTCTTGTGGTGTATTACTTCGGTTGATGCTTGCCATTTCGTCTTCGGTTGATGCTTGCCATTTCGTCTTCGGGTGATGCCTGACAGTGTTTCGGCTGATCCTTGACAGTTGTTTCGGCTGATTCTTGACACTCCCTTCATGAGGGAGATCAGCGTGGCTGAGCAGAGGTATCAGGCAGTGTTGGCCGTCATCAGTGACGGGTTGTCGATTTCGCAGGTGGCGGGCAAGGTCGGGGTCTCGCGGCAGACGGTGCATGCGTGGCTGGCCCGCTATGAGGCGCAGGGCCTGGAGGGGCTCACGGATCGGTCGCATCGGCCGGTGCGGTGTCCGCATCAGATGCCGGCGGCGGTGGAGGCGGCGGTGTTGGAGCTGCGCCGGTCGCGGCCGTATTGGGGTCCGCGCCGGCTGGTGTTTGAGTTGGCCAAACGCAAGGTGGCCCCGGTTCCGTCGGAGTCAGCGGTGTATCGGGCGTTGGTGCGGGCGGGGATGATCGACCCGGTGGCGCGGGATCGGCGCTCCCGGAAGTGGAAGCGCTGGGAACGCGGCGCGGCGATGGAGTTGTGGCAGATGGATGTCGTGGGCGGGTTCCCGCTCGCTGATGGCACCTCGGCGAAAGTGTTGACCGGGATCGATGATCATTCCCGGTTCTGTGTGTCGGCCCGGGTGATGGCTCGCGAGCGGACCCGTGCGGTCTGTGACGGGTTGCGGGCGGCGATCGGCGCTTATGGGGCGCCGGTGCAGATCTTGACTGATAACGGCAAGGTGTTCACCGGCCGTTTCAACCATCCGCCGGTGGAGGTGCTTTTCGATGCGATCTGTCGGGAGAACGGGATTGAGCATCTGCTGACCCAGCCGCGCAGCCCGACCACGACAGGCAAGATCGAGCGGTTACATCGCAGCATGCGGGCGGAGTTCCTCGCTACGGCGAAGCCTTTCGCCTCGCTCAAGGCAGCTCAGGCCGCCCTGGATGAGTGGGTGGCCGACTACAACACCCGTCGGCCGCACCAGTCGCTCAACATGGACACCCCTGCCCAACGGTTCACTCCGGCGGTTCCGGTCGCCACCCCCATACTGGCCGCCGGGACGGGGCCGGATCGCAGCGGTGGGGACTGGGTCAGCCGCCGGGTGTGCGCCAATGGTGTGGTCTCGGTGTCCTGGCAGCAGGTCTCAGTGGGCCGCCACTACGCCGGGGCCCGCTGTGATGTCCATGTCGACGGGGACCTGTTGCGGTTCTGGATCGGCGACGAGCTGGTCAAGACCGCCGCCCGCACCAGTCGCGGCACGGTAAGAAACAAGAAGGCCGCCCGCACCCGCGGACAGGTCTAAACCACATCCAGAGTGTCAAGGATCAACCGACATAGAAACGTCAAGCATCAACCGACTCTGAACCGGGGCACTCACTTCTTGTGCCGAATACCTCTGTCCGGCTGTGCGATCCGGGGTGCCTACCTCCCGGGGCATGTGGGCATCTTCGCCCTTCCGGCACTCTGTTAACTGTAGTAAGTTGGGTCCGGTGACGGGCAATGTCTGGATTCTGGGTGGCTACCAGAGCGATTTCGCACGCAACCTGACCAGGGAGAGCGCGGACTTCGCCGATCTGACCCGCGAGGTGGTCGACCAGACCCTGGCGGGGTCGATGATCGATGCCGAAGACATCGACGTGGTGCACGTGGCCAACGCCTTCGGGGAGATGTTCGCCGGCCAGGGCCATCTCGGGGCGATGCCGGCCACCGTGTGCGACGGTCTGTGGGACACCCCGGCAACCCGCCACGAGGCGGCGTGCGCATCAGGCAGTGCGGCCGCCCTGGCCGCGATGGCCGACCTGCGGGCCGGCAACTACCGCACCGCCCTGGTCGTCGGACTGGAACTGGAGAAGACGGTGCCCGGCGACCTCGCCGCCCAGCACCTGGGCGCGGCGGCGTGGACCGGCCACGAGGGGCAGGATGCCACCTACCTGTGGCCGTACATGTTCAACCAGGTGGCCGAGGAGTACGACCGTCGCTACGGCATCGACGACGCCCACCTGCGCGCCATCGCCGCGGTGAACCTCGCCAACGCCCGGCGCAACCCGAATGCCCAGACCCGCGACTGGCGGGTGCCCGACCTGGCGGCGGATGGCGGCGACGACAAGATCAATCCGCGCATCGAGGGCCGCATTCGCCGGTTCGACTGCAGCCAGATGACCGACGGCGGCGCCGGGGTGGTCCTGGTCGGCGACGACTTCCTGGCCGAGCATCCCGGGGTGCGCCCGATCGGACGGGTCGAGGGCTGGGGGCACCGCACCGTCGGGTTGGGGCTGCGCCAGAAACTGGATCGTGACGCCGCAAACCCCTATGTGATGCCCCATGTTCGGGCCGCCGTGCAGGAGGCCTTCGGCCGGGCCGCGGTGAGCCTCGAGGGCATCGACGGTTTCGAGGTACACGACTGCTTCACGCCCAGTGAGTATTTGGCGATCGACCACATCGGGCTGACCGGCCCGGGCGAGTCGTGGAAGGCGATCGAGAATGGCGACATCGAGATCGGCGGCCGGTTGCCGATCAATCCCAGCGGCGGCCTGATCGGCGGCGGACACCCGGTCGGGGCCACCGGCATCCGGATGATGCTCGACGCCGCCAAGCAGGTGAGCGGCCTGGCCGGGGATTACCAGATCGACGGGGCGCGCCGTTTCGGAACCCTGAATATCGGCGGAAGTACCGCCACCACAGTCAGTTTCGTCATCGGATCCGGAGAAGCCGCATGATTGGACCCCGTAATGGACGTTGAAGTCGTCGGCAAGTTCCTGTCCACGCTGCCCGAGGATGATGACCACCCCTACCGCACCGGCCCGTGGCGCCCACAGACCACCGAATGGCGGGCCGACGACCTGACTGCGGTCCACGGCGAAATCCCCGCCGACCTCGACGGCCTCTACCTGCGCAACACCGAGAACCCCCTGCACCCGGCGTTGA
>CAXNJA010000259.1:0-3201 GCA_964202555.1 Mycobacterium sp.
CCGTGATCACTCGCTCCTCGGCGCCTTCCTTGCGAAGCGCGTCGAAGGAGCCGTCATTGAAGATCGGGCAGTCCTGCAAGATCTCGACGAGCGCGGCCCCGCGGTGTGCGGCGGCGGCGCGTAGCACCTCCGAGAGTCCCTTGCGGTCAGAGTCCAGCGCCCGGGCGACGAAGGTGGCCTCTGCGCCGAGTGCCACCGACACCGGGTTGAACGGTTGGTCCAGCGATCCCATCGGGGTGGACTTGGTGATCTTCCCGACCTCGGAGGTCGGCGAGTACTGCCCCTTGGTCAACCCGTAGATCCGGTTGTTGAACAGCAGGATGGTGACATTCATGTTGCGTCGGAGCGCGTGGATCAGGTGGTTGCCGCCGATCGAGAGGGCATCGCCGTCGCCGGTCACCACCCACACCGAAAGGTCCGGCCGAGCCAACGCCAACCCGGTCGCAACAGTCGGCGCCCGGCCGTGGATGGAGTGAAACCCGTAGGTCTCCAGGTAGTACGGGAACCGACTCGAGCAGCCGATCCCGCTGACGAAGACGATGTTCTCCCGCCGCAATCCGAGTTCCGGAAGGAAGTTGCGGATGGTGTTGAGGATGACGTAGTCGCCGCAACCCGGGCACCAGCGCACCTCCTGATCGCTGGTGAAGTCCCTCGATTTCTGCGGTACATCGGTGGTGGGCACCCCGGCGTTCTTGGGCTGCAGATCCAGGTCGGTTCCGATCAGGTCGGTCATGCGCTCGCTCCCATGGCGAATTTCACTTTGTCGTTCTCGACGTCACGCAACGTTCCGGCCAACGCGGCGTCGATCATCGCGTCGACTTCGTCGGCCAGGAATGCCATGCCGGCCACCTTGGTGACCGACTGGATATCCACCAGATATCTGCCGCGCAGCAACAATGCCAACTGACCGAGGTTCATCTCGGGAAGCACGACCCTGGGGTATCTGGCCAGGATCTCGCCGAGGTTGGCCGGCAGCGGATTGAGGTGGCGCAGTTGCGCGTGGGCGACCTTGATGCCGCGGCGACGGGCCCGCCGGCAGGCCTCCCCGATCGGTCCGAAGGAACTCCCCCAGCCCAGCAGCAACAATTCGGCGTCGCCGGTCGGGTCGTCGACCGCCAGATCCGGCACCGCGATTCCGTCGACTTTGGCCTGCCGCAACCGCACCATCAGGTCGTGGTTGTCGCCGTGATAGGAGATGTCGCCGGAACCGTTGGCTTTCTCCAGCCCGCCGATGCGGTGCTCGAGACCCGCGGTGCCGGGGACCGCGAACTGGCGGGCCAGGGTCAGTGGATCCCGGGCGTAGGGCGCGAAGTCCTCGCCCGGCTGCGCGACCGCGGTGTCGATCGGGTCGAACGCGCCGACGTCGGGGATGCGCCATGGTTCCGAACCGTTGGCGATGGCGCCGTCGGAGAGCACGAACACCGGGGTGCGGTAGGTCAGGGCGATCCGGGCGGCTTCGATGGCGGTGCCGAAGCAGTCCGACGGCGAGCAGGGAGCCAGCACCGCGGCCGGCGACTCGCCGTTACGGCCGAACATCGCCTGCAGCAGATCCGCCTGCTCGGTCTTAGTCGGCAACCCCGTGGAGGGGCCGCCGCGCTGCACGTCGATGATCACCAGCGGCAACTCGGTCATCACGGCCAGACCGATGAATTCGGATTTCAGCGCAACACCCGGGCCCGATGTACTGGTCACACCCAGCGCTCCGCCATAGGAGGCTCCCAGCGCTGCGCCGATACCGGCGATCTCGTCCTCGGCCTGGAAGGTCATGACGTTGAAGTTCTTGTGCTTGGACAGTTCGTGGAGGATGTCCGAGGCCGGGGTGATCGGGTAGCTGCCGAGCAGCACCTGAACGTCGGCAAGCTGCCCGGCGGCGATGAGTCCGTAGGCCAGCGCGGTGTTACCGGAGATCTGCCGGTACTCCCCTGGCGCCAGCTTGGCCGGTGCCACCTCATAGGTGGTCGCGAACGCCTCGGTGGTCTCGCCGTAATTCCAGCCGGCCCGCAGCGCCAATACATTCGCCTCGGCCACTTCGGGCTTGCGGGCGAACTTCTCCCGCACGAACGTCTCGCTCGGCGCAATCGGCCGACCGTACATCCAGCAGAGCAGCCCGAGGGCGAACATGTTCTTGGCGCGCTCGCCGTCCTTCTTCGTTGCGCCGATCGGTTCCACCGCGCCCAGGGTCAGCGTGGTCATCGGGACCGAATGGACGACGTAGTCGGATAACTCGCCGGTGTCCAAGGGGTTGGCCGGGTAGCCGACTTTGGTCAGATTGCGCTTGGTGAACTCGTCGGCGTTGGCGATCACCGTGCCGCCGCGCGGCAAATCGACCAGGTTGGCTTTCAGCGCGGCCGGGTTCATCGCAACCAGTACGTCGGGGCGGTCACCCGCGGTGAGGATGTCGTAGTCGGCGATTTGAATCTGGAACGACGAGACACCCGGCAGCGTGCCGGCGGGGGCGCGGATCTCAGCAGGATAGTTGGGTTGCGTCGCAAGATCGTTGCCGAACAGCGCGGCTTCGGAGGTGAAACGGTCGCCGGTGAGCTGCATTCCGTCGCCGGAGTCCCCGGCGAACCTGATGACGACCTTTTCGAGTTTCTGCCGGTCGTGCGTAGCTCCCTGGCCTTGCGGACCCACGTCGGGCGCCTTTCGTAGGAGTTACGCCGAGTTTCTGCTACTCGCAGTGACGATTATGCACTTCCTTAGGCAAGCTGTTCCCAGGCGGGCAACGAACAACTCACCGCGAATCGTTCGAAATCACAGGTCAGGCCGGTGCCCCCGGGGCAGAGTCGAAGCCCAGGATGTCGTTCATCATGTCGCCACGTCAGCGAATCTTAAGAAAAGGCGCGGCGGATGGGGCATCGAGGTCTCGGTAGCGCTGTGAGCACGCAACGTAACCGTTACGATCCGGCAGCAGCAAAACATCCTTCTCAACAATCCTTCTCGCGGATCAGCATGGTTTGCTAGATTGCTTCGCGGCGGGTAAGCGCCCGTCCCGAAGGATTTTAGGAGAACGCAACGATGAATACCCGAATGAATCGCGCCGCGGCCGCGGTCGGTGGCCTCGCAATCGCCGCAGCGTGCGCGGTGGGCTGCGCCCAGACCCAGGAAGCAGCCAAGGACGTGGCCTCCAGTGCCGCCAGCGTCGGTTCCTCGGCCGCCAGCGTCGCCGGTAGCGCGGCCAGCAGTGCAGGCAGTGCCGCC
>CAXNJA010000260.1:0-3189 GCA_964202555.1 Mycobacterium sp.
CACCTCGACGACACCCTGTGGGCCCAGGGCAACACGAACATGTCCTCGGGTTGCCTGAACCTCAACCTCGACAACGCCAAGTTCTACTTCGATCAGGCGCAACCCGGTGACATCGTCGAGGTCCTCTACACCGGCGGCCCGCCTGTGACTCTGGGCCAGGGTGGTGACTGGTCGATTCCGTATAGCGACTGGGTGAAGGGCAGTGCGCTCTCGCCGCGTAACGCGCCCCCGTCGCCGGGGCCCGAAGCCCTCACCGCGCCCGCACCCTAGGGGACTTCCCGACCACGCGAGTCGCCCGCCGCCGCCCTGACGAGGCTGCGGCCGACGCATTGCGCTGCACATCCGGCAGACAAGTGGCACGATGCCCAGATCGTTGACCGGAGGCGACATGGACTTCATTCAGGCAAACCTGATCGACCCGATCAGCAACGCTCTCTACACCTACGTGCTGGTCTACTTGCTGGTCGCGGCGGGCATCTACTTCACCGTTCGGACGCGGTTCGTTCAGTTCCGCTACTTCAGGCGGATGGTCGGCCAACTCTTCAACTCCCGCGTCGGTGACGGCGGCATCTCGTCATTCCAGGCGTTCTGCGTGGGTCTGGCCTCCCGGGTGGGAACCGGCAACATCGCCGGCGTGGCGATCGCACTGACCGTCGGCGGGCCCGGTGCGATTTTCTGGATGTGGGTGGTCGCGCTGATCGGCATGGCCACCGCCCTGATCGAGGCGACGCTGGCGCAGATCTTCAAAGTCCGTGCCGGCGACGGCACCTTCCGCGGCGGTCCGGCGTACTACATCCAGCGCGGCTTGGGCTCTCGGGCCGGCGGGATGGTCTTCGCGGTGCTACTGGTGTTCACCTTCGGGTTCGCCTTCAACATGGTGCAGGCCAACGCCATCGCCGACGTCCTGAACACCACCCACCACATCGAGCAGCACTACACCACCATCGGTCTGGTGCTGTTGGCTGCGCCGGTGCTCTTCGGCGGTGTGCGCCGCGTGGCCAAGGTCGCCGAAGTCGTGCTGCCCCTGATGGCCGCGGCCTACGTGCTGCTCGCCTTTGTGATCATCGCCCTGAACTTCACCCGCATCCCCGGCGTGTTCACCCAGATCATCGGCGGGGCCTTCGGTATCCAGGAGATGGCCGGCGGCTTCGCCGGCGGAATCGCGGCCGCCATGCTCAACGGCGTCAAACGCGGCCTGTTCTCCAACGAGGCCGGCATGGGCAGCGCTCCCAACGTCGCCGCGACCGCGACAGTGTCCCACCCGGTCAAGCAGGGTCTGATCCAGTCGCTCGGGGTCTTCGTCGACACCATGATCGTCTGCACCGCAACGGCTTTCATCATCCTGGTGTCCGGGCCCGCGGTCTACGACCCGAGTTCCCCCACCAAGATGGCCGGGGCATCGCTGACCCAGGCGGCGGTCTCGGCCAGCCTCGGTTCCTGGACGACCTGGCTGATGACCTTCCTGGTGTTCGTGTTCGCCTTCTCCTCGGTGCTGGGCAACTATGTCTACGCCGAAGTGAACCTGTTCTTCCTCGGGGCCAAGAAGCAGGCCATCAACGTCTTCCGGGTGCTGGTGCTGATCGCCATCGCAATCGGGGCGCTGGCAAGGTTGGACGCGGTGTGGGGCCTTGCCGACGTGTCGATGGGCTTGATGGCGATCGTCAACCTGGTCGCGATCATCCTGCTCGGCAAGTGGGCGTTCGCCGCCCTGCGTGACTACCACCTTCAGAGTGAAGCCGGTGAGGACCCGGTGTTCATCGCCGAGGAGGCGAGGCTGCCCGGCCACCTCGACGGCGACATCTGGACCCGGTCCGAAGCACACTCGCTCAGATAGCGTGACGGTGTGGACTTCCTTCGCACCCCAGACTCGCGTTTCGCCAATCTTCAGGGCTACCCGTTCGCGCCGCACTACCTCGACGTCACCGCACCCGGTGGACCGCCGCTGCGGATGCACTACCTCGACGAGGGGCCCCGCGATGGCGCGCCGGTGTTGCTGCTGCACGGTGAGCCGACGTGGAGTTACCTCTACCGCACCATGATTGGCCCGCTGGCCGACGCCGGCCACCGGGTACTTGCACCGGATCTGATCGGCTTCGGCCGATCCGACAAGCCCACCCAGTTGGCGGACTACACCTATCAGCGCCACGTCGACTGGGTCTCGTCGTGGATCACCGCACTGGACCTTCGGGATATCACCGTGGTGGTGCAGGACTGGGGCTCGCTGATCGGACTGCGAATCGCCGCCGAACACCCAGACCGGTTCGCAAAGTTGTTCATCGCCAATGGTTTTCTGCCGACCGCGGAGTCACCGACGCCCAAAGCGTTCTCCATCTGGCGCGGCTTCGCCAAGTACTCCCCGGTGCTGCCCGCCGGGCGCATCGTCGATGTCGGCACGGTTCGCCGACTGTCCAGTGCTGTCCGTGCCGGCTACGACGCCCCCTACCCGGACCGGCGGTATCAAGCCGGTGCGCGCGCTTTCCCGCAACTGGTCCCCACCTCGCCGGAGAACCCCGCCGTCCCCGCCAACCGGGCAGCCTGGTCAGTGCTGGGCCGCTGGGACAAACCGGTGCTGTGTGTGTTCGGCAGCCGCGACCCGATCCTGGGCAAGGCCGATCGGGCGCTTATCAGGCACATCCCCGGGGCAGCCGGGCAACCGCACGCCCGCATCAACGCCGGGCATTTCATCCAGGAGGACGCCGGGCCGGAACTGGCCCGGCGCCTGCTGGACTGGGAGGCCGGGCTCTAGCTGCTGGTGGCGGCTTTGCGGGTGTCGATGAACGATTTGACACACAGCACCACGAAGATCAGGCACAGCACGGCGAACACCGCCTGCACCCCGACCGCGGTGGCGCGCTGGACCGGCTCCCCGGACAGCAGCGCCGGCACCTTCGTGAAACTGCGGGCGGTGCCCAGGAATCCGAGCAGACCGACCAGCGCCGCGATATGGCCGCCGAGTTTGAGGTTGGTCCGCGACAGGAAACCAGCCCCGGCCAGCAGCAACCCGAACAACGCCGGGATGAGTGCTGTCACCGATGCGGCGCCGGAGAGCAGGTAGGAGGCGGCTCCCAGCACTACGAAGATGGCGGAGAAGATGAAGATGACGCGGGGCATGTTCATGGTGCGCAGACTACCGTCCGGCGTCAGCGGCCTTGAATTCCAGCGCGGGATTACGCCCCGAACTCGGTGTGA
>CAXNJA010000261.1:0-3181 GCA_964202555.1 Mycobacterium sp.
GAGGCGCTGGCGGCCCTGAAGGCCTGAGCGCCGGACTTTTTAATTCTGCGCGGGCAGCGGTAACCTGCCCGGGCACGGGCGTCTAACACTCCCGTGGCACGGGCGTGTAGCTCAGTGGTAGAGCTCTGGTTTTACACACCAGCGGTCGGCGGTTCGATACCGTCCACGCCCACAATCATCGACCGAGGTCAGCGGCCAGTAGGCCCGGCACCGCTCCCGCTGTCCAAACCCCCGCTGTGCCAAGAGTGTTAGCTCAGATACACCAACGCCATCAGCACCATGAGCATTGCGTAGGCGGCCAGTGAGGCAAGTCCCACCTGCCGGTCCAGACGCACCACCGCTGCGTCATCCCGCTCGTGCAGAGACCTGCGGCTGGCATAAACCGAGTAGGCCATCGCCACCAGGATGTAAATCATGGACAAGATGTAGATCAAGTCGATCATCATCAGGTAGCCGACGTCCGGCAGGTTGCTGGTGACGGTCCACTGCAGGGCCATCAGAGTCAACATCGCGGTGACCGCGATTCCGGCCCGCGCCTCCTCGAGTCGGGCGGGCAGGACGTAGATGAGTGACGTGAGGAGGATCACGATCACGATCGGCAGCATGATCTTGACGGCCAGTGCGACCACTTCCCGCTTCACCGGCAGCGTCACCGTCACCCGCGAGTACCTGCTGGCCGACTTGATGGAGGTATCGCCGAAATTCGTCGGGTACTGATAATCGGCGACTTCAAGGGCGGCCCGTCCGACGATGTATCCGGGAATGGTCATACCTGGGTTGGCGACAACCGGGGTCTCATCGGGAATGAACTGGAGTTGGCTGCTGTCGAGCCCCGAGTCCTCGAACTCCAATGTCAACTTCTGCACGTCGAAGGGGTACCGCTTGAGATCCATCTTGGTGCCGAACGCACCCTGGCCCCGGAATGCCATGTACAGCCACCCGTCTGCCAGCTCCTTGGGTTCCGGGTAGAGCTTGGCGAGCTCGACCTTGGCGCCGTATGGGTTCATCACCTCGATCGACGCGGGTGGGTCGAGCTTCGGATTGCGCCAGCGCAGCCAAAGGTAGATGTCTGCGATGTAACTGTTCGACGCCAGGGTGATGTCCTGGATGTCGTTGATGTACATCCCGAAAATCACCTTCTCGGGACCACTGTCGGCGCGAGCGTCCGCAGGTAGGAGCAGCGATAGTCCGAGTAACGCCAAGCTGCACAGGGCCAGACACGCTCGCTGGAGGCGACTGACCATCGAACTCCGGAATTGAAAGCCCATGGCGAGGCAGCGTAGATCGACTCCGGGCCACCCGGGTCGGCTTTCGGGGAGGGCGACCACGAGAAGGGCCCAGCCTACTGGAACGGTGGTGCTTCGCCGTTGCGCTTGTCCAGTTCGTCGGCTCGCATCTCTGCTTGACGGCGCGCGTCCAATGCACGTCGCCCTCGACCCAAGCGAGTAGATACCTGAAGCACGGCGACAGCCGCCCATACCGCCCATAACGGCAAAGGCGCTCCAATGAAGAGCAGGACGCCAGCCGTGAAAGCCGTTACGACGAGGTCGTAGTTAGCTTTGAGTATCTCCATGTGCCCCGTTTCGTTCGTCTACTGCGTCTGAGACGGTACTGCGTCTGTATGCGATGGAGTCGTTCAAATCATGCGATGGCTACCTTTGTCGGTTACGGTATCGACACCCTTCTCGCCATGGCCTGACAGGAACTGACCGGCCCGGAGACGATGGGCGACGAACCTCTAGGGTGGCCGAGATGATGGCGGGTAGCGGCGCGGGCGAGTTTCCCCCGGGGCACCTGTCGTTGCCGGTCAAGGACATCGGTCGGCTGTTGGTGCGCTGCGACGACCGTCCGGGCCTCGTTGCCGCAGTCACCACTTTCTTGGCCAAGTCCGGCGCGAACATCATCTCGCTGGATCAGCATTCCACCCAGCAGACAGGTGGGATCTTCATGCAACGCACCATCTTTCACCTGCCCGGTCTAGCGGCCGCCCGCGGCGAATTGGAGCGAGATTTTGCCGGGCAGGTGGCTGAGAGTTTTGGTATCGACTTCCGGCTGACTGAGGTGGCCAAGCCCAAGCGGGTGGCGCTGATGGCCTCCACCGAGGACCACTGTGTGTTGGACCTGCTGTGGCGTAACCGGCGCGGGGAACTGGACATGTCGGTGGTGATGGTGGTCGCCAACCATCCCGACCTGGCTGATCAGGTGCGCCCGTTCGGTGTTCCCTTCATCCACGTGCCCGCTGGCAAAGACATCCGCGAACAGGCCGAAGAACGCCAACTTGAGTTGCTGCGCGGAAATGTTGATCTGGTGGTGCTGGCCCGCTACATGCAGATCCTGAGTCCGCGCTTCCTGACCGAGGTGAGCTGCCCGATGATCAACATCCACCACTCCTTCCTGCCGGCGTTCATCGGTGCCGCACCGTACCGGCGTGCCAAGGAGCGGGGTGTGAAACTCGTCGGCGCAACAGCGCACTACGTCACCGAAGACCTCGACGAGGGGCCGATCATCGAGCAGGACGTGGTCCGGGTGGACCACCGCCACAGCATCGAGGACCTGGTGCGCCTGGGCGCCGACGTGGAACGGGCCGTGCTGTCGCGCGCCGTGCAGTGGCACTGCGAGGACCGGGTCATCCGTTTCGGCAACCAGACGGTGGTGTTCTAGGCGCCACCGGCGGGGGTCTGACGTTCCAGTTCCACCAGGCGCCGGCGCACCTCGGCGACGATCTCCTCGGCCGGCAGGTCCCGCGGTGAACATCGCCTCTCAATCGGCAACCGCACCTCGGTGTGGTTGAGATACCCGGCGGCCAGCAGAGCCTCGATAGGCGAGCGGTGATAGGCCCGCGCCACCGCGATCGCGGTCTCCGGCTTGGGATTGGTCTTCCCGTGCACCCAGTGGCACACCGACAACCGCCCGATGCCGGTCCGTTCGGCGATCTGGGTCTGGGTCTGCCCGGCGGTGATGCGGCGCAGGTACTCCGGCCACGTTTCTGTCATCTGTTCCTCCCCACGCCACACGGTAGAGCGGGCCACTGACAGAAATGGCCGCCCCGCCATAACCTGCGCCCATGTGAGAAGCTGCCGTGGTGGTTGGGTTTCGGGGGCCGCGCCCGGTCGGGATCCTGGTCGGCTTTCTGGCCGATGTGCTGTTCGCCGATCCCCGCCGCGGCCACCCGGTGGCGGGA
>CAXNJA010000262.1:0-3164 GCA_964202555.1 Mycobacterium sp.
GAAACCGCGACTGTGGATAGACCCCGGCTGTGGATCAGTCTCGGGCACCTAACGATTGGGTGTTGGCTCGGCATCAGCGCTCGCGCGCGCAGGACCCGTTGTGGTCTGGTGGATGAAATGAGCACCTCGCCGCTTGTAACTACGCTGTCCAATTCCACGCTGAGAAAATCCACGTTGCGTAAGTCCGGCCTCGCAGCAGCTGCCGCGTCGGCGCTGATCGCCGTCGGCATGCCACTGGCCTTCGCCGCGCCCACCGCGGCGCCGCCGTCGGACAGTGAGGGCTACGTCAACTCCACGGCGCGGTGCTCCAGCCCTGACACCGCAGTGCTTTTCGGCACCACCGGAACCTCGCGGGTGGCCATCTGCAAATCCGCCGACGGCTCCTTTGAGTACCGCGGGGTACGGGTGAGTGACGGCGCCAAGCTGATCGCTCCGGCCAGGCAGACGTCGACGAGCACCTTCGTGGTCAACAACGACGGGGTGAAGTACACCATCACCCCAACCGCGTTGAGCGTGACCGCCAACGGTGACACGTTCCGGACCGAGACCTGGAGCGACTTCCACGGGCCCGAGGCCCCGGCGTCCTCGTCGTCGACTCCGTCCTCCGGGTCGGCGTCGCCGTCAACGGCCACGTCACCGGCCACGTCACAAGCCACGGCCAAGCCGAGCACCTCGGCGGCCCCGTCGACCTCAGCGCCGACACCCTCGGCTGCTGCCAGTTCGGCGGTCCCGTTGCCGCCCCTGCCGGCCGAAGTGGGTGGCGGCTCGTCCTCCGTCGAGTGACGGGCCACCCGACCAGCCAGGTCACTCCCCGGTCACTCCCCGGTGCAGTAGTTACCAGCGCCTCGTGATCGCCGGAGCCGTCCACGTGCCGTCGAGGATCGGCTGTTCCGGTCCGTACATGCGCAGATAGGCGCTGAATCCGCCGCCGGGCGGCACCTTCAGCCAATTCGCGCCCGGGTCACCCGGGTCGTGCGAGGCGAAGATGATGTCGATGGAGCCGTCCGGGCGGCGAACCAGTTCGTCGGGCCGGCTGGAACTGACGCTGTATCGCTGTTGGGCATTGGGAACCAGTCGGCCGGCGCTGTCGTAGACGGTCACCGACCAGAACGCGCCCACCGGCGGCTCCTCGCCCGGTCCGAAATGCAGTGCGTAGGAACCGGTTCCGACATCGGCGAGTGGAAGCAGGTGGGCGCCCAACAAGCCCGCCGAGTAGACCGCCTCATCGGGGGTGTTCGCCAGCAAACCGGCCTCGGTCACCCCAGCCCGCAGCAGGTAGTTGGTGCCATAGTTGCCGATGGCAGCGTCCGGGGTGGCCCAGCCGCGATTCTGCAGCGCCGCGGCGTACTGGTTGAGAGTGGTCAGCAGTGGCAGCAGCGCGGCGGTGGTGCGAACTGCCAAATCGGCGGCGAACATCGACAGCGCACCCAACTCGGCGTCGGCGACCCGAAGTCCCGGACCCACACCGATTTTCGCCATCGCGGCCAGTTCCGGGCTGTCCACCGCCGGCGGAGGGTTGAACTCCATGGCGGCGCTGATCGCATCGAGGTAGCCGATGCCGGGTTCGGGGATGGGAACAACCGGGCTGACGGTGCCTCCGGTGGGATTCAGTGTGTACTGGTTCATCAACTCGATCGCCTGCTGCTGATCGGCGGCGTCCCCGGCCAAGGTGCGGCCCAGCGCCAGCATGCTGCGGTAGGGAACGACGACGGTCTGCGCGCCGGGAATGTCGGCGGTGGGTCCGCCGGCCCAGGTGATCGCATACTTCGCCGGCCCGGATCCCGTTGTGCGGGAACCGATATAGGTCGAGACATTGGTGTAGGGGTCGGTCAGCTGGAAGCTGAAATAGCGGTTCCCCATGTCCGGGATGGACAGCACGACCGGGCCCTGGCTCAGGTCCAGCTCGGCCAGGGAGTAGAACGTGTCGACGTTAGGCCGCTTCCCGCCGCCGATCGACAGCCAGATCGGGTCGATATCGGGGTTGGCGAAGCTGGTTAGGGAATACACAGTGTTGACGGTCCCCACGGTCTGGCGCACCCGTTGGTACTCCATCAGTGGGTAGCCGTAGATGTAGGCCTGCGCAGCCAGGGCCGCCGACTGAATCGGCCCGGGAGCGGCGGCGGCGAGCGTGGCCTGCAGCGCGCCGGACGCCGGGGCGGCGGCGGGCACGGACGCCGGGGCGATGGCCGCCGGTACTGTCACGGCACCCACCGGAGCCGGCGGTGCTGCCGGTTGAGGGGCGAGATCCGAACGGGAAACCGGTTCCAGTGCAGGCATTTCCGGCACATCAGCCTGCGCCAGCCGGATATCGGCCCGACTGGTCACCGCACTGGCGGCCGGGCGTCTCGGCGCGTCAGCCGCTGAGGTCACGCCCCGCCTGGGCGTCGAGTGCGGGCGGGCCGTGGCGGTCGACTCCCGGCCGGCGGTGACCGTGTCGCGGTCACGTCCGTCGTCGGCGGAGGCGACCGCCGGCCCGACTGCCAGCGCCGCTCCCAACCCCGCGGTCAGCGCACCGGCACGCAGCAGGGCGACTCTCGTGTCGCGTCGCCGCGTCGTCACGGGAACTCGATGTAGCGGCCCACACCGGCGGCCGGGGCGCGGTCGAGGATCAGCGAACTCAACGCCACATCATCCATCGCGATACCCATGTTGAGAAACATCCGCCGGCCATCGGTAGGCACCTCGTACTCGCCGGCGACCACGGCGGCCAGATGGGTGTCCGGATTGGGCAGCCCGAAGAAGTACAAGTCGTCTGCCACCGACGCGTACTGGCCGAGGTCGTCGACGCAGTAGACCACAGCGTCGTGGAAAGCTTTGGGCGCCATGGCATCGTCGTAGTCCACCGGCAGTAGCAGTGCGTTGGGGTCGGTGTTGGCGCAGTCCAGTTTGGGGTCGAGCGGAACGGTGATGGTGGTGATCACCAGATCGGCGCCGTCGACCGCGTCGGTGGGCGAACTCGCCAGCCGGGTCACCCGGTCGCCGGCCTTCTCCTCGAACATCGCCGCGACCCGGTCACCGTTGCGGTCATAGGCGGTGATGTGAGTGAGGCCGGGATGCACTTCCAGGGCCACCTCCAGATGGCGCTGGCCCTGCAGTCCGCAGCCGACGATCGCCAGGTGTTTCGGATCGCCCGGGACGTGGCGCATCGTCACACCGGACACGCC
>CAXNJA010000263.1:0-3156 GCA_964202555.1 Mycobacterium sp.
GCCGCGATGGCCTTCTCGTCCTTCTTCGTCGTCTCCAACAGCCTGCGGCTGCGCAGCGTCGGTGCCGCCGGAACCGAACCGAAAGGTTGATATGTCTCAGACGTTCTCGGTCTCCGGGCTGAATTGCCAAAGCTGTGTCAACCACGTCACCGGCGCGCTGAGCGCGCTACCCGGCGTGGACTTCGTGCGGGTCGATCTGATGGCCGGTGGCTCCTCGACGGTGCACATCGAGGCCTCCCGACCGCTCGACGAGGATGAGGTTCAGAGCGCACTCGCCGAGGAGGGCGACTACACCCTGGTCCGATAGGGGGGTCAGCGTTTCTTGGCCAGTTCCCGCAGCATGTTGTTGTAGGCCTCCATCTCGTCGTCGGCGTAGCTGGACTCCGCACGACGGTCCGAGCGGACGGCGGTGCGGCGGTCTTGGCGCGCCCATTGGGTCACCAGGGCGATGACGACCATCACCAGCGGTACTTCGCTTGCGCCCCAGGCGATTGCGCCACCGAGGTGCTGGTCGTTGTTGAGGTTTGACATCCACGGCAGGGCCAGGCTGCGATAGAAGTTGCCACCCACGGTGTACGACATCGTCATCAACGCGATCCCGAAGAATGCGTGAAACGGCATGACGGCGAACAGCAGGACGAGCCGGCCGATGAAGGGCAGTCGGCGCGGACCGGGGTCGACGCCGATGATGCCCCAGTAGAACAGGTATCCGGTGATCAGGAAGTGCACGGCCATGAACTCATGGCCCCAGTGGTAGCGGACCAGGGTGTCGAAGACAGAGGTGAAGTACACCGCATACAGCGAGCCGATGAACAGCACGAACGCCGTCGCCGGGCTGGAGAGGAACCCGGTGATCGGGGAGTGGATGAACCGGGTGATCCACTCCCGCGGACCGGGCGGGTTGCCTGGGCCGGCTGTGGGCAGCACCCGCAGTGCCAGCGTGACCGGTGCACCGAGGACCAGCAGCACTGGCGCGAACATGTTCAGGGCCATGTGCTCGACCATGTGCACGCTGAACATGGCCGATCCATAGGAGCGGATGCCCGAACTGGTGGCCAGCACCACTGCGGCGCATCCGGCCAGCCAGCCGACGGTCCGGCCCACCGGCCAGCGATCGCCGCGCCGGCGTAACTTGGCCACCGCCCACAGGTATCCGCCGGCCAGGACGAGGGCTCCTGCGCCGAGGAAGACGTCGAAACGCCAGAAGGTCGCCAACCGCCACGCGGTCGGGGCGCCGGGCAGTTGATAGCCCAGCAGGATGTCCCACACCGTCGGTTTCGTGGCCAGCAGCAGTGGAGCGGTCTGCACGGCCATCAACGCCAGTGCCGCCAGGGTTCCCATCGCCGCCAGAACGCCGACGGGACCGGGTGTGCGGTGGGTCCGCAACGCGTTCGCATCGACGGCGAGGGTGGCCAGCAGCAGGGCAGCGGCCATCAATGCCAGCCGGCCGTACCCCGAAGCCAGATCGGCCATGCCGACCCGCAACACGATCAGCAGTGCCCCGTAGGCCGCGGCGACGGCCGCTGCGGTCAGCGTGACGATCGCTACCCGGCGCCGCAGCGCGGCATCGGGCGGTGCCACCGCCGCCACGATCTTGATCCCGGCCCACACCGAGACGGCGAGGGCGAACACGATCATCGCACCGGTGGTGTAATCGTGATTGGGTCCCTGACCGGCGTCGCCGGTGACCGGCGCCGCCACAACACCCACGATCGCCGGAATCATCAGCGGCACATGCCATTCCCAACGCAAAACCAGCCGGGAGGCGCCGCTGAGCACCGCGGCGCAGAGCGCCGTCGCAACCCATCCGCGTGCACTTTCCGATGCGCCCAACGCAGAGGGGAACATGCCGCTGCTGAGCACCCGTGTCGTCGACACTCCGGCGTCGGCGGCCGCCTGAACCACCACCATGACCGCCGCGGCGATCATCCAGATCACCGAGAGCCGTTCGACCATACGGTGGGCCCGGAATGCGGCGGCGTCGATGACTCCCCGCTCGTCGGGCCGCGCGGTGATTAGCACGAGAACCAGCCCACCCAGGCAGGCGGCGCCGGCGACCGTGGCGGTGAAATAGCCGACAGTCCGGGCGAGGGTCGTCGGCGCGGTCGGGGTCAGTACCGCCAGCGCATAGACCGCGACGGCGCCCACGGCGACGGCGAAACCGGCCAGCAGCAGCTGGCCTGAGCGTGAACGGGTCGGTTCGGGATGCGTGGACGTGGTGGGCTCCAATCCGGTTTCCATCGCTGAGTCTAGAACCGCCTAAGCTGCTGCCGCGGCGCCCGGAACTTTCCCCGCGCCGCAGTCGACCTATTGTCTGTGACGATTACAGCGGGAGCAGCACGATGATCCAGGATGTCGGGCTTCGGTGGGTGGTCACGCTGCTGTTCGCTTTCAGCGCCGCGGTCTGTGTGCGGGACATGGTGGCCGCCCGGCACTTACCGGCCAGCCTGATCAGCCATTCGTTGCACGCCCTGATGGCGATTGGGATGGCGGTGATGGCCTGGCCGCGCGGCGCCGATCTGCCCACGCGCGCCCCGATGATCTTGTTCGCCGTCGCCGCGGTGTGGTTCGTGGCCATCACGATCACCGGCCGTGTGCACCGGGGAGCCAACGGCTACCACGCGCTGATGATGATGGCGATGGCCTGGATGTATGCCGCCATGGGCGGTCTGCCGCTGCCGAAGGGGTCGGCGGAACCGGGGCACGGCATGGACATGGACATGCCGGCGACGTCCGGACACGCCGGCCATGGCGGCCATGCCGGGCACGGATCGCAGGCCGCCGCCGGCCACACCGGGACCGACGCCGCACCGTGGATCGGCGGCCTCAACTGGGTGTGCGCAGTCGGCTTCGGGGTGGCTGCGGCGTTCTGGTTCTACCGTTTCGTGACCAGTCGTCTGCAGTCGGCATCAGGCACGGCGGGGCAGAGCCTGGGCATTCTGTGCCAGTTCGCGATGGCGGCCGGAATGGCGATCATGTTCGCGGTGATGCTCTGAAAATCAGGCCGCCGAGTCGTCGGTCGGCCGTAGATGGCTGCGTCGACGGCCCCGGGAAGCGTTCTGCGGCAGCACGATCTCATCGGGGACCGCAGTCCGCTCCGGTGAGTGCAGGTCAGGGCGATCGGTGCGCCACACCAACCACGCCAGCGCGGCCCCG
>CAXNJA010000264.1:0-3111 GCA_964202555.1 Mycobacterium sp.
CGACCGCCCGCGATCGGGCGGGGATTGCCGTTGTCATCCAGTTCGGTGTCTTGGACACCGAGGGTGACGTAGAGGCCGCCGTAACGGTTGACGAACTCGGAGACGTCGTCATAGCCGAGGGTGGCTTCGGTCTGCACGACTTTGTCGGCGCCGACGACGCGCTGAAACGTCGGCAGTCCGGCGGCGAGCCAGGGTGGCTCGTTGTGCACCGCGGGCACGCTCTGCAGATAGTCGACGGTGGATGAACAGTTGTAGGCCTGCGCGCAGTGCTCGGCCAAGGTCTCGAGCCGCTTCTGCACGTCGGCCATATCGGATTCGACAGTGCAACGGATGGTGCCCCACAGCGTGGTCGTCTGGCCGATGATGTTGAACCGTCCGACGTCTTCGATATGGCCGATGCTGACGGTGACCGGGTCGAATGCGCTGATCTGACGGTAGAGCTGCCCGATGCCGGTCAGGATGGCGCCGACCGCCGGCATGGTGTCGATCCCCGCCCAGGGGGTGGAGCCGTGGACCTGCATACCGGTGATGACGATCTTGATCAGGCATGAGGCGCCGAACTGATTACCGGCGCGGTAGCCGATGTATCCCTTCGGATAGGGAGTCACATGGAATCCGAAGGCCATCGTCGGTGTGGGGCTATCGCAGGCGCCCGCGGCGATCATGGCGCGTGCTCCGCCGTCTTCGTCGACGGGAGGGCCCTCCTCGGCCGGCTGGAAGACGAACAGCACTGTGCCCGGCAGGGATTCGCGGTTGCCGGCCAATACGGTGGCGGCTCCCAGCAACATCGCGGTGTGACAGTCATGGCCGCAGGCGTGCGACACCGGAAACGGGCCGCCGGGGTAGTTTTCATCGACCACCGTGGAGGCATACGGTGCGCCGCACTCGTCGGTCACCGGAAGCGCGTCGATGTCGGCGCGCAGCGCGATCACCCGATCGCCGGGCTGGCCGCCTTTGAGGACGCCGACGACGCCGTGGCCGGCAATACCGGTGCGGACCTCGTCCAGTTTCAGGGACCGCAATTGATCGGCGATGAGTGCCGCAGTATTGACCTCCCGGTTGGACAGCTCAGGGTTCTGATGAAGATGCCGGCGCCAGCTGATCACCTGGGCGGCGACAGCACCGGCCGAGGCGTCCAGACGGTCATAAACAGCATTGTCAGACAAAGGACTTCGCCTCTCCGGTCACTTCGGGATGCCACAGATTATCCTCGGAGACGACGCGAGCGAAGGCGCTTTCTGCAGCGCTGTCTGAGATCGCGGTCGGCTTAAGGCGGCTTTCCCTCGCCGACGATGGACCTCGCGCAGGTGATGGTCGGGATCCCCCGAACAGTGCAGTTGGAGTGCGAAGCAATCGACAACGGCGAAGAGCCTGGTTTGTGGTTTGATAGCATCAGTCAGTCGACTGACTTGACCGATCGGTTATGACCGATTTCGACGCCGTGGTTGTTGGAGCCGGGCTAACTATGGGGATTGGAGACCGAGGAATGTCGTTTAACGCCCGCCGGGCTATCACAGGAACGATCGGCGCCGGAGCCGTTGCCGGCGGTTTGCTGGTCGGTCTGGCACCCTCGGCCCTGGCCGCGCCGCCGAACTGCACGGCCGCCGACCTCGCCGGAGTAGCTGCCGGGGTGTCCGCCGCGACCTCTGCCTACCTGTTCACCCACCCGGACGTGAACACGTTCTTCACCGGACTGGTTGGCACTCCGCGGGACAGTCTCCGCGCCCAGATGGATCAGTACCTGGATGCCAACCCGCAGGCGAAGGCCGATCTTGGTGGTATCCGTCAGCCACTGACCGACCTGAAGAACCGCTGCGGCGGCGAGTAGAGCCGCCAGGTTCCGGCCCGGTTCGCCGCCCGCGGATCCCGGAGCAGTCGCAGACCGGTCGTTAAATCAGCAAATTCACACATCGAATGGCGCGCGCCATCAGTTAAGGAAGGGTCGGAATGAAACCCGCTTGGCGAAAAGTGATCTGCATCGTTGGGTCGGCTGTGTTTGTCAGTACCACCGCCATCACTGTTCAGGTGATTCTGCCAAGCGACTCGGCGGTTGCCGACACCTGTGTCGGAGTCGGAAGACGGGCCTCCGTCAATACCTGCGCCGACCTGACCGACGTCGTCGGCGGAGTTCTGACGCCGGGGCGCCCCGATCGTGGCCCGGGCAACTTGACTCCCAACGTATACAGCTGTCTGGGCTGGGACGGCCGCTGGGTGGAATCCAATAGCTGTACCTAGGGCGAATTCTGGTGATTGGCCTGCCAGTGCTGAATGCAGCTGTAAGGATGTTTCGATGAGTTCAGTCGGTTGACTGACTTGACCGGAGGAGCGGACATGACCGACGTCGACGTCGTGGTGGTGGGAGCCGGGCTTGCCGGGCTGAGTGCGGCCCGTGCGTTGGTAGCCGCCGACAGATCGGTGACGGTCCTGGAGGCCCGCGACCGGGTGGCGGGCCGCAACTTCGGGGGTGTCCTGAGCAACGGCGTGCCGGTGGAGTTGGGCGGGCAATGGGTCGGCCCGACCCAGGATGCGGTGCTCGAGTTGATCGACGAACTGGGCCTGGAAACATTCCCCCAACACGTCAAAGGGGAGAGCCTGACCGTGTTCGACGGCAACCTCGTCCGCTACTCCGACGAGACCTTCGGCTTGCCGTTGGAGTCGGCGATGGAGGTGGGCCGACTCCTGGAACTGTTGGAGTCCATGGCCGTCACGGTGAACCTGGAGGCGCCGTGGGAGACCGCGGACGCCGCGGTTCTGGACAGCCAGACACTGGACACTTGGATCGTTGCGAACACCGAGGATCCCCTCGCTCGGCGGCTTTTTCGCCTGGTCGTGCCGGGGGTGTTCTCGGCGGAATCACCGGAACTGTCGCTGCTGCACTTTTTGTTCTACGTCAAATCGGGCACCAGCATGGCCTGCCTGGTCTCCGCCAAGGGCGGCGCCCAGGACTCCCGGGTGGTCGGGGGCACCCACCAGATCAGCGAACGGATGGCCGCCGCACTCGGCGACCGGGTGCGCCTGGGCGCCGTGGTCCGGACGATCCGCCACGACGACGACGGTGTGACCGTGGAGTACGAGGGCGGCAGCGTCAGCGCGAAGCGGGTGGTGGTCGCA
>CAXNJA010000265.1:0-3098 GCA_964202555.1 Mycobacterium sp.
GGCCACTCCCCGTTCGCGCTCTCGTGGATGACGGCAGTCGGGGAGCGCACCCAGCGCATGGTCCTGGGCACCTCGGTGCTCACCCCGACGTTCCGCTACAACCCCGCGGTGATCGCCCAGGCGTTCGCCACCATGGGGTGTCTGTACCCGGGCCGGGTGGTCCTCGGGGTAGGCACCGGCGAGGCGCTCAACGAGATTGCGACCGGGGCGATCGTCGAGTGGCCGGATTTCAAGGAACGCTTCGCCCGACTGCGCGAGTCCGTGAAGTTGATGCGAGAACTGTGGTGGGGCGAACGGGTAGATTTCGACGGCGAGTACTTCCAACTCAAGGGCGCCTCGATCTATGACGTCCCCGAGGGCGGGGTGCCGGTGTACATCGGTGCCGGCGGACCGGTGGTGGCCAAGTACGCCGGCCGGGCCGGCGACGGATTCATCTGCACCTCCGGCAAGGGTGAGGAGCTCTACACCGAGAAGCTGCTGCCGGCGGTAGCCGAAGGCGCCGCAGCGGCAGGCCGAGACCTGAATGCCGTCGACAAACTGATCGAGATCAAGATCTCCTACGACCCCGATCCTGAAGCGGCGCTGAACAATTGCCGATTCTGGGCCCCGCTGTCGCTCACGCCGGAGCAGAAGCACAGCGTGTCGGACCCGATGGAGATGGAGCGGCTCGCCGACCAGCTGCCCATCGAACAGGTGGCGCGGCGCTGGATCGTCTCGTCTGACCCCGACGAGGCGGTGGAGAAGGTGGCCGACTACGTCGGCTACGGACTCAACCATCTCGTCTTCCACGCCCCCGGTCACGACCAGCGGCGTTTCCTGGAACTCTTCGAGCGCGATCTACTGCCGCGGCTGCGCAAACTTAGCTAATTGCCGGACCCACCGAGCCTGGCTGAGGGATGCTGTCGTCGTGACAGAGCCCATCCCGCACGGCCCCACCTCGATCTACGTCGCCTCCCCCGAGGGCGAGACCGGCAAATCCACCATTGCACTGGGCATCCTCAACCGGCTGTCGGCCATGGTGCCCAAGGTGGGGGTGTTTCGGCCCATCACCCGCCGGGAAGACCGCGACTACATCCTGGAGTTGCTGCTGGCGCAGAGTAACGCCGGCCTGACCTACGAGGAGTGCGTCGGGGTCACCTACCAGCGTCTGCATGAGGACACCGACGGTGCGATCGCCGACATCGTCGACCGCTACCACGCGGTGGCGTCCCGCTGCGACGCCATGGTGATCGTGGGCTCGGACTACACCGACGTCGCCACCCCCACCGAACTGAGCGTCAATGCGCGCATCGCGGTCAACCTCGGTGCCCCGGTGGTGCTGTCGGTGCGCGCATTCGACCGCAGCCCGCAGGAGGTCGCCCAGGCGATTGAACTGTGCATCGTGGAACTGGCCGCCCAGCATGCCCACACCGCCGCCGTGGTGGCCAACCGCTGCGACCCGATGCAGATCGACGCGGTCGCCAAGGCCTGTCAGGACATCGGTGCCCCGGTCTACGTCATCCCCGAGGAGCCACTTCTGGTCGCGCCGACCGTCGGTGAACTGCTGACCGCGGTCGACGGGACCCTGATACACGGCGACACTTCGCTGCTGGGCCGGGAGGTGCTCCAGGTGATGGTCGCCGGCATGACGGCCGAGCACGTTCTGGAACGGCTGACCGAAGGGGCGGCGGTGATCACCCCGGGTGACCGCTCCGACGTCGTGCTGGCTGTCGCCAGTGCCCATGCGGCAGAGGGATTTCCGTCTATCTCGACCATCATCCTCAACGGCGGGCTGCCGCTGCACCGTGAGGTCGGTCGGCTGGTCACCGGGGTTGGTCTGCGGCTGCCGATCATCGCCACCGACCTGGGCACCTTCGCGACCGCCAGTGCGGTGGCCAACACCCAGGGCCGGGTAACCGAGAACTCCGAGCGCAAGATCGACACCGCCCTGCAGTTGATGGACCGCCACGTCGACATCGGCGACATGCTCCAACGCCTGGCGATCCCGATCCCCAGCGTCACCACCCCGCAGATGTTCGCCTACCAGTTGATGGAGCGCGCGCGGGGTGACCGCAAGCGCATCGTGCTGCCCGAAGGCGACGACGATCGGATTCTGCAGGCAGCCGGCCGGCTGCTGCGCCGCAATATCGCCGAACTCACCATTCTCGGCGAAGAGACCCAGGTCCGTTCTCGCGCAGCCGAACTCGGTGTCGACCTCAACGCCGCGACCGTCATCAACCCGCGCACCAGCGACCTGTGCGAGAAGTTCGCCGAGCAGTATGCCGAACTTCGCAAGAAGAAGGGCGTCACGCTCGAGCAGGCCCGGGAGATCATTCACGACGTGTCCTATTTCGGCACCATGCTGGTGCACAACGACATCGTCGACGGCATGGTGTCCGGCGCCGCCCACACCACCGCACACACCGTGAAGCCGGCCTTCGAAATCATCAAGACCCAACCCGGGGTGTCCACGGTGTCCAGCATCTTCCTGATGTGCCTGTCTGACCGGGTGCTGGCCTACGGCGACTGCGCGATCGTGCCGGACCCGACGTCGGAGGAACTCGCCGACATCGCCATCAGTTCGGCGCAGACCGCCGCCCAGTTCGGTATCGACCCGCGAGTGGCGATGCTGTCGTATTCGACCGGCGAGTCCGGCAGCGGGGCCGGCGTCGACAAAGTCAGGGCCGCAACCGAACTGGTCCGGCAGCGCGAACCCGATCTGTTGGTGGAGGGGCCGATCCAGTACGACGCCGCGGTGGAACCCAGCGTCGCCGCCTCCAAGATGCCCAACTCCGCGGTCGCCGGCCGGGCTACGGTGCTGATCTTCCCGGATCTCAACACCGGCAACAACACCTATAAGGCGGTGCAGCGCAGTGCCGGCGCGATCGCCATCGGTCCGGTTCTGCAAGGCCTGAACAAACCCGTGAACGACCTGTCCAGGGGAGCGCTCGTGGAGGACATCGTCTACACCGTGGCGATCACCGCCATCCAGGCCCAGGGGTCGTGATGGCGGGTACCGTTCTGGTCCTCAACTCGGGATCCTCGTCGCTGAAATATCAACTCGTCCGCCCAGACTCCGGGACGTCGGTGTTCGACGGGATTGTCGAGCGCATCGGGGA
>CAXNJA010000266.1:0-3056 GCA_964202555.1 Mycobacterium sp.
GGCGACAGCCGACTCGGCTTGCCCTGGCAAACGATCGGCGCGTTCCTCCGAATCGTCACCCATCCACGGGTCACCGAGAATCCGTTGTCCGGACCCGACGCCTGGGGATACGTAGCCCAGTGGCTTGCAGTCCCGGTGGTGTGGATCCCACCCGCGACCGAGGCCACGGCCCGGGTCTACGAGAGACTGTGCGGCGAAATCGAAATCACAGGCAATCTCGTTCCGGATGCGCAACTCGCCGCTCTTGCGATTGAACATGGGGTCGAAATCGCCTCTGCCGACACAGACTTCATGCGGTTCCCCGGGCTCCGCTGGGTTAACCCGCTGAGCGGGTAGCCCCACCGCGGTTGTCGACGGCCTGTTGTGGCGACGTGATCCGCGGCTATCGTGGGCCGGTGACCAAAACCGAGCGCGAGAGCGAGTTGCTCTCGGTCACCCTGCAACTGCTGCAGGAGCGCGGTTACGAGGGCCTCACCGTCGACGAGGTCGCCGCTACCGCCCACGCCAGCAAGGCCACCGTGTACCGGCGCTGGCCGAACAAAGCCGAACTTGTGCTGGCTGCGTTCATAGAGGGCGTCAGCGCGGATGCCGAGCCTCCCGACACTGGCAGCCTGCGCGAGGATCTGATCTGCATCGGAGACGCCGTGTGCGCGCAGTCCAAGCAGCACGCCCGCACACTTCGGGCCGTGCTCGGTGAGACCTCGCGAAACCCGGGCCTGCATGACGCCATGCAGCGGCAGTTGTTTGATCAGCGCAGGGCGATGATGAAGAAGGTGCTCAAGCAGGCCGTCGGCCGCGGTGAACTTGATGCCGAGCACGTCAACAATGAACTGTGGGATCTGCTGCCCGGCTACCTGATCTTCCGCAGCGTCATCCAGGACCGGCCTCCCACCCGCCGGACGGTTCGCGCCATCGTCGACGACATGATCATGCCCAGCCTGAACCGGCCCGATCGATGAAACGGTACGGTACCGTACTGCTGGTGGAGGCCGACGGTTGACGCGCGGCGCCCTGAGGTCGATAGCCGCCCGCGGATGGCTGGTCTGGGTGACGATCGTTGTCATCGGGCTGGCCGCTTTCGCCGTGGACCGGTTGCAGGGAGCCTTCGGCTCACAGAACACCGCCACCCCCGCCGGCGTCGCCGACCAGATCGAGCCGTTCAACCCCAAACGCGTCCAACTCGAGGTGTTCGGTGACCCGGGCGCAACTGCCACCATCACCTACACCGACGTCAACTCCCGCCCGCAACGGGCGGACGACGTGGCACTGCCGTGGTCCTATGACGACTCGACCAGCACTCCCGCCGTGCTACTCAACCTGCAGGCTCAGACCGACGGATACACCCTGAGTTGCCGGATCACCGTCGACGGGATCGTCAAGGTGGAGCGCTCGGAAAGTGAACGCAGTGCCTACGTGTTCTGTCTGGACAAGTCCGGATGAGCGGGCTCGGATGAGCACCCGCCACGGCGCCCCATCGGCCATCCCGCGCCTGATCCGGCTGCTCGCGGTGCCGATCGCGATCTTCTGGCTGGCTCTGGCCGCCGCGAGCAACGCCCTGGTCCCGCCTCTGGAGGAGGTGGGCCGCATCCACAACGTGGCGGCGAGTTCGCCGGACGCACCGTCGCTGATCGCCTCCAAGCGGGTGGGAACGGTGTTCGGCGAGTACGACACCGACAGCCTGGTCACCCTGGTGATCGAAGGCGATCAACCCCTGGGCGCCGAGGCGCACCGCTTCGGCGACGCGCTGGTGGAGCGGATGCGAGCCGACACCGAGCACGTCCAGCATGTGCAGTACTTCTGGGGCGACCCGCTGACCGCGGCCGGCGCCCAGAGCAACGACGGCAAGGCCGCGCTCATCCAGGTGTACCTGTCCGGCGACGCCGGCGGCAGCCAGGCCAACGAGTCCGTCGCCGCCGTCCGCGACATCGTCGACGGCACCCCGTCACCACCCGGGGTCAAGGCATACGTCAGCGGCCCGGCGGCGCTGTTCGCCGACGAGTTCTCGGTGGGCGAGGGCGGCCACATCAAGGTCACTGCGCTCACCTTCGGGGTGATCGCGGTGATGCTGCTGATCGTCTACCGATCCCTACTCACCGCACTGCTCACCCTTGTGGCGGTCGCGATCCAGGTGGCGGCCGCCCGCGGCGTGGTGGCCTACCTCGGCCACGTCGGTGTCATCCCATTGTCGACGTACGCGACCAACCTTTTGACGCTGCTCGCCGTAGCGGCGGCGACGGACTACGCGATCTTCCTGCTGGGCCGCTATCAGGAGGCGCGCCAAGCCGGTACCGAGCGTCTGGCGGCGTACTACCTTATGTATCGCAGCACGGCGCACGTGATCATCGGATCGGGCCTGACGGTCGCCGCGGCGATCTTCTGCCTGCATCTGACCCGGACGCCGTACTTCCAAAGTCTGGGTATTCCGGCCGGCCTGGGCGTGCTGGTTGTCCTGCTGGCCTCGCTCACACTCACGCCGGCGGTGATCACCATCGGCAGCCACCTCGGTCTGTTCGATCCCAAGCGGGCCATGCGAACTCGTGGTTGGCGGCGTATCGGCACCGCCATCGTGCGCTGGCCCGGACCGGTGCTGGTCGCCACCATCGCGGTGGCGCTCATCGGCCTGCTCGCCCTGCCCGGGTACAAGACCAACTACGACGCCCGCCGCTACATGCCGGAGTGGGCGCCGGCCACGGTCGGCTATGCCGCTGCCGAACGGCACTTCTCCGCGGCCCGGCTCAACCCCGAAGTGCTCATGGTCGAGACTGATCGGGATCTGCGCACCCCGGCCAACATGATCGTGCTGGAGAGGGTGGCCAAGGAGGTCTTCCGCACTCCGGGTGTGGCCATGGTGCAGTCCATCACCCGGCCGTTGGGCACCCCGCTGGACCACACCTCGCTGGGTTTTGCGATGAGTGCGCAGAGTGCCGCGCAGATCCAGAACCTGCCGTTCCAGCAGGCCCGTGCCGCGGACCTGCTCAAGCAGGTGAGTGAGATCTCGACGTCGATCACGCTGTTGCAGCAGCAGTACTCGCTACAGCAGCAGCAGTACACGCTCC
>CAXNJA010000267.1:0-3032 GCA_964202555.1 Mycobacterium sp.
CTGCAGGACGTGTCCATCCCGGCGCTGCTGATGTCGTGCGTGCATATGACCGACGACCCCGCGGTGCGCCAGTCCATTCTCGACGGTCCGTTGCGGCCGGCTGGGCTGTTCCTCAACGAGGTGCAGGGCTTCATGTCCGAGGACGACAAGGCCGCGGCACGCAGCCTTGCCCTACAGATCATCACCGATTACCGCGAACGCGGTTGCCCCGAACCCGATCCCGTCGATCCCGCGCTGCTGAAACGGATGATGGACTGGATCGCCGTCGCAGAAGTGCCAGATGAGTACGTGCCGATGATGCTCGAAGAGATGGGCCTTGACGGCACCGATCCCCGCAGTGACGAACTGGTCTGCGACTCCGGAGCGCGCACCGACTTTGCGGTGCTGGTGATCGGCTGCGGCCAGTCCGGTCTGCTCGCGGCGATCCGGCTCACACAGGCCGGGATCCCGTTCACGGTGATCGAGAAGAACCCCGGGGTGGGCGGCACCTGGTGGGAGAACACCTATCCGGGCGCCCGGGTCGACGTCGGAAATCACTTCTACTGCTACAGCTTCGAACCGGCCGACCACTGGAGCGAATTCTTCGCCCGCCAACCCGAACTGCAGGCCTACTTCGCCGATGTGATGGGTCGCCACGGCGTCGCCGAGCACGTCCGATTCAACACCACGGTGACCTCCGCGGTGTGGAACGACGACACCGGCACCTGGGCGGTCGCGGTCTCAGGCCCCGACGGGGCCGAAACACTGCACGCCCGCGCGGTGATCAGTGCCGTCGGCCAACTCAATGCCCCGTTCATCCCCGATTTCGCCGGTGCACAGGACTTCACCGGACCGTCCTTCCATACCGCCCGCTGGGACCACGACGTCGACCTGACCGGCAAGGACGTGGTGATGATCGGCGCCGGTGCCACCGGATTCCAGATCGCCCCGGCGATTGCCGAGCACGTCGGCCGGCTGACCATCATCCAGCGCACCGCGCAGTGGATGTTTCCCAACCCGAACTACCACGCCGCAGTTGGACCCGGAAAGCGTTGGGCGATCAAGCATCTGCCGTTCTACGGCCGCTGGTACCGCTTCCTGATCTTCTGGCCCGGCTGCGACACCGGGCTGGCCGCGGCGAAGGTCGACCCGGACTGGCCCGATCAGCAGCTCGCCGTCAGCGCCGCCAACGACATGGCCCGGCTGATGTTCACCGGGTGGATCACCAGTCAACTCGACGGCGACCCGCACGCCGACGAGCTGGCCGCCAAAGTCGTCCCGGACTACCCCGCAACCGGCAAACGCACGTTGCAGGACAACGGAAGCTGGCTGCGCACCCTGCGGCGCGACAACGTCGAACTCGTACGCGGCGGTGTGGACCACATCGAGGCGAACGCCGTCGTCGACAGCCACGGCGATCGCCACCACGCCGATGTGCTGATCTACGCCACCGGGTTCCGGGTCAACGACTTCCTGTCATCACTGACCGTGACCGGCCGCGACGGCGTGGAGTTGCACGAGGCCTGGGGGCAGCGTCCGGCGGCCTACCTCGGCATCACCATCCCGGGCTTTCCCAACTTCTTCTGCATGTACGGCCCCGGCACAAATCTGGCCAGCGGCGGCAGCCTGATCTTTCACTCCGAGTGCGAGATTCGCTACATCATGGGATGCCTCGGCCTGCTGTTGGCGTCCGGCAAGACGGCAATGGAACCCCGCCGCGAGGTCTACGACGACTACTACCGACGATGCCAGGACGAACTGCAGACCCTGGTCTGGTCACAGCCCAGCATCACCCACAGCTTCTACAAGGACGTCCGCGGTGTGGTGCACTCACTGAGCCCCTGGCGGCTCGTCGACTTCTGGTCCTGGACCCGTTCCCCGGATCCCGCCGACTACGTGCTGCGCTGATGGCGCTGGTATCGCGTTCCCAGTTCACCGGGAAGGTCAAAGACCTCACCGGGCCGGGCTTGACCGACCGGTTCGGGGTCACCTGCACCGATCTGGGTGCCTCGGTGCGCGCCGCCGACGGCAGTCTGGTGTCGGTGTTCGGCGACACCTTCTCCGGCGCCCGGGTCGGCTCCGGGGACTGGCGTTCACCGGTGATCCTGATCGGCACCGGCGACGCCACCCACCCGATCGTCTACCGCACCGCCGGCGGGGCCGACCCCGGCTACGCGCGCCAACTGTGGCACTACCGGCACCGCAACACCCCAGGCCTGCTGCGCCGCGGCATCAGCACCGTCATTCCGTCCGACCTGCTGCGAGTCGGCGACACCCTGTATCTGCACGCCATCGTCAACCAGGGAATCGGCAACGTGCGGTGGACCGAGATCTGGCGCTCCGACGACAACGGGACCAGCTGGCGCAACCTCGGGCCCTCAGCCAAGTTCGGTGCGGGCCTCTACAGCGGGCACGCGCAGTGCTGGACCTGGGATTACGACCCCACCGACGGGTGGGTGTATGTGGTCTCGACCGGTTTTCAGCGCAACAAGGGTCTGATCCTGCGCCGGGTTCGCCCCGACCGCATCGGGGATCAGTCCGCCTACCTGGCATGGGCGGACGGACAGTGGGGTCAGGACGCCGCGGTCATCACTCCACCCGGTGAGACCTGGGGCGAGCTGTCGCTTCGGCGATTGGATTGCGGCACATGGGTGTTGGGCGGCTTCCTCTCCTCGGCCTACGCGTTGGGCTACCGCACGCTGACCGCGCCGACCGACGATCTGACCGAGGTTCCGATCCAGCGGCCGGTGCGCGGCTGCGAGTGGGACGGCGAGGACCACGACAGCTGCCGGGTGGCCCAGCTTTACGGCGGCTACGTGCTACCGGGCAGCCGATTGGACGTCGAAGGCGGAGTAGGACTGGTTGTGTCGCAATGGAACACCGCGCGGGGCTGGCCCTACCGGGTCATGCAGTTCCGGGTGACGCTGCGCGACAGCACCTGAAACATCTGGTTAGAGTGGATGGGTGCTACTCAGAACCGTTCTCGCAACCGCTGTGGCGTCGGGCGTCGGCCTGCTCGGGGCGGCCAGCGCGGCCGCCGATCCGGACACCGC
>CAXNJA010000268.1:0-3011 GCA_964202555.1 Mycobacterium sp.
TCGAACCAGTTCGCCGACGCGACGACAGGTGTGGTGTACCTCCACTCCTCACCCGCGGCGGTGTGCCCACACGTCGAGTGGGCGTTGTCGTCGACCCTGGGAGCAGGGGCGAACCTCAAGTGGACCCCGCAGCCGGCTATGCCCGGACAACTGCGCGCGGTCACCAACTGGATTGGGCCGGTGGGAACCGGCGCCCGGTTGGCCAACGCGCTGCGGCAGTGGTCAGTGCTGCGCTTCGAGGTCACTGAGGACCCGAGCCCCGGCGTGGATGGTCAGCGGTACTGCCATACCCCGCAGTTGGGGCTCTGGAGCGGGCCGATGAGCGCCAACGGCGACATCATGGTGGGCGAGATGCGGCTGCGCACCCTGATGGCGGCCGGGGCCGACACCCTGGCAGCCGAACTGGACACCGTGCTGGGCACCGCGTGGGACGAGGCTCTGGAGGCCTACCGCGACGGTGGCGACAGCGGCGAGGTCAGCTGGCTCAACCGCGGAGTGGGTTAGTGAACGCGACTGGGAGGCCGGGACCCAATCAGGTCTAATGGCCCCAGACGGAGGAGAGCCATGGACTTGTTCGAGCGCCAGTGGCAGACGTACCGCAGCGTGGTCGACCACGACTGGATGGAGCACCGCGGATTAGCGGCCGCGTGCGACAGCGCCCTCACCGCATGGCTGGCTGACCATCCCGAGCGGCAGGGCCGAGCCCATCTTCTCGATCTCGGCTGCGGCGATCTCGCACAGATGGCATCGGTGTTCGCCGGACTGCCACTGGGCTCCTACTGCGGTGTGGACATCACCGCGCAGGTGCTTCCCGCGGCGCGCGCCGCCCTGGGCCCGGTGCCCTTCATCGCGGAGTTCCACCGGGTCGATGTGACGGCGTTCGTCGACGCCGAGGGCCCGACGTTCGACCTCGTCCACGCCGCACTGGTGTTGCACCACCTCACCGACTCCCAGAAGACGGACTTCCTCACCGCACTTCGCCGGCGGACCCACCCCGACGGTCTGTTCGTGTGGGCCGACGTCTTCCGGAATCCGGGTGAATCCATTCCCGAATACGCGGCCCGCTACGCGACCCGTATTCGCGGCGACTGGACCGTCCTGGAACACGAGGCGCGCGAAGCCCTCGTGGCGCACATGAGCACCTATGACTTCCCCGCCGACCGGGAGGAAGTCGTCGACATGGCCCGACGTTGCGGATGGCACTTGCACTGGGTCTGGCAGGGAACCCACCGCGCCGAAGCCGTGGCCGTGCTGACCCCGGCCGATTCCTGAGAGTTCGGCTCAGAGCCGCGGTGATCGCGGCGGGGCAGTCAGGGGCGGGTCTTGCGCGGAGATCAACGGGGCCAACCGCTCGGCTGACCGCTTGGCTCGTGGCGAGGTTGAGAGGACGCCCAGCGCGGCGATTGCCAGCCCCAGAACGAGGAGAAACAGCCAGAGCGGATCGGCCGCTGAGGTGAAGTCCCCGACGGGGGGTGACAGTGCTCCGGCGGCCAGCACGCCACTGAGCGCGACTCCCAGACTGATGCCAACCTGCTTGCTGGTGCTGGTGATTCCCGCCGCTGCGCCGGCACGGTCCTGCGGCATACCGCTCACTGCGGCGTAGTTGATCGGCACGGTGACCATGCCGAAGGTGATGCCGAAGGATACGAAGATCAGCATCAGCAACCATCGCGGCGCCATCGGAGTCAGAAAGATCAGCATCGTCGACATCGCGGCGATCATCAGCCCGGCGATAACAAGCGGCGGCCTGCTGCCGACCCGGCCGACCATCCGGCCCGAGATCGGCGAGAACACCAGGACGGCGAGCCCCACCGGCAGTAACAACAGACCTGCATGCACGGCGGGGTAGCCCCGCCAGCCCTGCAGGTAGATCGACATCATGAAGAGGAAGGCTCCCCAGACGATAAAGACGAACAATGCGGTCAGTGCTGCCGACGCGAACGGAATCGAGCGGAAAAACCGCAGTTCGATGAATGGATCGGCGTGCCACGCCTCGTAGCGCAGGAAGCCCACGAACGCCAATACCGCGGCGACGGCAGTGGCCATGATCCACGGATGTGTCCAGCCCCGGCCCGGGGTCTCGATCAGGACGAGCACCAGTCCGAAGAGGCTGCACGCAGCCAGCAACTGCCCGACCGGATCAATGCCGCGAATCGTCGCCGATCTGCTTTCCGGCACCAGCACCGCACACAGGGCGATCGCCACCGCGCCGACGGGGAGGTTGATCCAGAACACCGAGCGCCACCCGAGCGCGTCGATGAGCACTCCTCCGACGACCGGCCCCAGCGCCAGTGACGCGCCGAACACCGACCCCCAGATGCCGATCGCGCGGGCCCGTTCGACGGGCCCGACGAAGACCTGGCTGATGATCGCCAGCGCAACCGGATTCATCATCGAGGCGCCCACTGCCTGGACCGCTCGTGCGCCGATCAGGACATTGATGTCGGGTGCCAGGCTGCACAGCAGAGAACCGACCATGAATATCGCGGTTCCGATCTGCAGGATCCGGCGTCGGCCGAACCTGTCACCGGCGGCGCCGCCCAGCAATTGCAGCGACGCCACGCCCAGTGCGTAGATCGCGATAACCCACTGGGCATGCGCGGCGGTGGCTGCCAGGTCGGTCCGAATAGCTGGGATGGCGAGGTTGGCGATGGTCAGGTCCATCCCGGTGATCAGCACGGCGAGGCAGCAGGTCGCAAGGACAGCGGCCTTGCGGCGGCCGCTGAGGTCTCCTGCGCGCAAACCCACCCCGTCGGAGCGGCCGGAGGCACCGGAGTAGATCACGGCCCGACATTAGTTACCGGCGGGGGCACGCGCGGCGGGGGTACGCGCGTCGACGGCGGCAACTATCTGATGAAGATTGTCAGCGCCTTGGGTACGGCCGAAATCTCCGCCGGAAGCGGGCAGACATAGTCGCCGTCGGCGTAGGCGTTGATGCCGGGGGAGTCGACCATGATGGTTCGGGCCCGGTCGGTGGTCACCTCGTCCAGGGCGATGTGGGTGCCCTTGAA
>CAXNJA010000269.1:0-3010 GCA_964202555.1 Mycobacterium sp.
AGTCAGGTCCGCTGCGCTGCGGACATGCCGGGCAAGCTGGTACTCGGCGTAGATCGCCGCTCCGGTATCCACACCGACCGCTCCCAACGCGATCGTCAGAGCGGAAGCGCCTGCGGCGGTCACTAGCTTTCGCACCCGGTCATTCTCGCCTACCGTGCTCGCGGACCGCCTAGATCGTCGAAACAGCAGGTCGCAGGTTAGAGTAGGGGGCAAACCAGGAGATTTTGTTGGACCTGCTGTTGCTCACCGCCGACCCCGATCCGGAGTCTGTGCTGCCCTCGTTGGCGCTGTTGGCGCACACCGTGCGCGCGGCGCCCACCGAGGTGGCGTCCCTGCTGGAGGCGGGGTCGGCCGACGTAGCGATCGTGGACGCGCGCACCGAACTGGCTGCTGCGCGCGGCCTGTGCCGGCTGTTGGGCACCACAAGTGGATCCGTGCCGGTGATCGCGGTGGTCAACGAGGGCGGTCTTGTCGCGGTGAATGTCGACTGGGGCATCGATGAAATCCTTCTTCCCAGCACCGGTCCCGCCGAGATCGAGGCCAGGTTGCGCTTGCTGGCCGGCCGGCGCGGGGGGCTTGCCAACCAGGAGAGCGCCGGCAAGGTCAACCTCGGTGAACTGGTGATCGATGAGGGCACGTACACGGCCCGACTGCGCGGTCGCCCGCTGGACCTGACCTACAAAGAGTTCGAACTGCTGAAGTACCTGGCCCAGCATGCAGGCCGGGTTTTCACCCGCGCCCAACTGCTGCAGGAGGTTTGGGGTTACGACTTCTTCGGCGGCACCCGGACCGTCGACGTCCACGTCCGGCGGTTACGCGCCAAGCTCGGTCCGGAATACGAGGCCCTGATCGGCACCGTGCGTAACGTCGGCTACAAGGCGGTCCGGCCGGCACGGGGTCGCACCGCGGCAACCGAGGACGAGCCCAGCGACGCCGACGGGTCCGACACCGAAAGCGATGCTGACATGTCGGCGTCGTTTCCCGGTCAGTGACGGCTCTGGCCTGGCACCGGAACCTCTCTGCTGCCGATCAGCAGGCCGTTCGGACGCTTGTCGCCGACGCCGAGCGCATCGACGGGGTGTCACCGGTTGGTGAGCAGGTCCTTCGCGACCTGGCCGCCGAAGAGGGTGCGCATCTGCTCGCCGTCGGCCCGCCCGGCACCGTGGCGGGCTACCTCAATCTGACACCCCAGGGCACCGTCGAACTGGTCGTGCATCCGGCGGCTCGGGGGCGCGGTATCGGCACGGCGCTGATGAGGGCCGCTCTGGAGCACAGCAGCGTGCCGGTTCGGGTCTGGGCCCACGGCACCCTGCCGGTCGCCAAGGCGCTGGCAGCCACGCTTGGCCTACGCGCGGTTCGTGAGCTCGTCCAGATGCGACGGCCGTTGGCTGGCGTCACGCACCCCGGCGTCCCCCGGGGTGTTTCGATTCGCACCTACAGTGGCAGCCACGACGACCCGGAGCTGCTGCGAGTCAACAACGCCGCGTTTTCCTGGCACCCCGAGCAGGGCGGCTGGACGGACAGCGACCTTGCCGAACGCTTCGCCGAACCGTGGTTCGACCCGCGGGGGCTGTTTCTGGCCTTCGATGAGCGCGGTGCTCTGCGCGGATTTCACTGGACGAAAGTCCACGACGATCGTCTCGGCGAGGTCTATGTGCTGGGCGTGGATCCCGCAGCGCAGGGCCGCGGCCTGGGGAGGGTGCTGACCGCCGTGGGTCTCGACCATCTGCGCCAGCGGCTGGGATCCGAGGACCAGGCGACTGTGATCTTGTACGCAGAATCCGACAACGTCGCTGCGATCAAGACCTACGAGTCATTGGGTTTCCGCAGGTCCAGCGTCGATACCGCCTACATGCCGGATTGACACCCGAAACGCTGTTCACCCTCCGTTCACCGGCCATCGGTGAAGTGGCAACTCGGTACGCATACCTTGCGGCTGGCATCCCGGAATGAGACAGAAGGCAGGCAACAGGGTGGATCTGAGAAACTTCGGCAAAGTGCTCGTCGTCACGGTATCGGCCACCGCGGTCGCGGCTCTGACCGCGTGCGGAAGCGACAACAACGCCGGCACCTCCTCCGGTGGTGAAGCCGCAGGCACCGTCGCCTGTGGTGGCAAGAAGTCCCTGAAGGGCTCCGGTGCGACCGCCCAGGCCAACGCCATGACTCGATTCGTCACCGCCTACGAGGCGGCGTGCGCCGGTTTCACCCTCAACTACACCTCCAGTGGGTCCGGTGCGGGGGTGTCCGAGTTCGTCGGCGGTCAGACCGACATCGGCGGCAGTGACTCACCCCTGAACCCCGACAAGGGTGAGGTGGAGAAGGCCGCGGCCCGCTGCGGCGGCGCCGAGGCATGGAATCTTCCGATGGTGTTCGGGCCGATCGCCATCACCTACAACGCTCCCGGCGTCGACGCGCTGATCCTCGACGGACCGACGGTAGCAAAGATCTTCAACGGCACCGTCAAGAGTTGGGACGATCCGCAGATCGCAGCGCTGAATCCCGGCAAGACCCTTCCGGCGCAGCCCATCGTGGTGATCTTCCGCAGCGACGAATCCGGTACCACCGACAACTTCCAGAAGTATCTCGACGCCGCCTCCGAGGGAGCCTGGGGCAAAGGCGCGGGCAAGACGTTCAACGGCGGGGTAGGCGAAGGCGCCAAGGGTAACGAGGGAACCTCCGCCGCGATCAGCAGCACCCCCGGATCAATCACCTACAACGAGTGGTCGTTCGCCAAGGCCCGAGGCCTGGCCGTCGCCGACATCGTGACCTCTGCCGGCCCCGAACCGGTGCGGCTCACCGTCGAGTCGGCTGGCAAGGCGATCGATGACGTGAAAGTCAAGGGCCAGGGCAATGACCTGGTGCTGGATACGTCGTCGTTCTACACGCCGACCGAGGTCGGCACCTACCCGATCATGCTCGCCACCTACTCACTGGTGTGCTCGAAGTACCCGGCCGGCGATGTCGCGCCTGCGGTTAAAGCCTTTTTGACCGTCGCGCTGGGCAAAGGGCA